>DATDBK010000047.1:0-38760 GCA_036524935.1 Lysobacter sp. | reverse complement strand
GATCCTTTATGCTGCGCGCGAGGGCCGCCGGGGCGTGCTCTATGCCGTTTCGTCCGATGCCCGGGTGCGCCAGCGCCTGGTGCTTGCGGATGGAGACGTGCGTGAGCCGGCTTGGGGGCCGTTCCGTTTGCCTCGCTGATCCCGACGGTTGGTCCTGATGGACCAGGCCCGAGGAACCGGCGATACAGCAATACGTATTCTTGTTTCACTTCCGCTTGCCCCGTATCTGTCCCACGCCCGAATGACGAGGAACACAAATCCATGAACAACACCGCTCGCATCCTGCTCACCGCCGTGCTCTGCACCGCGGCCGTGGCCTGCTCCAAGAAGGTCAAGGAAACCCCGCCGCCGGCCGAGACGCCGACCACCACCCCGGCTCCGGAAGCTCCGGCGACCTCGGGCGTGTACGGCCCGAACGACCTCGACACCGACGCCTGCCTGCGTCAGCGCGTGGTGTACTTCGACTTCGATCAGGACAACCTGCGTCCGGAGTTCCAGGCCATCGTCGGTTGCCACGCCAAGTACCTGCGTGACCGTCCGTCCTCGCGCATGACCCTCGAAGGCCATGCCGACGAGCGCGGCAGCCGCGAGTACAACCTGGGTCTCGGCGAGCGCCGCGGCAACGCTGTGTCGTCGGCCGTCCAGGCCAATGGCGGCTCGGGCAGCCAGATCACGGTCACCAGCTACGGCGAAGAGCGTCCGGTCTGCACCGACTCGAACGAGGATTGCTGGGCCAAGAACCGTCGCGTCGAAATCGTCTACACGGCCAAGTAAGCGGTCCTGGACGATCAAGCAATGATGGTTCGCAAGACATTGCTGGCCATGGCGTTCGCGGCGACCCTCGTGGTCGCCGCGCCCGCTGCCGCGCAACGCGCCAGCCTGGCTGACCGCGTGACCGTGCTCGAGCAGCAGGCCGCCAACAACCAGGGCAACGTCGACCTGCTCAACCAGGTCAGCCAGCTGCGCAACGAAGTGCAGGCGCTGCGCTCGCAGATCGAAGAGCTGCAGCAGCAGAACAGCCAGCTGCTCGAAAGCGGCAAGGCGCAATACCTCGACCTCGACGGCCGCATGAACCGGCTCGAGAGCGGCGCGGTACCGCCCGCGGCTACCGGAACCCCGGTACCGGCGGCAGCGCCGGCCAAGACGACCAAGCCTGGCAAACCCGCGGCGCCGTCCGCATCGGCCAAGGACCGCCCACCGGCGGTCTATGGTGACAAGGGCTCGCTGGCGCAGGGCGCCGATGAGCGCGCTGCCTACGATGCCGCCTTCACCGCGCTCAAGGGCGGCGACTACGTCGAGTCCTCGCGCCTGTTCCAGGCATTCGTCGACACCTACCCGCAGGGCGCCTACGCCCCCAATGCGTTGTACTGGCTCGGCGAGAGCTACTACGTCACCCAGAATTACGAGCTGGCCCAGATCCAGTTCCAGACCCTGTTGGACCGCTTCCCGACCCACGACAAGGCCCCGGGCGCGATGCTCAAGGTCGGCCTGTCGCAGTTCGGGCTCAAGCAGGTCGAAGCCGCGGAGCGCACGCTGGCCGAGGTTTCGACCAAATACCCCGGCTCCGATGCCGCCCGCACCGCCAGCGACCGCCTCAACGCGATCCAGCTCGGCCGGCTTCGTTAAGACCGGCCGCCGAAGGCCCGGCCCGCTTGGGCCAAGCCCTTCGGGGCCATATCCTTTAAAATCGCCTGCATGAACGCCGTCCCCGCCGAAGCGGCCGCAACGTCGCCGGAGCGACTGCGGATCACCGAGATTTTCCTTTCCCTGCAGGGCGAAGCCCGCAGCATCGGCTGGCCGACCGTGTTCGTGCGCCTGACCGGGTGCCCGCTGCGCTGCCAGTACTGCGACACCGCCTACGCCTTCCACGGCGGCGAGTGGCACCAGATCGACGACATCCTGACCGAAGTCGCCGGCCACGGTGCCCGCCACGTCTGCGTCACCGGCGGTGAGCCGCTCTCGCAGAAGCGCTGCATCGGCCTGCTGCGACGCCTGTGCGATGCCGGTTACGAGGTATCGCTGGAGACCTCCGGCGCAATCGACATCAGCGACGTCGACGCGCGCGTCTCGCGCATCCTCGACATCAAGACACCCGGGTCGATGGAAGTGCATCGCAACCTGTGGTCGAACCTGCCGCTGCTGACCCCGCACGACCAGGTGAAGTTCGTGATCTGCTCGCGCGAGGACTACGACTGGGCCAAGGGGGTGGTCGCCGAGCATGGCCTGACCGCGGTCTGCGACGTGCTGTTCTCGCCGAGCTTCAGCCAGATCAAGCCCAGCGACCTGGCCGACTGGATCGTCGCCGACAAGTTGCCGGTGCGGTTCCAGCTGCAGTTGCACAAGATCCTGTGGAGCGACGAACCGGGCCGCTGATCGCGTCCTGCTTCGCCCTCCAGTTCTCCCCGAGGAAGTTATTGCGATGAAGAATGCCGTGGTCCTGGTATCGGGCGGGATGGACTCCGCTGTTGTCATCGCCATCGCCCGCGAGCAGGGCTTCGCGGTGCACGCATTGAGCGTGCGATATGGCCAGCGCCATACCTCCGAGCTCGACGCCGCCGATCGCGTGTCGAAGTCGCTCGGCGCGGTCGCGCACAAGACCGTCAACGTCGATCTGCGCAGCATCGGCGGATCGGCCCTCACCGATGAATCCATCTCGGTGCCGACCGACGACGACGGCCACGCGATTGGCCAGGCCGCGGCCAAGGACGCGATCCCGGTGACCTACGTGCCGGCGCGCAACACGATCATGCTGTCGGTCGCACTGGGCTGGGCCGAAGTGCTGGGCGCGGCCGACATCTTCTGCGGCGTCAACGCCGTCGACTACTCGGGCTACCCCGACTGCCGCCCCGAATTCATCAGCGCGTTCCAGAACCTGGCCAACCTCGCCACCAAGGCCGGCGTCGAGGGCGCGGGCATCCGCGTGCACGCGCCGCTGCAGTTCATGAGCAAGGCCGACATCGTCCGCGAAGGCGTGCGCCTGGGCGTGGATTTCGGCGAAACCGTGTCGTGTTACAAGGCCGACGACCAGGGCCGCGCCTGCGGACATTGCGACGCCTGCCGCCTGCGCGCGGAAGGCTTCGTCGCGGCCGGCGTGACCGACCCGACCCGTTACGCCTGAATAACGGCGCCGCCGCGGACTGCATCGCGGAGGCGCCGTGCGCTAGAATGCACGCCCCGGCGCAAGGCCGGGCCGCGCCCGCAAGCACCGCGAGCGCAACACAGTTCCAAGTGGGCCGTTAGCTCAGTCGGTAGAGCATCGGACTTTTAATCCGCTGGTCGACGGTTCGAATCCGTCACGGCCCACCAATTGCACAGACGTCGCCTGTCGACTCCCGTATCCTTGCCTCCACGTCGCCCCACCTGGTCGGGAGTGCGCTATGTCGGATGGACCGAAAGACGGGTCGGACTCCACACGCCGCGGTCTGCAACGCGTGCCAGCCAGCGTCGCGAAGCGCGTTGCGCTCATCCTCACCGGGCTGACCGGCTTGCTGCTGGCCCTGCCTTCACCAGCAGCTCCCGCCGAAAGTCGCCTCGTCACGGCGCAGATCGAGTCGACCAGCTTCGCCAACAGCCGGATCGGCATCAACCCGCAGCGCAAGGCGACGATCTATCTGCCCCCGGGCTATGCCGAATCCAGGCGACGCTTTCCTGTGGTCTATTTCCTCTCGAACTTCTTCGAGGATCAGACGGCACCGTTTGCCGGCAACGACGCCAAAGGTGTGTTCGATGCGGCCATCGCCGCGGGAGTCATCGGCGACGTCATCGTGGTCACCGCGGACTTCACGACGCCGATGGGGACTTCCTGGTTCGTCAATTCGGCTGCGACGGGGAACTGGGAGGACTTTATGGTCCGCGAGCTGGTTCCCTACGTCGACCAGCACTACCGGACGTTGCCGAAGGCGGCGTCGCGCGGCATCGCGGGAGACCGTGCAGGCGGCCATGGCGCAATCCGCTTCGGCATGCGCTACCCCGACATCTTTGGCGCCGTTTATGCCCTGCATCCGATCGGTGTCGGGCAGGGGGTCCAGACAATGTTCTCGCGACCCGACTGGGCATTGCTTGAGCGAGCGGCGTCGCCGGACGATCTGCGTGCGGATGGCTATTCGCTGGTCTTCACTTCGGTCTTCCAGGCGCACTTGCCCGATCCGGGTCGGCCACCACTCTATTTTTCGCCACCGGCCCGCCGCGTCGGCGACCGCCTGGAAGTCGATGCCGCGCTGACCCAACGATTGCAGGACGGCTTCTTCCTCGATCGCCAGGTCGCCGGCCATGCGTCCAGCTTGAAGCGGTTGCGTGGCATCAAGTTCGATTGGGCACGCGGTGACACGGTCGCCGACCATATCGTCTCGCTCCAGGCGTTCACCCGGACACTCGATGAGTATGCAATTCCGTACGAGGCGGAAGAGTATCGGGGTGGCTGGGGCGATCGGAACTGGGGCCTGGATGGTCGCGTTTACACCGACATGCTGCCGTTCTTCAAGACGAAGCTGCTGTTCGACTGATGGGTACGGCCCGCCACCACTGCGGTCCAGTTGAGCATCGGTGCTAGTGTTCCGCTTTCGCCCATTGCAGGCATTCGCCAAGGGCGGGTGCCGCCGATCGCCAGAATTGAGGGAGCACCGTGAAGACCAAGCCCGCTGACAAGATGAACTATCCGCCCCGATGGGCGGACTACGAGGACAGGCTGCGCAAGAAGTTCGCCTATATGGGATTCGCTGAGGGCGTCTCGGTCGGCGATGTGAACCGCTTCGGCGAACGCTACCGCGCCGCAAAATCATTCAAGCACGCGGACTTCGCTATCCTCGCCGACAGCACCGTGCACGGTTACACCGCACTCTTCAGGCTGCTGCTGTGCTACTCGGCTTTCGAGCATTTCCTCGAATGCCTTGGATGGGCGCAGAAGGACTCGGAAGCGGCGCTGCCCGAGGGAGCGCAGGACCGCGTGATGGCGAAGCTGCGCAGTATCGACGGCCACGAAAGGTTCTTCCGCACCACCCTTGCTAACGCCGGGAGCGAGAAGCGATTCGTCGAGGAGTACCTGGCCGGCAGGCCGGTGAACCCGGTCGCGCTGGCAGGCGCCATTCGCCAGGCCTTCGGGCAAGGCAAGCTCATGCCGGACCCGGGTGGAGAGGATGCCTGCGCGGCGTGTTGCTTCATCCTGATCCACTTCCTCAGCACCTTCATGGATCGCGAGTTCTCCGCAAGGATTGCGAATCTCGATAAGCCCTTTGAGAAGACGTAGCGCACAGGTCACAGCCGCTTGGTGTCCACGGCGGTCCCTGTTGCGACCTTCATTCCATTGCACTGAAGTCATTGCCCGCAGGTACCGTCATGAACCGTACGCACGTGTCGCTTGTGCTGGCCGCACTGATTTCCACCGCAACGCTGGTTGGCTGCTCGCAACCCCAGCCGCCCGCCAGCGACGCGGCCAAGCCTGCTCCGGCCTCGGCAACGAAGCCTGCAGAGCAGGCGGATGTGTTCCGTTTCCGGATCGGTGCGCTGGATGCCTTCGCGTTGAAGGACGGTGACATCGAGGCCGCCAACGACGGCAAGACCTTCGCGGTCGGCCAGTCGACCGCCGATGTCGCAGCCCTGCTGACGGCCGCTGGCCAACCGACCGATACGCTGCATCTGAGCATCCAGCCGCTGCTGGTCCGCAGTGGCGCGAAGGTGCTGCTGTTCGATACCGGCGCTGCCGATGCCTCGTTCGCGCGAGCCGGGCGCCTGCCTGCGTCGCTGCGTGCTGCCAACGTGGAGCCGTCGCAGGTCACCGACATCTTCATCTCGCATCGCCACCAGGATCACGTCGGCGGCTTGCTGACGCGCGATGGCGCGCTGGGATTCCCGAACGCGGCCATCCACCTGTCGGCAGCGGAGTGGGAGGCGCTCAAGGGCGACAAGGATGCGGCGGCCCTCGTCGCGGCGATCACACCGAAGGTCGTGACGTTCCAGCCTGGTGCGGAACTCGTGCCGGGTGTGGTCACGGCGGTGAATATCGCAGGACACACGACGGGGCACAGCGCCTACGAGATCGCATCGGGTGACGATCGCCTGCTTTACATCGGCGATGCGGCACATCACTTCGTCATCTCGGTGCAGCGACCGGAGTGGACGGTGGCATACGACGAGAACGCACCGGTTGCACAGGCCAGCCGGCGCGCGCTGCTGCAACGCGCCAACGACGGAAACGTGCGCGTATACGCGGTGCATTTCCCTTTCCCCGGACTGGGACACATCAAGGCCCAGGGAGACAGCTTCGTGTGGGTGCCCGAACCCTGATTCGTGACGCCCTTCACGCAGAAGCAGGGCGTCCTGTTATCCCCTCCGTACGCAAGACCTGGGCCAACATGCGGGACTGAATGACCTGTTCCCTTCGACCGCCTGTGCGCTCATTTCCTGGCCTGCGGCGCTGCAAACTGCATCGTCCTCGGACTGCAGTGTGAACTTCATTTTCGTAACACCTGTCCGCTCTGCGCACGGATGCTTACGCGTGTGTGAAATGTTCTGAAAGCTGTTGCAACGCGAATCACTGCGGCGTAAAAGTAGAGTCGGCAGGCACGCAGAATGCGATCACCTGGCAACCGCAACGGTTGCAGATGGACAGGGTGATGCAGCGGTTTGTTTTCAGGGCTTTTGCCCGCGTGTTGCGCACGGAGTGCGCGCGCCTCGACGGAACGAAAACGCTTCTGTGAGCCGGATGCTCGCAGGGCAACGCGTTGCCGCTTGGCCACACTCACACTCAACCGAAGAATCTTGAGCGTGGAATCTTCCATGGGGAGGCTGCTCCCCGTGACGGGCATCTGCACGCCAAAGGACGCCGCATGCAAGAGAACAACGACTCCACTTTCCAGACGAGGCGCAGGCTGTGCGTCGCCACCGCGACGACACTGGCGGCTGCGCCATTGGGCTTGATTGGTTGCTCAGACAGGAACAAAGCCATGAACGAAGTTGCAGAGAAGAAAGAAGTGGGCAGCAGTTCCGCTGAACTACGTCCGTTTACTTACAAGGCCACTGATGCCGAGCTGGCCGATCTGCGCAGGCGTATCGAAACCGCGCGCTGGCCGGATCGCGAAACGGTCAAGGATTCGTCGCAAGGCGTACAGCTGGCGACCATCCAGAAACTCGCGCAGCACTGGGCAACGAAGTACGACTGGCGACGGATCGAGTCCCAGATCAACGCCGTGCCCAACTTCGTGACCAGCATCGACGGTCTGGATTTCCACTTCATGCACATCAAGTCGAAGCATGAAAACGCGTTTCCGCTGCTGGTGGCGCACGGCTGGCCAGGATCGATCATCGAGCAGATGAAGATCATCGGCCCGCTCACCGATCCCACGGCACACGGCGGGACCGAAGCGGATGCCTTCCATCTGGTGATTCCGTCGATGCCCGGATACGGGTTCTCCGCCAGGCCCACCACGACGGGTTGGAACCCGCCTCGGATCGCTGACGCCTACATCACGCTGATGAATCGCCTCGGTTACACCAAGTGGGGCGCGGCGGGAGGCGACTGGGGCGCGATCGTGGTCGAGATGATGGCGCTGAAGGCGCCGCCCGGACTGGTCGGTATCCACACGAATATGGCCAACGTCGTCCCGCCGGATCTCGACAAGGCGCTGTTCCTGGGCGAGCCGGTGCCGGCAGACCTCACCGGTGAAGAGAAGCAGGCGGCCGACCAGCTGTTCGCCTTCTATCGGCACATCGGCTATGCCGTGCTCATGGGCGATCGGCCGCAGACGCTGACTGGGCTGGCCGATTCACCGGTCGGGCTGGCGGCTTTCATGATCGACCACGACCCGGTGAGCCAGGACATGATCGCGCGCTCGATCAATGGAAGCCCGGAAGGGCTGACCCCGGACGACGTGCTCGACAACGTCACTCTGTTCTGGCTGACCAACACCGGCGTTTCCTCGGGGCGCCTCTACTGGGAGAACAAGTCGCCGTTCTTCGCCGTCAAGGGCGTCACGATTCCCGTGGCGGTCAGTGCCTTCCCCGACGAGCTCTTCCAGGCGCCCAGGAGCTGGGCCGAGAAGGCGTATCCGAAGCTGGTCCACTACAACAGGCTCCCCAAGGGCGGGCATTTCGCCGCCTGGGAACAGCCGAAGTTCTACTCGGAGGAGGTGCGCGCGGGATTCAAGACACTGAGGTAGTCACGCGAGACGCTTCGGCACTCACCGGTCCTTGCGCGACGCCTTCAGCAGGTTGGTCCGAAGGGCCACGATTTCCTTCTGCAAGCGCGTGAAGTCTTCCGTCGAGATGCCGCAGGCGTCACCGAGGTCGGCGCTCAACGCCTTTGCGCGCAAGCGCCGTCCGTTTTCGGTCAGGCGAACCCGCACCTGGCGCTCGTCGGCGGGGTCGCGGGTGCGTTCGAGATGGCCCATCGCCTCGAGCTTCTTGAGGATCGGGGTCAGCGTGTTCGACTCCAGGAAGAGCTTCTCGCCCAGTCCGCTCACGGTCTGGTCGTCCTCTTCCGACAACGCGACGATGGTGACGTACTGCGTGTACGTGAGGCCCAGTTCGTCGAGGAGAGGGCGGTAGACCTTGCCGAACGCCAGGTTGGTCGAATAGACGGCGAAGCAGAGGAAGTCCGCCAGGGCGGTGGGCTGGGCGTGTTCGTTGGCTTTCATGGGTGCGTCCCGGGAGGCATGCCACATTATGTATCGCATGCGAGGCAATCGCAAACGCCATGATGAGCGGGCAGCCCTGGCAAGGGGCGGAATGATCGCGTGCGATGGAAGCGTATACGATGAACGAACCCTGAACCACGCCCTGTTGGAGATTGACTCCAGCCCCCTCCCTCCCTAGAGTGCGCTCCATCGCATGCGATGCAATCGAATGCGATGTTAAATACCTCCCCCGTCCCCAAGCGAGAATCCATCATGAGCAAGATCAACAAGGTCCTCTTCACCGGCAAGACCCACACCACCTACGGCCAGGTGCCGACCGCCGAGGATCACGGCACCGTGAACCTCAGGCTGTCGTCCCCCAGCCATCCCGGCAGCGAACAGGAATTTCTCGCCGTGGCGGCGCACCCAACCGCCGAGCAGCTGTTCGCCGGCGCCTGGTCGGCCTGCTATATCACCGCCATTGGCCTGGTGGCCGTGCAGAAGCGCGTGACGCTCCCAGCCGATCTGTCGGTCGATATCGAGGTCGTCCTGGGCCAGACCGGCGCCGCCTGGCTGCTGGAAGCCCGCTTCGACATCCGCATGCCAGGCTTGGCCCAGGATGTCGCCGAGAAGCTCGCCCATGCGGCCCACGAGATTTGCCCGTACTCGAAGGCCACGCACGGAAACATCGAGGTCGTGACCAACGTCGTCACCTCGTAATCCGTCACTTCGCAAGCAGATTCCGGCCGGCCGACCCCACGCATTGGAGTCGGCCGCTCCGGGACTCGCCCCACATCCCATCCCGCGCCGAGCAACCGCCATGAGCCATTTGCCGTCCCCCTACCATCCGATCAACTGCGAGTTCCATGATCGACTCGAGGACCTCGCGACCTTGCGCAAACGCGCGCGAATCGGTTTCCGTGACGAGCGCGGCGCCGAACAGCATCGCGATGCCGTGATCACCGACGTCTTCGCCCGCAATGGCGAGGAGTTCCTCGTCATGAGCACGGGCGAGACCCTGCGTCTGGACCGGTTGGTGGACGTCGACGGCGTGCGCCTGGCCGACCATGAATCGTCGTCGTGCCGGCTCGATTGAGATTCTTGATATCGCCATCACTTGATAGTCTGGCGCGGCCGCTCTGGTACCTGCTTGGCGGGCGGGCCGCCGCCCCATCCCGAACCTGCGTGGAGAACAACCGAATGACCACCAAGACCGAGACCGCCCTGCTTGCCGGCGGTTGCTTCTGGGGCATGGAAGACCTGCTGCGGCGCTACCCGGGCGTGTTGTCCACGCGCGTGGGCTACACCGGTGGCGACGTGCCCAATGCGACCTATCGCAACCATGGCACGCACGCCGAAGCCATCGAGATGGTGTTCGATCCCGCGGTGATCAGTTACCGCCAGATCCTCGAGCTGTTCTTCCAGATCCATGATCCGACCACGAAGAACCGGCAGGGCAACGATGTCGGCACGAGCTACCGTTCGGCGATCTTCTACCACGACGATGAGCAGAAGCGCGTCGCCGAGGACACCGTCCAGGACGTCGACGCGTCCGGCCTGTGGCCGGGCAAGGTCGTCACCGAGATCACGCCCGCCGGCGCATTCTGGGAAGCGGAGCCGGAGCATCAGGATTACCTCGAGCGCTATCCCGAGGGATACACGTGCCACTTCATCCGGCCTGACTGGAAGCTGCCGGTGCGCGCGGGCTAGCGCGATGCCGCGCGCGCAGCTCAGACCGTCCGCGTGAACTGCGCTGCATTGCGCTTGACGAAGTCGACGACGCCGGTGGGTTGCTTGCCTGTCAGCTTCAACAGATCGTCGGTCAGGCGGTCGTAACGGCCCTGTGCGTGCAGCTCGGCCATGGTGGCCAGATGGTTGAGCAGGTGTGGCGGCACGCCCGCCTTCTCGAGGGCGACCTTCCAGTCCGCCAGCGGCACGTCGCGATAACGGACCGTGCGGCCGAGCGCCGTGGAGAACCCGGCCGCGTACTGGTCGAGGTCGATCGATTCGGGTCCCGTCAGGTTGTAGATGCGGCCAATGTGCGGTGTCGGATTATCGAGGATCACGGACACCGCATGGGCCACGTCGAGTGACGAGATCGGCGATGTCCTGCTGCTGCCCATCGGCAACGCGAGTTCATCGCGTTCACGCACGCCATCGGCGGCCAGGCGCAGGAAGAATCCCTCGAGGAAGACCGTAGGCCGCACCGTTACGACGGGCAGGCCAGACCACGCCAATGCCTGCTCGGCCAGCCAGTGCAGCTTGTGCTGCGGGCTGTCGGTGGTCTCGGTGGCGCTCATCTGCGTGACCGTCATCTGCGACATGTTCACGAAGGCATCGACGCCATGGTGGCGCGCGACCGCGGCGACGTTGACCGTCGCTTCCAGGTAGGACGGCGAGACCGACATGCCGAAGTAGAGGCGCGACACGCCTTCCATCGCGCGGTGCATCGACTGCAGATCGGTCAGGTCGCCCTGGACCACCTCGGCGCCGAGGGCGCGTAGCGCCTGTGCGCGATCGTCCTCGCGTCGCACGAGTGCGCGGACCTTGTGGCCCTTGGCGATCAGTTCCGCGGTGACGGTGCGCCCGATGGCGCCGATGTCACCGGCGGCTCCGGTGACGAGGATGGGGTTCTCACGCATGGCATTCATTGCTTCGTTGCTCGGGGTCGTGTGGATGGGCATCGCGGGTTCAGATCAGCTCGACACTGCGTGGTTCGCCATCGAGACGCGCGGCGAGCACCTGCGGTTGAGTGATCCGTTCATGCAGCACTGCGGCAGGCGTGCGATCGATCTGCAGGTTCAACAGTTCGGGACGGCTGTAGTGGCCGCGGGCATCCATGAGGCGCTTGCGTGCGGCGATCAGCGCGAAATCCAGGTCGGCGATCACGTGGCCCTCGCCAGAGGTCAGCGGCTCGCCGATGATCCGGCCTTCGGGGTCGATGATGGCGGTGAAACAGCCACCCGAGATCGGTCCGAGCGGAGCGCCGGTGTCCTTCATGATCTGCGCCTGCTGGTCGGCATCGAGCCATGCAGTTGCATTGACCACGAAGCACCCCGATTCCATCGCGTGCTGGCGGATGTTGATCTCCGCCTGCTCGGCAAAAAGAGCACCGGCGAAGGACCCTGGATACATCGCGGAGTGGATCTGTTCGCCATCGGCGATCAGTGCGTAACGCGCCAGTGGCTGGTTGTGTTCCCAGCAGGCGAGCTGGCCGACGCGGCCGACGGCGGTATCGACTGCGCGCAATCCAGAGCCGTCACCTTGCCCCCAGATCATGCGTTCGTGGTAGGTCGGCGTGATCTTGCGCCGGCGCTGCACCAGCGTTCCGTCGGCGTCGAACAGCAATTGGGTGTTGTAGATCGTGTGACCGTCGCGCTCGTTGACGCCGATGGAAACGACCATCTTCGCTTCGCGCGCGGCCGCACCGATCGCGTCGGTTTCGGCCGAGGGGACGCTGACCGACTCCTCGAGCAGTCGCAGGTGCTCCTTGCCCATCTGGAAGGGCGACTGCACGAACGAGAAGTAGGGGTAGTACGGAATGACGGTCTCGGGGAAGGTCGCGAACTGGACGCCAAGGGATGCCAGCTCGCGAATCTTCGACACGACTTTGTCGACGGTGCCCGCGCGGCTGTAGAGCACGGGACTGATCTGGACGGCGGCAGCTTTGATGATGGTCACGGTGGGGGAGTTCCGAAGTTATGGTGTAGATACAACAATAAAAAACCGCTCAGCCGGCGAGCGATTCGACCGGCAGTCCTGCTGCCAGGTCGACGATCGCACCTGCACCGTTATCGCCAAGCAATTGCCGGGTCTGAGCCTGTGCCGAGCGCCAGGCCGGCATCGCGGCCGCGAGCAGTTCACGACCGGCCTGCGAGAGCACGATCGGGCGGCTGCGGCCCTTGGCGGGGATGATTTCCTCGGCCCATCCCTGGTCCAGCACCAGCTGCAGGTTCCGCGTCGACGTCGAACGTTCCTGGTGGTTGGCGCGGCCAAGCTCGGCGCGGCTGGCGCCGTCCTTGCCGGCGATCAGCACCAGCAGGGAGAACTGCGAGGCGTTGACGCCGAAGGGGCGGAGCTCCTGGTCGAAGATGCTGGTGACCACCCGGGAAATGCGCCGGGTCCGCGTCAGCAGGCAGGACTGCGTGACTTCGTCGACCATTCCGATCAGGTTCTGGGGGGTCTTGGTCATGATGGGAGGGATAATGGTGCATATACACCATCAAGTCAAGCCCCCTCCAGACTGGCCTGCCGTCACTCCTGGAGGGCGGGCGTGAGGCCGCGGTCACGCTGGGGACGCGCAGTCGGGAACAGCATCGCGATCGCCGCGGCCGCCAGGCCTACGGCCATCGATCCGACGTACAGCCACGTGTAGCTGCCAAAGCGGTCGAACAGCCAGCCACCCAGCAAGGGGCCGATCGCCATGCCCAGGCTGGACAGCATGCCCATTGCGCCGAGCACGGTGCCGAGGATTGCGGGACTGAACGCGTCGCGCGCGAGCGACGCGTAAAGCGGCATCGTGCCGCCGTAGGCCATGCCGAACACGATCGCCACGGCGTAGAAGCCGTCGAGCTGGTTCACCTTCAGGTAGGTCACTGCGGCCAGCGCCTGGATCAACAGTCCGGCCACCAGTACCGGCTTTGCGCCGATGCGGTCGGCCAGCGCGCCACACAGCAAGCGCCCGCCCAGCCCGGCCGCGCCTTCCATGCTGTAGATGGTCACGGCTGCGGTGACGCTGAGGCCGCAGCCGATGGCATAGCTGACGGTGTGGAAGATGGGCCCGGAGTGCGCGGCGCAGCAGGCGAAGAAGGCCAGCGCGAGGACGATGAACGGTTTCGAGCGCAGTGCCTGCCCGGCGCTCATTTCCCGTGACTCGATGGAGGCGACGTCAGCCGTCTCCGCCGGCACCGCGCGGATGAACCAGACCGCCGGCAACGTCAGCACCCAGGACAGCACGCCGACGATCAGCAGCGTCTGGCGCCAGTCGTAGTGGCTAATCAGCCACGCCACCAGTGGCGACATCGTCATCGGCGCCACGCCGACGCCTGCCGATACCAGCGAGATGGCCAGGTTGCGGCGTCGCTCGAACGACGCCGCCGTGGCCGCGATCACCGGCGCAAAGAAACTCGACGATGCCACGCCGAGCAGCACGCCGTAGGTGAGCTGGAACTGCAGCAGGCTGTTGGCGCGACTGGCCAGCACGCACGAGAGCCCGAGCAGCAGCGAGCCTGCCAGGACGACGATCCGCGGGCCGAAGCGGTCACTGAGCATGCCCCAGCCGAAGCCGGCAAAGGCGCCACTGAGGAAGGCCAGGGTCAGGGCGCTGGAGAGTCCGGCGCGGGACCAGCCGGTGGCGGCACTCATCGGCGCCAACAGCACGGCCAGCGAGAAGATCGTGCCGATGGCGACGCAGCCCATCAGCGCCCCGGCGGCGACCAGCGCCCAGTTGCGATCCATCGACAGCGGCGTGGGCCCATTCATGCGCGGCGACTCCCTGGTGGCTTTCACTTACGTCGAACCACGGCGGGGCGAATCGACATCCGGCCGCCGCCCCGCCGCAGGGCGATGGCGATCAGGCCGCGGGAAGCGAGCGGAACCCGACCGCGAGGCGATTCCAGCCGTTGATGGCGTTGATGGCCAGGGTCAGGTCGACGCGCTCGCGCTCATCGAAGTGCTGGCAGAGCCACTCGTAGTCGGCATCGGGCGCGCCCGTCTGCGCGATCAGGGTCAACGACTCGGTCCAGGCGAGCGCGGCACGCTCGCGATCGGTGAAAAACGGCGCCTCACGCCATACCGCGACGGCATAGAGGCGGCGTTCGCTTTCACCACGCTTGCGTGCGTCGCTGCTGTGCATGTCGACGCAGTAGGCGCAGCCATTGATCTGTGAGGCGCGCAGCTTGACCAGCTCGAGCAGGACCGGGTCGATGCCGAGTTTGGAGACGGCACCCTCCAGCGCGATCATCGCCTTGGCGGCATTGGGGGAGGCTTTGTAGAAGTCGAGGCGGGGCTGCATGGCTGTCACCTGAGGGGGAGGAGGTGATCGCCATTGTGCTCCCGCCGGCCGCACCGGTCGTGCAGGTTTTGCATTGAACCGATTCGAATTACCCGAACGCTTCCACTCACGCCTCCGGGTCTTTCGCCACCACGATGACCCCGCGCGCATGCAGGCCGAGCAGGTCGTCGCGCGCAATCTCGATGTTCTTCGACATGTCGTAGCGGATCTCGTCGGCGATGGCCTTTTCGAGGTCACGGTAGGCACGGCGTTTGCTCGGGGAGCTGTGCACGGCCGGGTGCGCCACGATCCTGTCGGGGTAGACCTCTTCCACCCGGACCAGGCCGTAGATCGCCGGCTCCGCGGTGCCTCCGCGCAGCGCGCTGACACACGCCATGTAGATGTCGCCCGGGCTGGGATCCTCGAGATGCTGGCGGGTGCGGTTGCCGAAGCTGCCGAAGCCGATCATGGCCAGCACGATGACCACGACCAGGATGGCTATCGACAGTGAGTGTGTCCTGCTCATGCATGCCTTGCCGTGCGCCGTTGTGACGCGTCGACGGAATTCTCGCGATCGCGCCGGGCCGTTCCCATAAGACGCGCCTCAAAATTCCCGCGGCCCTTGACGTTGCCGGCATGAACGGTAACCGCCATCGCGCGTGCTTTGAGGCCGGTCTGATGGCAGCGACGTGCTGCGCTGACTACGCTGCGGCGCCTGCTCGTGCAGGTCGCGGCCCGTGCCTGCGAAGAACAACAACAACAGCGGCGCGCGCGCCAAGGAGAAATTGCATGATCAAACGACTGTCGGCCGAGTTCCTCGGGACGTTCTGGCTGGTTCTGGGCGGATGCGGAAGTGCGGTGCTCGCGGCCAACTTCGGCGGCGACGGCAATCCGCTCGGGATCGGGCTGCTGGGCGTGTCGCTGGCATTCGGCCTGACCGTGCTTACCGGCGCCTATGCGCTCGGCCACGTTTCAGGTGGCCACTTCAATCCGGCCGTCAGCATCGGACTGTGCGCTGGTGGCCGCTTTCCGGCCGGCGACGTCGTGCCGTATGTCGTCGCGCAGGTACTGGGCGCGATTGCCGCCGGCTGGGTCATCCACCAGATCGCCAACGGCAGTTCGCAGGTGGTGATCGACCTGACAGCGCCCGGCGCCTTCGCCAGCAACGGCTATGGCGAACTGTCGCCGGGTGGCTACGACATGGCCGCGGCACTGCTGTGCGAAGTCGTGCTGACAGCGATGTTCCTGATCGTGATCCTCGGTGCCACGGACCGCCGTGCGCCGGCGGGCTTCGCCCCCATCGCGATCGGACTGGCGTTGACGCTGATCCATCTGATCAGCATTCCGGTGACTAACACCTCGGTGAATCCGGCGCGCTCGACCGGCATGGCGTTGTTTGCCGGCAGTGGCGCGATGAGCCAGTTGTGGCTGTTCTGGCTCGCGCCGATCGTAGGTGGACTGCTCGGCGGCGCTGCCCATCGCGGGCTGAAGAGCTGACATTCCCCTCAGCAGCGGTCAGGCGCCTGCGCCAGGCTCGGCACGGCGGTGCTGCTCGTCGCGAAGCGCGGCAACTCGTCGCGCGTGTCGAACCAGGGCAGGCGCGATTGCGTCCACACGTGGTCATCGATGGGTGCGTGAGCGGGATCGTCCAGGCTTCCCACGCTCACCTGCACGCGGTCGTCCAGGACGTCTTCGCGCATCCCCAACGTGCTGCCGCAGGTCGGACAGAACGCGCGCTGCGCGAACTGCGACGAGCGGAACCAGCTAGGCGGCTGTGCCGTCCAGGCGAAGGATCCGATCGGGAAGTGGACGAAGGCCAGCGCCGGTGCGCCGGAATGCCGGCGGCATGTCCGGCAATGGCAGATCACGCCACGCAGCGGTTCGGCGTCGGCGCGGTAGCGGACGGCGCCGCACAGGCAGCCACCTTCGAAGGATCCGGTCATGGCAACTCCGCGGTGAGGACGTGACGGCGTTATACCGTGGCCGCCGTATGCCCGGTGTCGCCGTGAAGGCGACGGTCCGTCAGGGCGCGCTGTCGAACAGGTGCTGCAGCACCGCCTCGCCGTAACGGTCGAGCTTGCTTGCACCGATGCCGGGGATACGCGCGAGTTCATCCATGTCGTCCGGCGCGGCTTCGGCGATCGCGCGCAGCGTGCTGTCGTGGAAGATCACGTAGGCCGGAACGTTCTGCTCGCGCGCGGTGGTGGCACGCCAGTGGCGCAGGGCGTCGAAGCGCAACTGCGAGTCGACGTCGAGCTCGATCATCTGCACGCTGGTCGCGCCGCGCGCCTTGCGCCCGCGTGCCGGTTTGGGCGCCTCGTGGCGGAAGCGCAGTTCGCGTTCGCCGCGCAGCACCGGCCCGCTGGCAGCGGTCAGGCGCATCGCGCCATGGTGCTCGACGTCGGCCTCGAGCAGCCCGTTGGCCACGAGCTGGCGAAACACACCACGCCATTGCCGCTCGTCGAGGTCGTTGCCGATCGCGAAGGTGCTCAGGGTCTGATGGCCCCATTGCCGCACCTTTTCGGTGTCGGCGCCGCGCAGGACGTCGATGACGTGGCCGGCACCGAAGCGCTGGCCAGTGCGGTACACGCACGACAGCGCCTTGCGTGCGGCCTGTGTGCCGTCCCAGCTGCTGGGCGGCTCCAGGCAGTTGTCGCAGTTGCCGCAGGCACCGGGATGCGGTTCGCCGAACCAGCCCAGCAGCGCCTGGCGGCGGCATTGCGTCGATTCACAGTAGCCGAGCAGCGCATCGAGCTTGCCCAGCTCCAGGCGCTTGCGGTCCTCGCCCGCCTCGCCCTGCTGGATCATCTGGCGCAGGTTGACCATGTCGCCCAGGCCGTAGCTGAGCCACAGCTCGGCCGGTGCTCCGTCGCGGCCGGCGCGGCCGGTTTCCTGGTAGTAGCCCTCGATCGACTTGGGCAGGTCGACGTGGGCGACGAAGCGGACGTCGGGTTTGTCGATGCCCATGCCGAAGGCGATCGTCGCCACCATCACCACGCCGTCCTCTTGCAGGAACCGGCGCTGGTTGCCGGCGCGCACCTTTGCGTCCATGCCGGCGTGGTAGGGCAGGGCCTTGATGCCGGCGGCCTGCAACTGCTCGGCCACACTCTCCACGCGCTTGCGCGAGAAGGCATAGACGATGCCGCTCTCGTCGCGATGGCCGGCCAGGAAGTCCAGCAACTGGCGCACGCCGGCGCCGTCCTTGTGGACGACCCGGTAGCGCAGGTTGGGGCGGTCGAACGAGCTGACGAACTGGCGCGCGTCCTCCAGCGCCAGGCGCTCGGCGATCTCGCGCCGCGTGGGGGCGTCGGCGGTCGCGGTCAGGGCGATGCGCGGGATGTCGGGCCAGCGCTCGTGCAGCACGGTCAGCTGACGGTATTCCGGGCGGAAGTCATGGCCCCATTGCGACACGCAATGGGCCTCGTCGATGGCGAACAGGCCGATCCGGGCGCGTTCGAGCAGCGACAGGAAGCGGCCGGTGAGCAGGCGCTCTGGCGCCACGTAGAGCAGGTCCAGTTCGCCGGCCAGCAGCTGGCGCTCGACATCGGCGGCAGTGGCAGCATCGAGGGTGGAATTGAGGTAGGCCGCATTCACGCCGAGCTGGCGCAGGGCCTCGACCTGGTCCTGCATCAGCGCGATCAATGGCGACACCACCAGGCCGCAGCCGTCGCGGAGCAGCGCCGGCAGCTGATAGCACAGGGATTTGCCGCCGCCGGTGGGCATCAGCACCAGGGCATCGCCGCCACCGGTGACGTGTTCGACGATCTGCGCCTGTTCGCCGCGGAAAGCAGGGTGGCCGAAGATGCGGCGGAGCAGATCGAGTGCGGGGTCGGACATGCGCCTAGTTTAGCGGTGGCGCGGGGCGCGGCTGTCGGGGAATCGTGCAGGACGCGGTGAGATGCAGGTTGCTGCCCTCACCGCAACCCGCGCCCGCCACCGCGCCGAAGGCGCGATGGCGGGCAGCAGCCCTCACCCGCGCGGCGGGCGAGGGGGCAGGCGGTCACTCCAGCAGCGAGCGCAGCATCCAGGCGTACTTCTCGTGGGTCTGCAGGCGCTGCGTCATCAGGTCCACGGTCGGGTCGTCGCCGGCGTCATCGGCGATCTTCAGCACCTTGCGCGCGCTGCGGGCCACGGCCTCGTTGCCGACGGTGAGCTGGCGAACCATCTCGCGCCAGTCGAGGGACTCGGTCAGGCCGGGTTCTTCCGGGATCGAGCTGAGGCGGATGAACTCGGCGTACGAGCCGGGGGCGTTGAAGCCCAGGGCGCGGATGCGCTCGGCGGTCTCGTCCAGCGCGTTCCACTGCTCGGTGTACTGGCCCTCGAACATCACGTGCAGGCTGTTGAACATCGGCCCGGTGATGTTCCAGTGGAAATTGTGGGTCTTGAGGTACAGCGTGAAGCTGTCCGAAAGGAAGCGCGACAGGCCTTCCGCGATCTTCTTGCGATCGCCGCCGCTGATCCCGATATCGATGGCCGGGGAATTGCCCTGGGGGCTGGCCGGCGAGCCGGCCGCGGCCGGGGTCTTGGACTTAGCAGATTTCTGTTTAGCCACTGTTTTTCTCCGTTCGCTGAGCATTGCGGCGACAATAGAACATTGCCAGCCGCAATGCGGGTGGTTTTGGCTCGTAGTTCGATCGATGAAATCAATGGACCCGGCGCAGTCTAGTCAGACCGATGTCAGTAACGCGTTACGTCAGGCCCGGCGCGCCATCGATGGTGCGTTGAGCCGCGACCGTGGGCGGCTGCATGGACTGTGGTCACGCTGGAACGCCAAGCCCGGCGATGCCCGCATGCGCGAAGCGTTCGGCCAGGCATTGAGTGCATCGGTGGCACAACGCGAGGCACGGGCCGCAGCATTGCCGCAGGCGCCGGTCGACCCGGGTTTGCCGATTGCGGCCGAAGCCGGGCGCATCGTCGAACTGATCCGCAATCACCAGGTCATCGTGATTGCCGGCGAGACCGGCTCGGGCAAGACCACGCAGTTGCCCAAGCTGTGCCTGGCGGCCGGTCGCGGCGCCGCCGGCATGATCGGCTGCACCCAGCCGCGCCGGATCGCCGCGCGCGCAGTGGCGCGACGCGTGGCCGAGGAACTGCAGACCCAGGTCGGCGGTGCCGTCGGTTACCAGGTCCGCTTCACCGAGAACGTCGGCGAGCAGACCGCCATCAAGTTCATGACCGACGGCATCCTGCTGGCCGAGATCCAGTCCGATCGCTGGCTGTCGCGCTACGACACCATCCTGATCGACGAAGCGCATGAGCGCAGCCTCAACATCGACTTCCTGCTGGGCTACCTGAAGCAGCTGCTGCAGCGTCGCCCGGACCTCAAGGTCATCGTCACCTCGGCGACGATCGATACCGAACGCTTCGCGGCCCACTTCGGCGATGCACCGGTGGTCAATGTCGAAGGCCGCGGCTACCCGGTCTCGGTGCGCTACCGGCCACTGGGCGAAGGCGAGGATGACGGTGAGCAAGGCGGCGACCGCAGCGTCAACGACGGCATCGTCGCCGCCTGCGACGAAATCACCCGCGAGGATCCGCGCGGCGACGTGCTGATATTCCTGTCCGGCGAGCGCGAGATCCGCGACGCCCACCAGGCGCTGGAGCGACGCAAGTACCGCGAGACCGAAGTGCTGCCGCTGTACGCGCGGCTGTCGGTGCGCGACCAGGACCGGGTGTTCAATCCCGGCCCCAAGCGTCGCATCGTGCTCGCCACCAACGTCGCCGAAACCTCGCTGACGGTGCCCCGCATCCGCTACGTGGTCGACCCGGGCCTGGCCCGCGTCAAGCGTTACAGCCCGCGCGGCAAGCTCGACCGCCTGCACATCGAACCGGTCAGCCAGGCCAGCGCCGACCAGCGCAAAGGCCGCTGCGGCCGCATCAGCGAAGGCACCTGCTACCGGCTGTATTCCGAAGCCGATTTCCTGTCGCGGGCGCGCTACACCGACCCTGAGATCCGTCGTGCCGCACTGGCGGGCGTGATCCTGCGGATGCTGTCGCTGGGCCTGGGAAACATCGAAGAATTCCCGTTCCTGGAACCGCCGGACCCGCGCGCGATCGCCGACGGCTGGCAGCAGCTGGGCGAACTTGGCGCGGTCGACGAATCACGCAAGCTGACCGCCACCGGCAAACTGATGTCGCGCCTGCCGGTCGACGTGAAGCTGGCGCGCATGCTGGTGGCCGCCAACCAGCACGGCGTGCTGCGCGAGATGCTGGTGATCGCATCGTTCCTGGGCATCCAGGACCCGCGCGAGCGCCCGGCCGACCAGCGCGCCGCCGCCGACAACGCCCATGCCCAGTTCGCCGACCCGAAGTCGGAATTCGTCGGCATCCTCAAGCTGTGGGATGCGTACCAGTCGGCGCACGAAGAGCTGACCCAGTCGAAGCTGCGCGGCTGGTGCGAGAAACACTTCGTCGGCTTCCTGCGCATGCGCGAATGGCGCGAGCTGCATCGCCAGCTCAAGCTGATGGCCGATGAACTGGACTGGTCCAGCCAGCCGCGCCACGAACAGTTCGACCAGGCCGCCTACACGACCCTGCATCGGGCCTTGCTGGCCGGGCTGCCGACGCAGGTCGGCTTTCGCAGCGAGCGCGGCCAGTACGACGGCCCGCGCGGGCGCAAGTACCAGTTGTTCCCGGGGTCGCCGCTGGCGAAGAAGCCGCCGCCCTGGGTGCTTTCGGCGACGCTGCTCGACACCGAGCGGGTGTGGTCGCTGACCAACGCCGCGATCGAGCCGGACTGGGTCATTGCCGAGCTGCCGCACCTGCTGGCACGGCGCCAGCACGATCCGCGCTGGGCGCGCTCGCAGGGGCGCGTGGTCGGCAGCGAACAGATCAGCCTGTTCGGCCTGGTGCTGGCGCCCAAGCGCCCGGTCCACTACGGCGCGCTGTTCCCGGAAGAGAGCCGGGTGATCTTCGTGCGCGATGCCCTGGTGACGGGCGAGATCAACACCCGCTGCGCATTCCTTGCACGCAACCTGGCGACGCTGGCGAAGGCGCGCGACGAGGAAGCCAAGCAGCGCCGCAGCGGCCTGGTCGTCGAAGAAGAGTGGATGGCGCAGTGGTACCTGGACCGGTTGCCGCCGCATGTGCACAACGCCCAGGCGCTGGACGCCTGGTACGGCAAGCTGCCGGCGCCTGAAAAGGCCGCACTGGAATGGTCGCTGGCGGACCTGATGGTCGTCGACGAGAGCGATGCTCAGCGTTTCCCGCCGTACCTGGCGCTGGGCAACGCGCGGCTGGCGGTGAAGTACCGGTTCGAGCCCGGTGCCAGCGACGACGGCATGACGTTGGCCGTACCGCTGCACCTGCTCAATGCGCTCGACCCGGTGCGGCTGTCGTGGCTGGCACCGGGATTCATCGCCGACAAGGCCGCGGCGCTGATCAAGACCCTGCCCAAGACCCTGCGCCGCAACTTCGTGCCGGCGCCGGATTTCGCCCGCGCGTTCTTCGAAGCCAACCCGCAGGCTGGCGCCGACAGCATCACCGGTGAGCTGGCTCGCTTCCTTTCAAGGCTTGGTGGCGTGGCTGTCACGGCACTCGACTTCGACGAGGCGGCGCTGGAGCCGCACCTGCGCATCAACCTGCGCCTGCTCGACGGCGACGGCAAAGGCGGCAAGGGCGGAAACGTGTTGGCCGAGTCACGCGACCTCGACGATCTGCGCCGCCGCTTCGGCGAACGCGCGGCGGCGGCATTCGCCGATCGCGCCGCCGACGGCCTCGCGCAACAGGGCCTGACCGTGTTCCCGGACACGCCGATCCCGGTGTCGGTGGCCGGCGCCGGTGGCGTCCCGGCCTATCCGGCGCTGCATGACGACGGCGAAAGCGTGTCGCTGCGGGTGCATGCCGAAGCCGACGTGGCGCGACGCGAACACCCGCGTGGCGTGCGCAGACTGCTGGCGATCGCATTGGCCGACAAGCTCAAGCAGGCGCGCAAGCAATTGCCGGTGACGCCGAAGACGGGGCTGCTGTATGCGGCGATCGAGTCGGCCGCACCGCGCAGCGATGGATTGAAGGAAGGCGACCGCCTGCGCCTGGATCTGGTCGATGGCGCATTCGCTTCGCTGGCAGGCGAGGAGGCTGGCGGCGGACTGGTGGAGGTCCGCGATGCCGGTGCATTTGCCGCGCGCCGCGATGCCATCGCCAGACAGTTGTTCGCCGACGCGATGGAGCGTCTGCGCCAGGCCGAGCTCATCCTGGGCGCGGTTGCCGAGGCGCGGGCGAAGCTGGAGTCACCGCTGATGGGCTGGGCCAGCGGCAATCTCGACGACATGCGCGCGCACCTGGCGTCACTGACGCCGCCGGGGTTCCTGCGCAACGTCCCGGCACAGGCGCTGCGCGAGTACCCGCGCTACCTCAAGGCGCTGGCCCTGCGTGGCGAACGCGCCCTGCGCGATCCGGTCCGCGACCAGGCGCGGATGCTCGAACTCAAGCCGTTTGCCGATGCATTGGCGAAAGCGGTTGACGAAGGTGCCGCCGACCAGCCGGAGTGGCAGGCCCTGCGCTGGGACCTGGAAGAGCTGCGCGTGTCGCTGTTCGCCCAGGAACTGGGTGCACGCGGCGGTGTGTCGCCGAAGAAGCTGGCGCAACGGCTGGCGCAGTTGCGGCGCTGAGGATGATGGCCGCGGTAGAGCCCGGGTGCGCTTTGCTTACCCGGGCTACGGCAGGTCAGTCGATGCGCTGCACCTTCATCTTCGACGACTGGCCTTCGATCTGCAGGTACCAGGCGCCGATGAAGCCCGGGGTGATGGTGACCCTGGGATTGGTCGCCGGCTTGCCGAGGTAAACACTGCCTTCGATGATGCGCCAGCGCTGGCCGTTGTCGAGGACGACGGTATTGCCGATATCCAGGGAACGGACGGTACCGGCTACGTTGGCATTGATCGGCTCGGCGGGGTGCTTGTTGCGCAGCCCGACTTCGTCGGAAGCGCGGCCCGCGACCGCGGCCTCGACCACGGCGTTCTGGTTTTCACTCAGTAGCTGATTGAGCAGGGCGAGCTGCGCGGGCGCGAGTGTGTCCAGGCCGGTGGCGCGCATCTGCTCGGCACTCAGGCGCTGTTCCAGCGCTACGTAAGCGTCTGCGGCGCGCGCCGGCGCGCACAACGAGGAAGCGAAAAGGATCACGCAGGCAGTCAGCAGGCGCATCGGGCAGGAACTCCGTAAATGGTTGGAAGTGGGCGGCTTACTTCACGCACATGACGTCACGCACATGACGTCACGCGCATTACTTCACGCGCTGCACTTTGGCGCGGATGTTGAAGCCGTCGACAGACAGGTACCACGTCGTGCCGACCAGACTTGGCGAGATCCGGACCTGCGGGTTGGGGTTGTTGACACCGCTGATGACGACGTCGTCGATCTGCTGCCAGACCTGGCCATTGTCGAGCGTGTAGCTGCGACCCCTGCCGAAGCCGCTGAAGTTGCTGAGCTTGCCGGTGATTGGCTCGCGCGATTCCGCCGAGAAGAGCCCGCGGTGGTCGTCGTCGTCACTGGCCTGCTTTGCAGTCTCGACGGCCTTGGCGGTTTCGAGCTTGAGCTTGCCGTCGAGCCAGTCGTTGAGGTTGGCCAGCTGCTCGGGGCTGAGGCGATCCAGGCCGGTGGCCTTGAACTGCTCCTGCGTCATCTGCTGTTCGATCTTCTGCGCGAACGAGGCGCCGGCCAGTGACAGCAATGCGGCCACTGCGAGCAGGCGGAACGCGGGCAGGTGGGGGCGGGTCGAACGCATGCGGCTGTTCCTCCAGACGGTTGGCCGCTAGTGTAGACCGCGTCACCCCGATCGTTTCACAGCGCTTCCCCCAGTCATGGCAACTCCGTCCCCACAGCTGGCCGCCGTGCTGGCACACCCGGTCGCCGCCGGCATCGCCGCGCCCTTGCGGGAGGCCATGGCGAAGGCCGCCTGCGCACCGTCGGCCGACGTCGATGTCGACGATCGGCCCGAGGTGGTGGCCAGCATGCTTGAGGCGCTGGTGCTGCTCGGCGCCGACGGCGACACCGCCGCAGCCGCGATCCTGCATACCTATCCCGGCTGGCGGGCGGCACTGGGGCCCATCGAGCGTGATTTCCCCGCAGTGGCGCCCCTGATCGAGGGCCAGCGTGCGGCGGCGCAGGTCTGGGCGCTGCACGCCGAGCGCCATGGCCAGGCCGGCAACGAAGGCCTGCGACGGCTGCTGCTGGCGATTGTCCGCGACCTGCGCGTGGTGCCGATCCTGCTCGCGCGTCAGCTGGCACGGATGCGCCATGCCGAACCGCTGCCCGACGAGCCGCGTCGCGAACTGGCACTGCTCACCCGCGACATCCATGCGCCGCTGGCCAACCGCCTGGGCATCTGGCAGCTGAAATGGGAGCTGGAGGATCTCGCCTTCCGTTATCTGGAGCCGCAGACCTACCAGCAGATCGCGCGCCTGCTCGACGAGAAGCGCGCCGATCGCGAGCGCTACATCGAGCAGGTCAAAACCACCCTGCGCGAGGCGATGGCGGGGCAGGGCGTGATCGCCGAGGTCGCCGGCCGGCCCAAGCACATCTACAGCATCTGGAAGAAGATGCAGCGCAAGAACGTGCCGATCGGCGAGCTCTACGACCTGCGCGCGGTACGCGTGCTGGTCGACAGCCTGGCCGACTGCTACGCCGCGCTCGGCGTGGTGCATGCGACCTGGGCGCCGATCCCGAGCGAGTTCGACGACTACATCGCCCGGCCCAAGCGCAACGACTACCGGTCGTTGCACACCGCCGTGGTCGGGCCGGAAGGCAAGACCCTGGAAGTGCAGATCCGCACGCACGAGATGCACCGCCAGGCCGAACTCGGCGTGGCCGCGCACTGGAAATACAAAGAGGTCGGCAGCCACAGCGCCGATGCCGCCTTCGATCGCAAGATCGCCTGGATGCGGCGGTTGCTGGAAGGGTCGACGGAAGGTGGCCGCGAGGACGGATCGCTGTCCGGCGAGTTCGACACCGAACTGGTCGAGGACCGCATCTACGTGCTGACACCCAAGGGCGAGGTCATCGACCTGCCCACGGGCGCGACGCCGCTGGATTTCGCCTATCACGTCCACACCGAGGTCGGTCACCGCTGCCGCGGTGCCAAGGTCGACGGCCGAATCGTCCCGCTCGACCACAAGCTGCGCACCGGCGATCGCGTCGAGATCATGACCGCAAAGTCGGGCGAGCCGCGTCGCGACTGGCTGATCGCCGCCAATGGATTCCTCGCCAGCGGCCGCTCCCGGGACAAGGTGCGGGCCTGGTTCCACAAGCTCGATCGCGCCCGCAACGAAACCGCGGGCAAGGACCTCCTCGACAAGGAACTGCGGCGACTGGGCCTGCTCGGTGCCGACCTGGCGCCGGCACGGGAGAAGTTCAATCTCGCCAGCGACGCCGAGGTCTACGTGCAGGTCGCGCTGGGCGACATTGGTCCGCACCAGGTCGGCCGCGCGCTGCTTGAACATGACCGCGCGGCGTCAGTCGCCGCCGCCGCGGCCACCGCCAGCAGCACCGTGACCACGCCGCCGCCACCGCGGCACGTGCCCCGCCGCAGCACCGACTTCACCGTCGAGGGCGTCGGCAACCTGCTGGTACAGCTGGCGCGCTGCTGCCAGCCGCTGCCGGGCGAGCCGATCGTCGGCTACCTCACGCGCGGGCGTGGCGTCACCGTCCACCGCCCCGGCTGCGCCGCCTTCGAACGCCTGGCCGCGTCGCAGCCACAACGCGTCCTGCCGGTGGAATGGGGCCGCGCCGGGAGTGGCTACGAAGTCGATATCGAAGTGCTCGCACTCGATCGCAAGTGGCTGCTCAAGGAGGTGACCAACCTCATCGCCCAGGGCAACGCCCATGTGTTGAGCATCCGCAGCGACGTCGAGCGCAACGGCGCCCGCGTGCGCCTGCGGCTGCGCTTGCGGGTAGGCGACTACGGCCAGCTGTCGACCCTGCTGGGCAAGCTGGCATCGCTGCCGGGCGTGGAGCACGCGCAGCGACGCTGAACGGTGGGTTTCGCAATGCACATCCCCTCACCGCCATGACGCTATGCTTGCGGGGTGACATCAGCAACGCCACATGAACCGGGAACCACCAGTGCCGGCGGCGCCGACAGCGACGCTCCCATCGAGCGTGGCGGGCGTGGCGACCGTCGCGAACCGCAATCGCCGCGCTGGAACGACTGGCAATGGGGCGACGACGAGCGCGAAAGCAGCCGCTGGGCCGATCGCACCGCGCGGAGCATTCGCTGGCGCGGCTGGGGCCTGGGGCTCATGGCGCTGGTATCGATCGCATTGCTGCTCCTGCTGCTGCGAATCCCGTTGTCGAACTGGTTGTGGCCCGACACGCGCGCCCAGCAATTGCAGGCCAGCGCGGAGCAGGCCCTGAAGCAGGGCCAGCTGACCTCGGCCGATGGCCATGGCGCCCGCGAGTTGTATACCGCTGCCCTCGCGCTCGATCCCGATCGCAGCGAGGCGCGCCAGGGCATGGCCAAGGTCGGGCAGCAGGCGCTGTTGCAGGCCGAACGCGCGCTGCAGCAGCGCAACTACAGCGAAGCCCATCGCCTGATCGCGCTCGCGCGCGAACTGGCGGTCCCGCGAGCGAGCGTCGACGCGCTGGAAAAGCGTGTGCGCGCAGGCGAGGGCGGTGATTCCGGTGTCGACAAGCTCCTCGCCCAGGCCGCTGCCGCGCGCAAGGCCGGGCTGCTCGACGGCGGCGACAACGCCGCATTGCCGCTGTACCAGCGGGTGCTCACCCTCCAACCCAACCGCACCGAGGCCCTCGAGGGCCGCGAAGATACGTTGGCCGACCTGCTGCAGCAGGCACAGACCTCCTTGAAGCGGGACGACCTGGCCGAAGCCTCGGCGCGGGTGCGCCGCGTGCAGGCCGCCGACCCGGGCCACGTCGATCTTCCGGACACGCTCGCCGGCCTCAACCGTGCCGCCGAACAGCGCCGCAGCAGCGCCGATGCCGACCTCCGCCGCGGTCGCCTCGCGCAATCGCTGGAGGGATACCGCGGGGTACTGGCCGCCATCCCCGACGACGACCGCGCCAAGCGTGGCGTGACCTCGGTCGCCAACGCCTACGCCGGCCGCAGTCAGCGCCTTGCCGGCGATTTCCGTTTCGACGATGCGGAGAAGGAACTCGCCCAGGCCCGCCAGGTCGATGCCGATGCACCCGGAGTGGCCGCGGCCGAACAACGCCTGAGGCAGGCGCGGCAATCGCAGCAGCGTTACGGCCAGCGTGTTCCGACGGCCGAACGGCAGCGCAGGCTCGACCAGCTGCTGGCCGACGCTGCCCTCGCCGAGTCACGCGGCGACCTGCTGGCTCCGCCCGGTGACAGTGCATTCGACAAGTTGCGTGCGGCGCAGTCGATGGCGCCGCAGGACCCCAAGGTGCGTTCTGCCATGCAGCGCCTGTTGCCGGCGGCGCAGCGTTGCTTCGAACAGGAACTGCGCGGCAACCGCCTCAGTCGCGCACGTGAGTGCCTGGATGCGCGCGCCACGCTCGAAGGCGACGGCGCGGCAGTGCGTGATGCGCGCCGGCGCCTGGCGCAGCGCTGGATTGCCGTCGGCGACGAGCGCCTGGGCGCGGGCGAACTGAGCGCCGCGCAGGCAGCCCTGGTGGCCGCGCGCGAACTCGATCCGCAGGCCAATGGCCTGGGCGAGTTTGCCGATCGCCTGCGCCGCGCGTCCGCGGCCAACTGACCGCGCGACCTCCGGCGTCAGCCGTCGCTGCGCAGCAGCACCCGCCGCACCACCTCGCGTCCGGCATCGAGCGAGAAATGGCGTTCGACGTTGGCCAGGCCGTTGTCGGCAAGCCGCTGCCAAAGCGCCTCGTCGCGATACAGGCGCAGCACCGCGGCTGCGAACCCGGCGGCGTCGTCGGCCACCAGCACGTCCTCGCCATCGCGCAGGTGCATGCCTTCGACCGCGCAGGCGGTGGCGACCACCGGCTGGCCGTGGGCCATGCTCAGGTTGATCTTGCCCTTGACGCCGGCGCCGAAACGCAGCGGTGCCACGGCGATGCGCGCGCCGTCCATGTACGGTGAAAGGTCGGGCACGTGGCCGTGGATGCGGACGCCGGGCTCCGACCCGAGCGCCTCGATCTCGGTGGGCGTATCGCTGCCAATGCAGTGGAAGACCATCTCCGGCGCCTGCGCGCGGACCCGCGGGAACACCTCGGTGGCGAACCAGCGCACCGCGTCCACGTTCGGCGGATGACGGAAACCGCCGACGAACACCAGGTCATGCCGCTGCGCGAAGGCCTGGCCACGGCCGTTGATGTGGTGCAGGTTGGAGAGGATCTCCACCTTCGCCGATGGCGCGTCGCGCGCCAGCAGGCTGCGCTCGACCTCGCTGACCACCAGCGTCGCATCACTGCGGGTGATCATGTCCAGCTCAAGCGTGCGCGTGCGTTCCGAGGCGCGCATCAGTGCCGGGTCGGAAGCGAGTTCCGCGCCGCGCCGTTCGCGCAGGTAATGCAGGTCGACCGTATCGAACACGACGCGCGCTTGCGGCGCGTACTTCCGGAGCAACGGCAGCCATTCGCGCAACACGTAATGGCGGCAGACGACGACGGTGTCGAAGCGGTGGCCGTGCGCGCGGATCCAGGCATGGGGGCGTTTTGCGAACGGGGCGTACCAGGTCTCGACGCCCAGTTGCTGCAGCGACTGCGTGTACTGGCCGTCATGCGCGCGGTTGGCGGGAATGAATACCACGTGGGCGCCTTCCTCCCGCAGCAATCTCATCACGTTGAACAGCCTTAGCGAGCCCGAGTCCCGGTCTGGCTGCGGAGTGAGGGCGTCGATGATCAGCACCACCCGCGCGTAGTGGCGGTCGGTGGTGCGGACACTTGCCATCTCATGGTCAGGATGCGACTTCAGTCGCGTGGCCCACCGCTGGGCAAACAGCTCCTGGTTGCGAACCTGGTGCTGCTTGATGCCGCGACGTATGTCCGTTCCCGAGGTGATGCCTTCGAAGTGGACGATCTTCGACTCAGTCTGACAAATAGCGTGCAGCCCCTCGCCGGTGACCTTCATTCCGAGGTCGGTGTCTTCGTAATAGGCAGGCGAGTAGTGGCTGTCGAACCCTCCGAGCGTCCTGAAGAGATCGCGCTGGATCGCGATCGCGGCGCCAGAGCAGTAGTCCACCCGTCGTACGTAGCTGAACTCTGGTTCCAGCGCTGAACGCAGCCGGCCAAGGTTGTCGGCGCGCCCGTCGTTGCGAACGATGCCCCCGGCCTCCTGCAGCCGTCCGTCCGGATAGAGCAGTTGCGATCCCACCAGCCCCGTGCCGGGCTGCTGGTCGAACGTGGCCAGTAGCACGTCCAGCCATCCTGGCTGGGGAATCGTGTCGTTGTTGAGAAACACTAGGTAGTGGCCATTGGCCAGAGACGCGCCATCGTTACATGCGGCGATGAAGCCGCCATTTTCACGGCGGCGGTGGTAGCGCAGGCCGCTGACCTGGACCAGCGACGGCTCTGTCGCATCGGAAGATCCGTCGTCAACGACGATGATCTCGACGTCGGCTTTTGGAGGATGGGCGCCGATTGCCCGCAGGCAGGCCAGAGTATGTTCGAACTGGTCGTAGACCGGGACGATGATGCTTGCCCTGGGAGCTTGGGAAAAAGGCACCGAAAATGGGGCGAATGGCTCCGGCTCGGGCAAGTACAGCTCTATCAGCTGCGCATCGGGCACCCGGTAGAACTGCTTGAGCACCCGCTCCCAGGAAGCACGCGCGCCGCGCGTACGCAGGCTGATAATGCCTCTGCGGACCAATCCGGTTCCCCGGTCGTATGCATATCGCACATCTGTCCAGCTCAGGCCCATCGATCGCTCATCATTCTGAAGATTCCTTAACACAGACTTTGCCGCGGCCCCGTCCGCGCGGACCGGCGGGCCGGCTGCGATAGACTCGCGGCCACGAGGGCGCAGCCCCAACATTGTCCCATGCCGTGGCCCAAATCGATTACGACGAAGACGAAACCACCGACGACAGCCAGTCCCCGCAATGGCGGCGGCGCCTGGTCACCTGGCTGCTGGCCGCGGTCGGCCTGGGTCTTGGCTTCCTCATCCCCTACACGCTGTACCTGAACCATGAGGTGGGCGAGCGATTCGGCCAGCTGCGCTGGCAGATCCCGACCCGGGTCTATGCGCGGCCGCTGGAACTGGCGCCGGGCCTGACCCTCGATGCAACCACCCTCAAGACCGAACTCGATGCCGCCGCCTACCACGCCGGCGATGGCGTGCGCCCGGGCAGTTATTCCCGCACCGGTGGCCGCTGGCTGATCTCCAACCGCGGTTTCAGCGACGTCGACGGCGCAGTGCCGGCGCGCCGCATCGAGGTCGTGCTGTCGGGCAGCCGGGTCGCTTCGGTGCACGAAGCCGGGAACAAGCGCGCGCTGAAGACCGTGCGGCTCGACCCGGCCCGCATCGCCACGCTGTACGGCCAGAAGCAGGAAGAGCGCCGCCTCGTGCGCCTGAAGGAAGTGCCGGAGTTGCTGGTGACCGGCCTGCAGGCCGTCGAGGACCGCGACTTCAACAGCCATCACGGCATCGACGTGACCGGCATGATCCGCGCCGCGTTCAAGAACGTCGCCGCCGGGCGCGCAAAACAGGGCGCCAGCACCCTGACCCAGCAGCTTGCACGCAGCGGCCTGCTCGGCATCGGCCGCGAGCAGACCCTGACACGCAAGGGCAAGGAGATCCTCTACGCGATGCTGATCGAGGCCCGTTATGACAAGGGCACGATCCTGGAGGCCTACTTCAACCAGGTCTACCTCGGCCAGCGCGGTGCGCAGGCCATCCACGGCGTCGCCGCCGGTGCCGAGTTCTGGTTCGGCCGCGACCTGGCCGACCTGAGCACCGAGCAGGTCGCGCTGCTGATCGGCATCGTCCGCGGGCCCTCGTTCTACGACCCGCGCCGCAATCCCGAGCGCGCGCTGGAGCGACGCAACTTCGTCCTCGGCGAGATGCACGAGACCAGGTTGATCGATGACGCCGAATACCAGCGCGCGCTCAAGGCGCCACTGGGCGTGACCAAGGATCCGGGCAGCGTCGCCGCCAACCGTTTCCCCGCGTACGTCGACCTGGTCCGCCGCCAACTGGCGCGCGACTATCCCGCCGATGCCTTGGCCGGCGCCGGCCTGAGCGTGATGAGCGGAATGTCGCCGTCGGCGCAGGCGATGGCTGAAGGCGCGGTCGCGCGCACCCTCAAGAGCCTGGACAACAAGCGTCGACCGCCGCTGCAGACCGGCCTGGTGGTCACCGACGTGCATAACGGCGAAGTCGTCGCCGTCGTCGGTAGCCGCAGCGTCACCGAGCACGGCTTCAACCGCGCGGTCGAAGCGCAGCGTCCAGTCGGTTCGCTGCTCAAACCGTTCGTGTACCTGCTGGCGCTGGCGCAGCCGGGCAAGTATTCGCTGGCCAGCTGGGTCGACGACTCGCCGGTCACGGTCGCGCTGGGCAAGAAAAAGAACTGGAATCCCGGCAACTCCGACGGCCGCAGCCACGGTACCGTGCGCCTGATCGACGCGTTGGCGATGTCCTACAACCAGGCGACGGTGCGCGTCGGCATGCAGGTCGCGCCCGAGCGCATCGCCAGCCTGATCAAGACCCTCGCCGGGATCGAGAGCGAACCCAATCCGGCGCTGATCCTCGGTGCGGTCGACCAGAGCCCGTACGCGATGGCGCAGCTGTACCAGTTCCTCGCATCCGGCGGCGAGATCCAGCCGCTGCATGCGGTGCGTGGCGTGCTCGACGCCAACGGCCGTGCGCTCAACCGCTACGACAAGGAACCGGCACCGGCGCAGGAGGGCGACGCAATCGCCGCGCGCCTGATCACCATCGCGCTGCAGCAGGCGGTATCGAACGGCACCGGCACGCAGCTGGTCCGCGACGGCCTCGGCCGCCTGTCACCGGCCGGCAAGACCGGCACCAGCAACGACGGCCGAGACAGCTGGTTCGCCGGCTGGACTGGCGATCACCTGGCGGTGATCTGGGTCGGCAACGACCAGAACCAGACCACCGGCCTGTACGGCGCGACCGGCGCCATGCGGGTGTGGTCGGCGATCTTCTCGCGCCTGCCCAGCGCGCCGCTGAAGGTCGGCGACAAGGGCATCGACTGGCAATGGACCGTCGCCAGCAACACCACCGATCCCGATTGCATGGGCGCGCGTCGTTTTGCCTATGTCGCCGGGTTCGCCCCCGGCTATGCGCCGTGCCCGGCGCCGCAACCGGTGGCCGAGGAAGGGCAAGGTGGTTGGCGCGAATGGTTTGGTTTTGGTCGCAAGGATGACGAGAAGCCGGCCGAACAGGCTGCGGAGGCGCCGCCACCGCAGCAGGAGGAGAATCTGCCGTGAGGATGTTGAATTTGCAGGCTGCAGCGACGGCGCTGGCTGTCGCGCTGCTGGTGGCCTGCAGCACCACGCCGCAACCGCTGCCCGAACCCCTGTTCGACGCGCCGGCTGCGGTGCGCGCGATCCGGGCCGCCGGCGGCGCCGCCAGCAGCGAGCTGGACGTGCAGCCGCTGCGTGATCCGCAGGTCGAGGATCTGCGCAGGGAGGCCGAGCGTCTCGAGAAGGCCGGCCAGTATCCGCAGGCCGCCGCTGCGCTGGACCAGGCGTTGCAGCTCAATGCCGGCGACCCGGCGCTGTTGCAGGAACGCGCTGAATCGGCGCTGCTGAACCAGCAGCTCGACGACGCGGAGCGCTTCGCCCGCCAGGGGCTCGATGGCGGATCCAGGGTCGGACCGCTGTGCCGCCGCCATTGGGAAACCATCGCCCAGGTGCGCGAGGCGAAGGCGAGAGCGCTGCCGGTGGAGGTGCCTGGCGTGGCCAGCGCCAGCGATGCACGCCGCGAGCGCGACGCCTGCACGATCTCGGCACCGCCGCGATACTGAAATGCGAGCGACAATGCAGGGAGCTGGAAGCGCTGGCCTCGCATAGGCGCCAGCAACCCGGCCCCTTCATTGGATCGAAAATGACCTTGCACCGTCTCTCGCCCGCAGGCCCGCACGCAGGACCGCCCAGCGCATGAGCAACCGCCTCAGCGAGGCGAGCCGTGCGGCCCTGGCCGACGGCGGCGAGCTCTCGCGCAACATCCCGGCGTTCGCCACCCGCGTCGCCCAGCAGGATCTGGCAGCGGCGATCGCCGACGCGGTCGACAACCGCGGCACGCTGCTGGCCGAGGCTGGCACCGGCACCGGCAAGACCTTCGCCTACCTGGTGCCGGCATTGCTGTCGGGCAAGAAGACCATTGTCTCCACCGGCACGCGCGCGCTGCAGGACCAGCTTTACCACCGCGACCTGCCACGCGTCCGCGATGCCCTCGGCATCGGCCTCAAGACCGCGCTGCTCAAGGGCCGCGCCAACTACCTGTGCCACTACCGCATGCGCCAAGCGCAGGGCGAGCCGCGCTTCGGCACGCGCGAGCTGGCGGCGCAGTTCCAGCGCATCGTCGCCTGGTCGGGGCGCACGCGCATGGGCGACCTGGCCGAGCTGGACGCGTTGCCGGACGATTCTCCGCTGCTGCCGATGGTCACCAGCACCGCGGAGAACTGCCTGGGTAGCGAATGCCCGTTCTTCGCCGACTGTTTCGTCGTGCAGGCGCGCCAGCGTGCGCAGGCGGCGGACCTTGTCGTGGTCAACCACCATTTGCTGCTGGCCGACCTGGCACTCAAGCAGGAAGGGTTCGGCGAGATCCTGCCGGGCGCGCAGACCTTCGTCGTCGACGAGGCGCACCAGTTGCCAGAGCTGGCCGCGCAGTTTTTCGGCGAAGCGCTGAGCGCGGGGCCGCTGGTCGAACTGGCCCGCGACGCGCTGACCGAATGCAAGCAGGTGCCGTCGGCACTGGCGGCCGTGCAGGATCCTGCACGCGCGCTGGAGCAGAGCGTGCGGTCGCTACGTGCGGCGATGGACGAGTTGCCGGTACGCGGAACGCGCAAGCGCGCGGCTGAAGAGCCCGCCGTCGAAGAGGCCTTCGATGAACTGGCCGATGCCCTGCGCAAGCTGCACGGCGTGCTGCAACCGCTGGCGGCGGCGTCGCCGGGCTTCGATGCCTGTGCCGCGCGCGCGGTCGAATTCGAGGGCCGCCTGCAGCGCTGGCGCGATGACCCGGGGGCGCCCCCGACGCAGGACGACGACGAGTTCGCCGAGGACTTCGCCGAGGTCGACAACGCCGACGAGCAGCCGGGCGATGACGCTGCGGCGGCAAAAGCCCGGGCCGCGAAGAAGAAACGCGACGACGGCAGCGTGCTCTGGTACGAGCTGACCGCGCGCGGATTCCGCCTCAGCCGCACGCCACTCGACGTCGCCGGCCCGCTCGCGCAGCACCGCGCGCAGTCGCATGCGGCGTGGGTTTTCACCTCGGCCACGCTCGCCGTCGGCGGCCGCTTCGAGCACTACGCTATCAAGCTCGGCCTGTACCTCAAGGGCGACGATCCGCCGCAGACGCTGCTGGTGCCCAGTCCCTTCGACTGGGAGAAGCAGGCACTGTGCTATTTGCCGCGCGGCCTGCCCGATCCGTCCGTGCGCAACTACAACGAGAGCATGGTCGAGAAGATCCGGCCGGTGCTCGAGGCATCCGGCGGACGCGCGTTCGTGCTGTTTGCTTCGCATCGCGCGCTGCGCGAAGCGGCCGAACTGCTCAAAGGCGGGCCGTGGCCGCTGTTCGTGCAGGGCGAAGCGCCGCGGCCAGTGCTGCTCGAACGCTTCCGCGCTTCCGGCAACGGCGTGCTGCTCGGTGCCGCCAGTTTCCGCGAAGGTGTCGATGTTGCCGGCGATGCGCTCAGCGTGGTGGTGATCGACAAGCTGCCCTTCGCCGCACCCGACGACCCGGTGTTCGAGGCGCGCCTGGACGCGATCCGCCGCAATGGCGGCAACCCGTTCCGCGACGAGCAGTTGCCGCAGGCGGTGATTGCGCTCAAGCAGGGCGCCGGACGCCTGATCCGCAACGAAAGCGACCGCGGCGTGCTGGTCCTGTGCGACCCGCGCCTGACCAGCAAGACCTACGGCAGCGTCTTCCTCAACTCGCTGCCGCCGCTGCCGAAGACGCGGCACGTGGAGGACGTCGAGGCGTTCTTCCCGCCAGCGCCGGCGCTGCTCGAAGCCGGTGTGGATGGCAGTGGCGGTGACTCGATGCAGGACGGACCGGCGTTGCCCCTCACATGGTGATCGGTATGCTGGCGGCCCGTTCCCTCCATTCGCTGCAATTGCCGACGCAATGAACCTCCTCGCCTTCGAAACCGCCACCGAAGCCCTCTCCGTCGCCCTGATGGTCGATGGCCAGGTGCGCGAACGCTTCGAGCTGGCGCCGCGGCGCCATGCCGAACTGGCGTTGCCGTGGGCGGATGAGTTGCTGGCGCAGGCCGGCATCGCGCGGTCGCAACTCGATGCCATTGCGGTCGGACGCGGGCCCGGGGCGTTCACCGGCGTGCGTCTGGCCATCGCGGTGGTGCAGGGCATCGCCATGGCGCTCGATCGCCCGGTGGTGCCGGTGTCGACCCTGGCGGTGCTGGCGATGCGCGCCGAGTCCTTGCCGGTTGCCGTAGGAAGTGCGCACGTATTGGCCGCCATCGATGCGCGCATGGGCGAGGTCTACTCGGCCCGATTCCTGGTTCGCGATGGTGATGCGCATGCGCTGGGAGAGGAATCCGTCAGCCCGCCCGAGCGGGTCGCGCTACCGGACGACGACACCGGATGGCTCGGCGTAGGCACCGGTTTTGCCGCCACCGACGGCGCCCTCGCGCGTCATCTTGGCGATCGCATGATTGCCGTCGATGCGACGCAGCTTCCGCATGCAGCCGATGTCGCGAGGCTGGCGGCGCATGCCTTCGCACGTGGTGAAGCGGTCGCGCCGGAGCGTGTCGAGCCGGCATACCTGCGCAACAACGTGGCGCTGACGATCCGCGAGCAACAGGCGCTGCGCGACTCGCGCTGACGCCAGAGCCGCGGCGAACTATTCGTCGACCAGCGTGCCGCCGGGCAGGAAGTTCCAGGTGCGGGTGACGTGCAGGACGTCCGGGTTTTCCTCGGTCCTGGGCAGCGGCGGGTAGGGTTCTGCCAGCTTGGCGATGCGCAGGGCTGACGCATCCAGCAGCGGCACGCCGCTGGTCTTGACGATGTCGGCGCGCTCGACCGAGCCGTCGCGACGGATCGCCACGCTGATCACCACCTGGCCAGCAAGACGGCGGCGGCGGGCTTCATCCGGGTAGTTGAGGTTGCCGACGCGTTCGACCCGATCCACCCATTCGCGCAGGTAGCCGGCCCAGGTGTATTCCTGCGTGCTGGCCGAAACGAACTTGCGCGTCGGGCGCTTGGCATAGCGCTCCGAACGCATGTGGATCTCGGCGGCCAGCCGCGCCATCGCGATGTCGTGCTCGATTTTTTCCTGGCCGCGCGGCAGCGGTCGCTCGCTTGGCGCCGGCGTGGTCCGCGCGGTGGCAGTGACAGTCTCGCCACGGCTGCTGGTGACCACGCGCGCCTGCGGCGCCGGCTGCGGTGCCGGCGACTGCGCGCGCAGTTCGCGCGGTGCAAGGCCGGTCGTGGCCTGTGGCAGCGGACCCGACTGCGCCTCTCGCGGGCGCGTGCTCTTGTCGTGCTCGCCGCCGCCCTGGTTGCTGGCCTGGGCAAGGAAGTCGGCCTGCTTCGGCGTCAGCGCCGACGCGGTCTGGCTCAGGATCACGTCCAGCGTCGGCATCACCGGCGCGGCCTTCTCCAGCGTCCAGCCCAGGCCGAGCAGGAGGATGCCGTGCACGAGCAGAGACAGCACGAAGGTGGCGCTGACGCGACCGTTGCCGGCCTCGGCGTAGTCGTGTGGTGCGACCACTGCGCTCATGCGGCCAGGTGGCCTTCGATCGCGTCGAACATCAGGCCGGCGATGTTGAGGCCGTACTGCGCGTCGAGTTCGCGGATGCAGGTCGGGCTGGTGACGTTGACCTCGGTGAGGTAGTCGCCGATCACGTCCAGGCCGACGAACAGCATGCCGCGGCGCTTCATTTCCGGGCCGACCTCGGCCGCGATCCAGCGGTCGCGATCGCTCAGCGGACGGCCTTCGCCGCGGCCGCCGGCAGCCAGGTTGCCGCGGAACTCGTCACCCTGCGGAATGCGCGCCAGGCAGTAGTCCACCGGCACGCCGTCGACCAGCAGGATGCGCTTGTCGCCCTCGCTGATCTGCGGCAGATAGCGCTGCGCCATGGCCAGGCTGTGGCCGCCCTGGGTCAGCGTCTCGAGGATCACATTGAGGTTGGCCTCGCCCGCGCGGGCGCGGAAAATCGACCGCCCGCCCATGCCATCGAGCGGCTTGAGCACCGCCTCGCCGTGCTCGCCGACAAAGGCCTTGAGCGCGGCATTATCGCGGCTCACCAGGGTCGGCGGGCAGCACTGCGGGAACAGCAGCGCAGCCAGTTTCTCGTTGTAGTCGCGCAGGCCCTGGGGGTCGTTGACGACGATCGCACCGGCTAGCTGGGCCAGGCCGAGTACCTGGGTGTCGTGGATGTATTCGTTGTCGACCGGCGGGTCCTTGCGCATCAGCACGACCTGGCCCGGGCCGAAGGCCAGGGTGCTCCAGTCGCCCAGTTCGAACCAGCCGGCCTTGTCGTCCCGGACCCGCAGCGGCGCCACTTTCGCCAGCGCCATACCGTCGCGCACGGACAGCCCGCCGGGTTGCACGTAATGCAGTCGATGGCCGCGGCGCTGCGCTTCCAGCAGCATGGCAAAGGTCGAGTCCTTGGCGATCTTGATCGACCCGATCGGGTCCATCACGACGACGATGTCGAGCGACATGGCGGCACTGCTGGGAAGATTGCCGCAGATGGTAACAGGCAGGTCGCCGGCCCCGGCCAGCTTCACGCGTGCCGGAACCGCACACGTGCGCGCGGCCCACCAGGACTGGTACCTGCGTCCCGGCTCGGCCATCGGGCCGTCGGCAGGGGCGGGGATCTGGGGTATACGCATCCGACGTGCCCGAAAGTCGCCCCGCCGGCCGGTCCCCCGACCCCCTGCTGATCGATCTGGAAGCGGTTCCCGGCTTGACCGGGCCCGTGGCGCGTTCAGCATGCCCGTTGAAAAGTTTGCTTGACAGCTACGGCGAGGCTTGGAATAAAGACAGCTGGCGAAGTGCCCGCAGACGCGCGGCATTCGCACGGGGGAAATCGAAAATGCAAGACGAGGTCCGCAACGGCAGCCTCGGCGGTCTTAAGGTCA
>DATDBK010000046.1:0-17130 GCA_036524935.1 Lysobacter sp. | reverse complement strand
CCGCTGTTAAGCCTGATCGGCGCGGTGGTGGCCGCATTGACCGTCGGCATGCGCCGCTCCGGTATCCTTGTCGCGCTGCTCGCGCTGCCGCTGTACGTGCCCGTGCTGGTGTTCGGCGCCGGCGCCGTCGCGCTCGCCGGCCAAGGCCTGGATGCCGCCGCGCCCCTGCTCTACCTCGGCGCGGGCCTCGTGCTCGCGCTGGTCCTGGCGCCGCTCGCCGCGGCGGCCGCGATCCGCATCTCACTGAGCTGACCCCCCATGCATCCGCTCGTTCGCTGGTTCCACCAACTGGGCTCGCCGCCCTACTTCGATCGCTTCGCCGCGCGCTGGTCGCCGGTGTCGTACGTCCTCGCCGTGATCGTCATGGCCTACGGGCTGTGGGGCGCGCTGTATCAGGTGCCCGCCGATTACCAGCAGGGCGACAGCTTCCGCATCCTCTACATCCACGTGCCGGCCGCGTGGATGAGCCTGTTCGTGTTCGGGCTGATGGCCTTCTACGCGGCGATCGCGCAGATCTGGCGCATCAAGTTGTGCGAAATCCTCGCGATGGCATGCGCGCCGACCGGCGCTGCATTCACCCTGATCACGCTGGCCACCGGTTCGATCTGGGGCAAGCCGATGTGGGGCACGTGGTGGGATTGGGATCCGCGCCTGACGAGCGAGCTCGTCCTGTTGTTCCTCTATCTCGGCATCATGGGGCTGTACCACGCGATCGATGATCGTCGACAAGCCACGCGCGCTGCTGGATTGCTCGCGATCGTCGGCGTCGCGCTCCTGCCGGTGATCCGCTACTCGGTGGTGTGGTGGAACTCGCTGCACCAGGGCCAGACCATCCGCCTGCTCGGCGAGTCGAGCATGGATTCGAGCATGATTCCGCCGCTGATCTGGATGATCGTCGGCACCAAGCTGTGGTTCGTCGGCGCGCTGCTGACGCGTGCGCGCGCCGACAACCTGCGTCGCGAGAGCGGCAAGGCCTGGGTCGGCGACCTCGCCCAGGGGAAGCCGCGATGAGCTATCTGAACTACGTGATTGCCGCGTACGCCGTGTTCGTGATCGTGCTGGGCTGGGACTTCGTCGCCACCCGCCTGCAGATCCGCCGCGAACTGCGTGGCGCGCGCCTGCGCGCGCAGCGCGAAACCGCACGCCCGGGCAAGGGCGCCGCGAACGAATTGATTCGATGAGAGCTTGCCAATGAACCCTGTACGTCGCCGCCGCCTGCTGTGGGTGATCGCCCTGGTCGTGGCCGCTGGCATCGCGGCCACCCTTGTGGCCACGGCCCTGCAACGCAACATCGCCTACCTGTACACGCCCAGCGAAGTGCTTCGTGGCGAAGCCGGAGACCACGCACGTTTCCGTCTCGGCGGCATGGTCGCGGCCAACTCCTTCACCCGTGCACCCGGTTCGCTGGAAGTGCACTTCAAGGTCAGCGACGGCGACGCGCTGATGCCCGTGGTCTACACCGGCATCCTTCCCGACCTGTTCCGCGAGAAGCAGGCGGTAGTCGCCACCGGTCGCATGCGCGACGGCACGTTCGTCGCCGAGCAAATCCTCGCCAAGCACGACGAGACCTACATGCCGAAGGAAGTCGCCGACAAGATGGGCTCGGCGCACAAGAAGCACGACGTGCCGGCACCGGCGGCGGGCGCTGCACCATGATGGCCGGCGCGATGATGGCCGGCGCGGGGTCACGACATGCTCGCTGAAATCGGCCAGGTCACCCTGATCCTCGCCCTGCTGGTGTCGCTGCTGCAGGCGGCACTGCCGCTGGTCGGCGCGCAGCGCGGCGTCGGCAGCTGGATGGCGGTGGCGCGCCCGGCCGCCTATGCGCAGCTGGCGCTGGTCGCCTTCGCCTTCGTGATCCTCAGCCGCGCATTCGTGACCCAGGACTTCTCGCTGCTCTATGTCGCCGAGAACAGCAACTCGCTGCTGCCGCTGATGTATCGCTACACCGCGGTATGGGGCGCGCACGAAGGATCGCTGCTGCTGTGGGCGCTGATCCTGGCACTGTGGACCGGCGCGGTCGCACGTTTCTCGCGCCGCCTTCCCGATGAGGTCATCGCGCGCGTGCTCGGCGTGATGGGCCTGGTCAGCACCGGCTTCCTCGCCTTCCTCATCTTCACCAGCAATCCGTTCCAGCGCCTGTTGCCGGCTGCCGCCGAAGGCCGCGACCTCAATCCGCTGCTGCAGGATCCGGGCATGATCATCCACCCGCCGATGCTGTACGTCGGCTACGTGGGTTTCGCCGTGCCGTTCGCGTTCGCGATCGCGGCCCTGCTCGATGGCCGCATCGACGCGCGCTGGCTGCGCTGGACCCGGCCGTGGACCAACGTCGCCTGGGCGTTCCTCACGTTCGGCATCGCCCTGGGTTCGTGGTGGGCGTACTACGAGCTTGGCTGGGGCGGCTGGTGGTTCTGGGATCCGGTCGAGAACGCCAGCTTCATGCCGTGGCTCGCCGGCGCGGCGCTTCTGCATTCGCAGGCAGTCACCGAGAAGCGCGGAAGCTTCCGCGGCTGGACGCTGCTGCTGGCGATCGCCACGTTCTCGTTGTCGCTGCTGGGCACGTTCCTGGTGCGCTCGGGCGTGCTGACCAGCGTGCATGCCTTTGCCGCCGATCCGGCGCGCGGTCTGTTCATCCTGATCTTCCTCGGCATCGTCATCGGCGGTTCGCTGCTGCTGTATGCGCTGCGCGCACCTTCGTCCGAAGACGGCGGCAAGCCGTTCGAGGCCAGCTCGCGCGAGACGCTGCTGTTGGCCAACAACCTGCTGTTGTCGACCGCATGCGCGATGGTCCTGCTCGGCACGCTCTATCCGCTGCTGGCCGACGCGCTGGAGCTGGGCAAGATCTCGGTCGGCCCGCCCTACTTCGCCCTGATGTTCATGCTGCTGATGGCACCGCTGGTGGCATTGTTGCCGTTCGGTCCGATCACGCGCTGGCAACGCGAGCAGGTCTCGAAGCCGTTGGCGATGCTGCTGCCGTGGGCGGGCCTGGCCCTTGCCCTGGCCGTGCTTGCGTACTTCCTGGCCCCTCAAAGCCCGTGGAAGGTCGCCGCCGGCGTGCTCGGCGCGGCATGGGTGCTGTTCGGCACCGTGCGCTTCGTGGTCACGCGCGTGCGCAGCCAGAGCAGTGGTTCACGATTCACTGCCGAAATGCTCGGCATGACCCTGGCGCACTTCGGCGTCGCCGTGTTCCTGGTCGGCGCACTGCTGGTCGAAGGCCTGGCCCAGCAACGCGAACTCGCCGTCGCGCCGGGACAGACCGTCGAACTGGGCCGCTATGCGTTCCGCTTCGATGGCGTCGCCCATTCGCAGGGTCCGAACTACGAAGCCGACCGCGGCACCGTCACCGTGTTCGCCAACGACAAGCCGCTGACCGTGATGCACCCGGAAAAGCGCAAGTACCTCAGTGGTGGCCAGGTCATGACCGAAGCGGCGATCGACAACGGCATCACCCGCGACCTCTACGTCGCCCTGGGTGAACCGCTCGGCGGCGGTTCGTGGGCGCTGCGCGTGCATGTCAAACCGTTCGTGCGCTGGATTTGGGCAGGCGCGTTGCTGATGATGCTCGGCGGCCTGGTCGCGGCGACCGACCGCCGCTTCCGCCGCACCGCCACCGCCACCGCCGTCGATCCGGTCATCAACAATCCGGCCGCAGCCAACCCGATGCCGGAGCCAGCACGATGAGCGAGCCGACGCCGCAGCCGCGCAAGTCGTCGATGCGCTGGGTGCCCCTGCTGATCGTCGCCGCACTGGGCGTGTTGCTGTTTGCCGGCGTGATGCTCAGCCGCAACCCCAATCGCGAGGCCTTGCCGTCGCCATTGATCGGCAAGCCCGCGCCGGCCTTCCGTTTGCCTGTGCTGCACGAACCCGGCCGTGTCGTGTCGTCGGACGACCTGCGTGGCGCGCCTTACCTGCTCAATGTCTGGGGCAGCTGGTGCCCGGCCTGCCGCGACGAGCATCCGGTGCTGACGCGCTTCGCCGAGAGCAAGCGCCTGCGCGTGATCGGCTTCAACTGGAAGGACGAGCACGCCGACGCCATGCGCTGGCTGGAGCAGTTCGGCAACCCGTACTTCATGGTCATCGCCGACTACGACGGCAAGGTCGCGATCGACTGGGGCATCTACGGCGCGCCGGAAACCTTCCTGGTCGACGGCAAGGGCATCGTGCGCTGGAAGTACGTCGGGCCGCTGACGGATGAAATCATCCGCGACGACCTGCTGCCGAAGCTCGCCGAGATCGAGGGAGGCGAGCGATGAAGTCTTCCGTGTGGCTCTTCCTCGCGATGCTGCTGGCCTCCTTCACCGCTTTCACTTCATTTGACGTCTTCGCCCAGCCCGCCGCTGACCCCGCCCCGCTCAGGTTCGAATCCGCGAGCGAAGAGCAGCGCTTCCATGCGCTGGTCAGCGAACTGCGCTGCGTGATGTGCCAGAACCAGTCGCTGGCCGACTCCAATGCGCAGATCGCGGTCGACCTGCGCCGTGAAGTGCTCGAACTGATGCGACAAGGCAAGGACGACCGCGAGATCAAGCAGTTCCTGGTCGACCGCTACGGCGAGTTCGTGCTGTACCGGCCGCAGGTTGAATCGAAGACATGGTTGCTGTGGTTCGGCCCGGCGCTCGTGCTGCTGGCCGGCGGCGTGGTCGTGGCCGGCGCGGTGCGAAAGCGTCGCCAGGCGCCCGCCACTACCACTAAAGCCGACAGCAACGAAGAGCAGGAGTGGTAATGGTCGGTTTCGTGATTGCCGGCCTCGTGCTGGCCGTGCTGGTGCTGGCCTATGTGCTTCGTCCGCTGTGGCGCACGCGTCCGCTTGCAGGCTTCGGCGTGATTGCCGGTCTGACCCTGGCCACGGGCCTGGTCTATTTCGCCGTCGGCACGCCCGCCGCGCTGGATTCGGCGCAGCGTCGCGCGCCGGAGACGCTGGGCGATGCCATCACCCAGCTTGAAGCCGAACTCAAGCGCGACCCCAACCAGGTCGAAGGCTGGCGCCTGCTCGCCCGCGCCCGCGTCGCCGAAGGCCAGCCCGCCAAGGCCCGAGATGCCCTGATGCGCGCGCTCAAGCTGATGCCCGACGATCCGGACCTGCTGGCCGAGGCCGCCGAGATGCGCGCGATCGCCGCGCCCGGACGCCAGTTCGATGCCGAAGGCGTCGCGATGCTGCGCCATGCACTCGAACAGCAACCCATGCACCAGCGCGCCCGCTGGTTCCTCGGCATCGCCCAGCGCCAGTCCAAGCAGCCGGCGGAAGCGGCGCGCACCTGGGAGCCTCTGCTCACGGTCGTCACCGGCAGCACCGGCGAAAGCCTGCGCGAACAGATCAACGCCGCGCGTGGCGAAGCAGGCCTGCCGCCGCTGCCGGCGACCACGACCACGACCGCGACTTCCACGCAGGCAGCCACCGCAGGACTCAAGGTCAAGGTCGCACTGGCACCGGCGCTCGCTGCGAAGCTGCCAGCCGGCGCCAGCCTGTTCGTCATCGCGCGCCAGCCCGGCGGCCCGCCCATGCCGGTGGCCGTGCAGAAACTGGCCGCCGCGAACTTCCCGGTCGAGGTCACGCTCGACGACGGCGACAGCCCGATGCCGACGATGAAGCTCTCCCAGCTCGACCGCGTCGAAGTGCTCGCACGAGTGTCGGTCAGCGGCAACGCGATCCCGCAGGCGGGCGACTTCGAAGCCGTCGCCAGGCCAGCGGGCAAGGATGCGGGCACGATCGAGCTGCTGATCGACCAGGTTCGCCCGTGACGTACGGGCAAGGCCGCGCCGCGCCCGTTAAGCTTCGCCCATGACCGAATTCATCCCCCCCGGCACCCGCTGGTTCGACCTGCCCTCGCCGTTTCCGATGAAGCGTGGCGGTGCGCTCAACAACGCCCGCGTCGCCTACGAAACCTGGGGCACGCTCAACGCCGCACGCGACAACGCGGTGCTGATCGTCACCGGCCTTTCGCCCGATGCGCACGCCGCCAGCAACGAAGGCAATCCGGAACCGGGCTGGTGGGAACAGATGCTCGGCCCGGGCAAGCCGATCGACAGCGATCGCTGGTTCGTCATCTGCGTCAATTCGCTCGGCAGCTGCAAGGGCTCGACGGGCCCGGCATCGATCAACTCCGACACCGGCGCTCCGTACCGCCTGAGCTTCCCCGACCTGTCGGTCGAGGACGGCGCTGAAGCGTCCGCGCATGTCGTGCGCGCGCTCGGCATCGACAGCCTCGCCTGCATCATCGGCAACTCGATGGGCGGCATGACCGCGCTTGCGTTCCTGCACCTGCATCCGGGCCTGGCGCGCAGCCACATCAACATCTCCGGCGCGGCCAAGGCGCTGCCGTTCTCGATCGCGATCCGTTCACTGCAGCGCGAGGCGATCCGCCTCGACCCGAACTGGAACCACGGCCAGTACGACGACGAGCGCTACCCCGAGGCAGGCATGCGCATGGCGCGCAAGCTCGGCGTGATCACCTATCGCTCCGCGCTGGAGTGGGATGGCCGTTTCGGCCGCGTGCGACTGGATTCTGATCGCAGCGACGACGAACCCTTCGGCCTCGAGTTCGAGGTCGAAAGCTACCTCGAAGGCCACGCCCGTCGCTTCGTGCGCCGTTTCGACCCCAACTGCTACCTCTACCTCAGCCGCTCGATGGACTGGTTCGACCTGGGCGAGTACTGCCCCGACCGGCGCGGCAACGGCGACGCCGACACCCATGCGGGTCTGGCCAGCCTGCGTGTCGAGAAGGCGCTGGCGATCGGCGTGCAGACCGACATCCTGTTCCCGCTCCAGCAGCAGCAGGAGATCGCCGAAGGCCTGCGTGCCGGTGGCGCCGACTCGCGGTTCCTGCCGCTGCCGTCGCCGCAGGGGCACGACGCGTTCCTGGTCGATATCGCCCGATTCGGACCGGCCGTTGCCGACTTCCTGAACGGCCTGCGCTGAACAGCCCGCAGCAGCGCCGTACCTCGGTAGATTGATGCGGCGCAAGATTCGCAGCGGCGGGAGCGCGATAGAATCGCCACATGACCATCACCGACGCGCTGCCCGACCTCGATTTCCCCGGCCATGACAAGCTGGTCGCCGCCATCGATGCCGCCGTCGCGGCCGGCGACGAACACGCGGTCACCGCAGCTCTGCGCACCACCCTGTGCGGCATGATCCGCGACCACGACGTGCGGCTGCCGTCGTGCGTGCACGACCCGATCGACGACCATTACGCCCGTCGCGAGATCTACCGCAGCCCGGAACTGGGCTACAGCGTCGTCGCGATGACCTGGGGACCGGGCCAGGGCACGCCGGTGCACGACCATTGCGGCCTGTGGTGCGTGGAAGGCGTCTGGGACGGCGAACTGGAGATCACCCAGTACGAACTGCTCGAGCGCGATGGAGAGCGTTTCCGCTTCCGCGCCGCCGGCGGCATGCACGCGGGCCCCGGCAGTGCCGGCAGCCTGATCCCGCCGCACGAGTACCACACCATCCGCAACGCCAGCCGCGAATCGGTTGCCGTCTCGCTGCACATCTACAAGGCGCCGATGGAAGCGTGCTCGATGTTCGTCCCGAACGAGGGCGAGTGGTTCGCACGCGTGGCCAAGACCCTGCAGACCGACGAAGCGGCCTGAGCAACGCCTGACCTCTGGCACTACACCTGCCGGATCAATCGCATAGGGTGAGCGCTTTCCGCCGGAGCCTCCCCCGATGCTGACCGACTTCGTCCTCGCCTCCCTGCACCACCTGCTCGTCTACGCCCTGATCGCGATGCTGGTCACCGAATCGGTGCTGCTGCGCGGCGCCGTCGACCGCACCACCCTGCAACGACTGGCCGGCGTCGACAGGGGCTACGGCATCTGCGCGATGCTGCTGATCGTCGCCGGCGTGTCGCGGATTGTCTGGGGCGTGAAGGGCCACGACTTCTATCTGCACAATCCCTGGTTCCACGCCAAGATGGGCACGTTCGTGCTGATAGGCCTGCTGTCGATCCTGCCGACCGTGCGCTTCCTACGCTGGCGCAAGTCACACGCCGCCAGCCCGTCCTGGCTGCCGGACGCCGCCGAAGTCGGCAAGCTGCGCGGCATCGTCCGCTTCGAGCTGATCCTGGTCGCGGCGATCTTCGTCGTCGCCGCCGCGATGGCCCGCTACGGCGGCCTCTGAGCCAGCCCCCCTGCTGCGGAAGCGCGGCGTCGGCTATACTGCGCGGCCGCGCCGGAATGGCGGAATCGGTAGACGCAGCGGACTCAAAATCCGCCACCGTTAAAAGTGTGTGGGTTCGAGTCCCACTTCCGGCACCAAATGACGGTTTCAAGGGGTACCACAAGATCCCGGCCGATCACTAGAACCCCACAATTTGTGGGGTTTTCTGTTTTATGTGGGTCCACAAGCTACCATGGCATTTCAACGCTGCGGGGGTAGATTTGGGGGTACACCCCCGCCCCGCTCGAGGCTGGGGGTACCAATGTCGACCAGAAGATTGACCGCCGTAGGGATCAAGACCGCCGCACCGGGCAAGCACTTCGACGGTGCGGGATTGCACTTGGACGTGCGCCCGAACGGCGCGCGCTATTGGCGGCTGAAATATCGCCACGGCGGGCGTGAACTGCTGATGGCGCTGGGCGTTTACCCAGAGGTCTCGCTCGCCGAAGCGCGAATGCGCCGTGACGAAGCCCGGCGCGCGCTGCGCGACGGCCGCGACCCGATGGCCGAGCGCCAGCAGACCAAGATCGCCGAGCGCGCGGCTGCAATCACCTTCGGCCTTGTCGTGGATGAGTGGATTGATCGCCAGCGCGATTCACTGGCCCCCATCACTCTGACAAAGACCCAATGGCTGTTCGGCCTGGCTCCCGATCTGCGTGCGGAGCCAATCGCCGAGCTGACCCCCGCGCGCGTTCTAGCGACGCTGCGCAAGGTCGAAGCGCGCGGACACCTGGAAACGACGCACCGCCTGAAAGCGAAGATTGGACAGGTGTGCCGCTACGCCGTCGCCACCGGACGCGCTGAGCGTGACCCGACCGCCGACCTGCGCGGCGCACTAAAGGCGAAGGTCACGCGCAGCCGTGCGGCCGTCACCACGCCGCGAGAAGTTGCTGAACTGCTGCGCGCGTGCTGGGGCTACACCGGCCAGCCCGTCACACTGGCCGCGCTCAAGCTGTCGACCTACCTGTTTCAGCGCCCAGGCGAGCTCCGCGCAATGCGCTGGGAAGAGTTGGACCTCGATGCGGCCTTGTGGCGACTGCCAGCCGTGCGCATGAAGATGAGACGCGAGCATCTGGTACCGCTGGCTCCGCAAGTGGTTGCGATCCTAAGCGAGCTGCGCGCGCTGACCGGCGACGGCCCGCACGTCTTCCCTTCTCTGCGCGGTCAGTCGCGGCCCATGTCCGAGAACACGATCAACGCGGCCCTGCGCGCACTCGGCTTCCAGGGCGACCGGCACGTCGCGCACGGCTTTCGCAGCACCGCCAGCAGCCTGCTGCACGAGCTCGGCTGGGACAGCGCCGTGATCGAATTGCAGCTCGCGCACGTCGACAAGAATCAGGTTCGCGGCGTCTATAACCGTGCAGACCGCCTCCCCGAGCGCACGCGGATGATGGCCGTCTGGGCCGACCACTGCGACATGCTGCGCATCGGAGGTACGGTCACACCAATCAAGCGCAAGGCGCGACGGGCATGAAGGGCCAACCGCCGTTATCCGAAGGGGCGAAGTTGCGCGCGCGGTATCTGGCCCTGAAGTGGCGCGCGCAAGCACTGTTGCAAGTCGGTAGCGAGAACGGATACTTGACGGACGCGGAGCGCTCCGAGTGGCTGGAACTCGCTGAGCTGCTGACCCACGCGAGCAGCCGACCCGGCACTCCCGACGATATGCGCGTGCAGCGAGTGATCGACGTGATGACGGCGACGAGCATGTCGCAAATGGCCGCCTGTCGGTGGGTGCTCGCTGCAATCGATGCCAAGGGCGAGCAGCCCACCGCCGCGCAGATCGAGGTGATCAGCGACGGGCGCATTGAGGGACTGTCAGCGAAGGTGAGCAAGCACCTGGAATCGACCACGGGGCTTCGCTCCCACTTCTCCGGCACGGCTGGGGAGGACCCCGACCCCGGGGCTTAGGGGCACCAAGCCCCGGGTTACGCAGTAGGAAAAATCGGAATATCTAAGAGGCGTCCAAATTCCAGGAGGCGCCACGATGGATTACTTGCTCCGAATCCTGCGACGGCAGGCCGTGCTTCTGCGCGTTGGCGATACGCCTTCTCAATGGAACCGGGGCGTCGCCGCCGGGTATTACCCGCGTCCAGTGAAATTGTCACCCGAGCCGAACAGTCGTGCCGTCGGATGGTTCGAGCACGAGATTGATGCCCTGCTGCAGTCACGACGTGACGCGCGAGACGCCGCTGCGGCGTCGGAAACCCCGCCCGCAGCACCGGTCAAGCGCGGTCGTGGTCGGCCGCGGAAGTACACGCAGCCGCTGCTGCCATCGCGAAGAGACGCGCAAGACGCCCCTGCGGCGCCGGAAACCCCACTCGATGAACCGGTCAAGGGCAATCGCTGTCGGCCGCGGAAGCACGCGCAGCCGAGGAGAACGTGACATGGCCGGCCCGACCGGCCCCGCGGCCCGCGACTGGCGCAAAGCCTTGGAAATGAAAGCGTTGGTCGACGGCGACGAGGTGGCCGAGGCCGCCTGGCACGAAACGGCACCGACCGTGCCGCCGCGCCCGCGCTCTGCACCCGAACCACTGCGGCCAGCGACGGTGGGGGCTGAGCTGCTCGATGACGTGGAGCATTTCGTTCGGCGCTTCGTTGCACTACCGGCGGCGGCCGACTATGTTGCGGTCACCCTCTGGGCAGCGCATGCGCATGTTGCCGAGCACCTGCACACTTCACCACGGCTCGCCCTGCTAAGTCCCGAGCCTGGATCGGGCAAGACCCGCGTGCTTGAGGTGTTGAACCTTCTGGTGCGCGCTCCGATGTTCGCTTTCGGCGCGAGCGTGGCCGCTATCTTCCGCAGCATGGCCGCAGGCCCGGTGTCGCTGCTGTTCGATGAGGTCGACGCGATCTTCGGAAACGCCGGCAAGAATGACACTCACGAGGACCTGCGCGCCCTGATCAACGTCGGCTACAAGCGCGGCGCCAAGGTGCCCCGCTGCGTCGGCCCGCGTCACGACGTTCATCACTTCGACGTGTTCGCGCCGGTCGCACTGGCTGGACTGGGCAAGTTACCCGAAACGGTGTTGTCCCGCGCGCTGATCGTGAAGATGCGCCGTCGCGCACCGACCGAGCCAGTCGAATCGTTCCGCGAGCGGGTGCAAGAGCCGCAAGGGCATGCGATCCGCGATCGCTTGGCGCTGTGGGCAGAGAGGGTCGGTCCGAACGTCGGAGCCGCATATCCGGATCTCCCACCCGCTATTACCGACCGCGTCGCCGAACTCTGGGAGCCGCTGGTTGCGATCGCCGACGAAGCCGGCGGCGCATGGCCTGAGCGCGCGCGCGCTGCGGCCGTCGATTTTGCGGGACGAAATGCCGGGTCCGCGACCTTGGGGGTGCGCCTGCTGGGCGACATCCGCCTGGTCTTCGCGAACGCTGACTCACTGTCGACCACCGAGCTGCTGGCTCGCTTGGCCGGGGAGACTTCGTATGGGTGCGATGACGCAGGTGACGCGCTGTATCTGACCGATGCCCCCTGGGCGAACCTCAAGGGTACGCCCTTGGACGCCCGCCTCCTGTCCCAAATGCTACGCAGCTATGACGCCGGCGCCGAGCGCATCCGCCCAGACGGCAAAGGTCAGGTTCGAGGCTACCGGCGCGCGAGTCTCATCGATGCCTTCCAACGCTACCTGCCGCCCTCCCCTGCGAACACGTCACGTGTGTCACAGGCGTCACGCGCAGGATGCCAATCGGCCGTCAGTGACACTTGTGACGCTCGTGACGGCAACCCGGACCCGGAGGTGCCTCCGGAATGGACGGCCGAGCCATGACCGCCGCCGCTTTGCTGGACGAACTGGCCACCCACTCCGTCACGGTCGAGCGACACGGCGACCGCCTGCTCATGCGTGCGCCAAAGGCTCCGCCTGCTGAACTGGTCGATCGCGCGCGCAACCATAAATCTGAGCTGCTGGAGATGCTGCCCGACCTGGACGTGCGCCCGGTACTCAACTTCACCCTGCCGGACGACGCGCCAGGCGCCATCGCCACTGCGCTGGGGCAACCCGGCCAAACACCCGCCGACCTTGCTGCCAGCTTGCGCAAGCGTTGGCCCTCGATTCACATCCTGCCGAGGCTCGAACCGTGAATGCCCGCACCGCCTACCCCGCGCGCTCGCGACCGCCCTAGTCTCAGCGCAAGCGGCTCTGCCCGTTCTGCGCCCCGACGCGCGCAACGACCACCTCGGCAACGCCTGCGCTTCGCTCCGCCCGGCGTTCGTTACAGCCTTTCGCTGACACCGGGCGTCGAACTGGACACCGGCGCGGGCCGCCCCCCATGCTGAAGTGGCTAGAGTTGAGGGATGCCCTGGTGGCAAATAATCGGCCCGACAATTGGCTCGAGCAACTGCCAGCGCCGAGCGTCGGGGGCGTCATGGTCCGTGCCCGCGTGCCGATCCCCCACGGAATGTTCTACGGCGAACGACAAAACTGCCGCTGACCAATGCTTGGGCTGCGTCATGCGAGGTTGTCCCGCCCGGGGGGGGGACGCGGACAATTCAGCCAGCCTTCTCCCACCGGACGGGGGGCACTCGCTCACATCGGCGCAGGTTAGAGGTAGGGGGGGTTGTTCGGCACGTTTAAGCAAGTCGGCTGCAGGCTGCCCGCCCTCACGACGCTGTACGCCCCGCAGGGAAGAGGGCCGGCCATCTGTATTGCCAATGTTTTCCGCGGGTTACGTCCGCGGGCATGTGCGAAAAGCGGACCAGAGCTCCCCTCGCCAAATGGCCCGCACTCCCAACCACCCTCGATTCGCGGTATTAGGCTAAGAACCTGCTCGGACCGTCCGAGCGATGCAGCCGTCAGTCCGGCCCTGGGCTATTCCTGATCTATGGGAGACCCCGCATGGAGCGCGTATTTGAAGTACTCCCCGCAAGACCTTCATCGGCAGCCCAGACGATGGAAACTACCGATCAAAATGGCACTTCGTGGAGCACCTGCTAGCTGATCGACACCGATCGGTTGCTCGGCGCGATTGTCACCAAACTCAAGAATATCGACTCCGCTACCAATCCACGGCAACTTGACTGGAAGTGATGTCCCCATCACATTGAGGCGGCTCACGGAAGACGCTCCAGGGGGTGGAGCAGATGCACTTGTCCAGACTAGTGGTAAAGAACTACCGCAACCTAAGGGCAATTGACGCCTCGCTCAACGCAGCCGTCAACTGCGTAATCGGCGAGAACAACAGCGGAAAATCGAATCTCCTTAACGCCCTGCGGCTATGCCTAGATGTGAGTCTTCCGTCGACCTATCGATCGCTGACTCCGGCAGACATCCATTCCGACGTCGACCAGCGCGCCCCATATCACGTCCTTGTCGGAGTCGAGTTCTCAAAGTACTCCGAGAATATTAACGAGCTTGCGCTGCTGCACTCATGCCAGATTGCAAGCGAGCGAGCTCGCATCTTCTTTCGATTCCGACCAAAGAAAGTCGTGCGCGATGCAATCGCGGCAGGACACCTAGATCCGACTCAACTCCGTCCGGACGATTACGGATGGGATCTCTACGGCGGCGGGAATCCGGCCATAGATCTAACCGAGATCGAATGGAATCACGACGTTGGCGAACCCATCAGGTTCTCAGACCTACAGTATTTCCATGTCGTCACGCTCAACGCGCTCAGGGATGTTGAGTACGATCTACGCAGTGGCCGCTTATCCCCACTAGTCAAGCTGCTCGAGGCTACGGACATCCCCCAAGGGGAGCAAGAGAGCTTCGTGCAGACCTTGGTCGCGGCGAACGCTGCCATATCCAGATCGAAGCCTTTAGACGATGCCTCCGCGGGCATCATCAAGACGCTAGCGAATGCAACCGGCCCAAGCTACGAAATCAATGTCGGCATGGGAATCGGCGATCCAACCTACCAGACAATTCTTCGGTCGCTACGCATCCTTCTCAGTGAAAAAGGAGCGCTCCAAAATGTCGACCCCTCTCGAAATGGTTTAGGCCTAAACAATGTCCTCTACATTGCGATCTGGCTTGAGTATCTGACTAAGCGCATCAATCGTGCCGGGTCTGCGGGGCAAATCCTTCTAATTGAAGAACCTGAGGCCCATCTACACCCGCAGCTACAGATGACTCTAATGGCGACTCTCGAGCGCCTGTCATTCCAGTCCCTGGTAACCACACACAGCACTCATATCACGTCCCGAATGCCGCTCTCGTCTTACTTGGTGATGTCGAAGAGTGGCTCGGAAGTTGTAAGCCACGTGATCTCCCAGAACACCCTCCTCGACACTGACGAACAGAAGGACCTTGAAAGGTATCTAGATGCAACAAAGTCGACGCTACTCTTCTCTCGAAAGCTTGTGCTGGTTGAAGGCGCAGCCGAGCTAATTCTCCTGCCACCCATGGTGAAGGAGATGATGGAGATCGACCTTGAACATCACGGAATTTCGGTCATCTCCGTAAACGGTACGCACTTCAAGCCTTTCATGAAACTCTTCTCAGACGGAAAGCTTGGAAAGCGTTGCGCTGTCATAGGTGACGCGGACCTACCCCCGGATCCGTTAGACGATGATGGTGAAAGTGTCGCCGAACAAAGGCGTGACCTCAGGGCACTCGAAAGCCAGTCAGTGCGAATGTTCCTCGGCAGGACGACGTTTGAACGAGAACTGGCGGATATCGAGAACGCCAGGATGATCGTAGCGGCAGTCGCATCCTCTGGCCTGACCAAGGCCAGCGAGCGGCTTGACCTGCTTGCTGAGAGCGCTGCGAGACTTCCCCTGGGATCGCCACAACGCCTGGCTAGCGAAGAGCAATTTCGCGCCGCCACGTTGAGAGCAGCAATCCGGATTGGGAAGGCGCGATTCGCCCAACGATGCGCCGCTGAAGTGGAGAAGGGTCTCCTGATCCCCGACTACATTAGTGAGGCAGTAGATTGGCTCACAAGCAAATGAACCTTACTACAGAGCAGCTTGCTGCCGTTGAGGCAGAAGGCAACGCCTATGTTCAAGCTTGCCCCGGAAGTGGCAAGACGCGAGTTCTCGTCGCCAAAGCCATACGAGAACTAGCGAAAGTCAGCGGCACCCCAAGGCGCATCGCTTGCATTACGTTTACGAACACGGCGGTCGATGAGATGGAGCATCGGTTGCGTCTTCTCGCAGGCGACGGCGAGACGTCCTCCGTGGACGTTGGGACAATCCATTCGTTCTGTCTGGCCAATATTTTCAAACCCTTTCGGTGCCGCGTCAGCAGCTACGCAAGTGGCTTTGAGATTGTCTCCGGTGACGACGAGCGATCCCACGACTTGTTCAGGACCTTGGCGAAGCGAATTGGGGTCACCCCAAAACCGTTCCACTACGATCTCATTGGGCAGGTCGCCATGGACGAATTCGGCGACCCGGTCCAAGGCGACTTCGAGCCTTGGATTGTCGACTGCATGCGTGATTACTGGGCTGAGTTCCGATCTCGAGGCTGGGTTGACTTCTCTTTATTGCTGTATGAATCGCTGAGCATCCTTCGGAACCACCCAGAAGTCAGGGCCAGCCTGTCGGCCAAGTACTTGTCCGTGCTGGTGGATGAGTTCCAGGACACAACAGCAGTCCAGCTTGAGATCCTGTCGCACATTCACTCCAGCGGAGCGAGCGTCTTTTTCCTGGTGGGCGATCCCCACCAATCCATCTACGGGTTCGCGGGGGCATCTCCGAAGGCTTCCGGCACATTCATCAGTGATACGTGCGCTTGCACGTTGTTCGCGTTGAGCGGAAATTTTCGCTCCGCAAAACCAATCGTCGCGCATTCCGATGGCCTCATACCCCGAACGCCAGGCATGGAGGCTGTTGGCGACAATGCTGATGCACCTGCGGAGATCACAGCCTACTCGACGCACTCGGTTGCGACGTCGGTGGTCAACCGCTTTCTCGCCTCCGTCCACGCGCTTGGCCTAAACGTTGGATCAAGTGCAGTCCTTGCGGCGCGCTGGACCGACCTCCTCCCCGTTGCCAGGGCTTGCGTCCAACATGGGATACCCGTAGTCGGCCCCGGAGCGAGACCCTATCGCCGCGGACGCTTAATTGCACCATTGCTCGAACATCTAGCGGCGACAACTACCGACAAGGGAAGCTTGAGAAGTACGCAGCGGGCGCTCGAAAGGTGCGCAACAGAACTTGAGGGTTTCAACCGAGCGGCTGTTGAAGGTTGGGCCGGGAGAGTCATCTCGCTCGAGCTTCACAAAGAAGCGAAATGTGCGGCACAGAGGACCCAATCCCCCCTGGATTGGATCGTATCTGTAGGGGATCAAATAGATCGCGTGCTTTCAAACAGGGGCGTTGGCGAATCTGGAGCGTTCCGCGCGTCCGCAGACGATATAGTTTCGGACATTCGTGCCAATGCGCGACTTGGCCGTGTAGAGATCGAGAAGCTGACCATTGAGAGTCTCGGACTCTTCGCCAATCCATCGAAGGCGATAAAGCTCATGACGGTACATGCAGCAAAAGGCCGGGAGTTTGACGCGGTCGCGCTCATCCACATGAATGAAGGCCGGTTTCCGCATTTCAAAGCAAGAACCTCGGACCAGATATCGGAGGGACGCCGCGTCACGTATGTTGGGATGACGCGCGCAAAACAACTGCTCCACCTGATTGTGGATACATCCGACTCGCGGGACGGCCCATCGCGCTTTCTTCGAGAGATGGGACTGGGTTGACCCTAGTTAACCCGCCTGGGCGACATGCGCCCTAGCCGCACCGCGATCTCCTGGAACCCAAGGGCGCCAGCTAGAGCTGCGCCGTCGCTGGTGGGAGGAGAAGGCAGACCTTCGCACCTGCCCGGCCCTGGCCTGTGCAGAGGAGCGTCGCGGGCAGACAGGGGGACGGGTTGAAGGAGAGCACCATTGGGTTCTACCCCGTTTCCACGGACGGTTGGGTTAAGAGTCTATAGGCCTGATCTTTGGCATCGAGTCTTCGCTGGATGATCGGGTTGTGGAAGCGCTCGATGTAGTCGAACACGTCGGCCCGTGCTTCGGCCAGGGTCAGG
>DATDBK010000045.1:0-26100 GCA_036524935.1 Lysobacter sp. | reverse complement strand
GAGCCGGACTTCTTGCCGCCGCCGTCGCGCTTGTTGACCGTCGCCCAGGCGATGCGCTCGGCAGTTTCTTCGGGCACGCCGCGCTCGCGTTCGCTGTCTTCGATGTGTTCGGCCTGGCGCTTCTGCTTGTCGGTGTAGGCGGATTTGTCACCCCGTGGCATCGCGATCCTCTCCTCGCCGCGTGGAATACGGCGCCAGGCCTTGATAACAGGGACGCGGTCGAGGGGGCGGCAAGGCCATGAACGGCCCCCTGGCGGGCTCATGACTAATGGCAGGTTCTGTATATAGAACTTGATAGTAGTGTTGCCATCAGCATAGCGGGACCCCCGCCCCGCAAGACCCCGTGGACCCAGTGCCATGACCGACCTCGACACCCAGCTTCGCAAATTCCAGAAGGAGCTCAGTGCCGGCACCGTGTCGCTGGTGCTGCTGGCGGTCCTGGCTGCGGCGAGCGAGCCGATGTACGGCTACCAGATCGCCAAGCGCCTGGAGCGGACCGGGGAGGGTGTGCTCAGCGGCAAGCAGAGCGCGCTGTATCCGGTGCTGCGCAACCTTGGTGCCTCCGGCCTGCTCGACAGCCATGTCGAGCCGTCGATGTCCGGCCCGCCCCGTCGTTACTACCAGATCACCGATGCCGGTCGTGCGGTCCTGCAGGAATGGATCACCGCCTGGCGCGCCACCCGTGATTCCGTCGATACCGTCCTTGAAGGACCTGACAAATGAACGCGTTCAATTCCAGCAGCGCCGGCCTGCCGACCACGATCCCCGAATACCTCGAACACCTGCGTCGCTCCCTCGCCGGGGCCGATCCGGCGCTGGTCCAGGACGCGCTCTACGACGCCGAGGAATACCTGCGCTCGGAACTGGCGGAGAACCCCGGCAAGTCCGAGGCCGATGTCATCGTCGCCGTCGCCAGCAGTTACGGTGCACCCGACGAAGTCGCCGACATCTACCGCGACACCGAGGTCAAGGTGCAGACGGCATTGCGGCCGCCGGCGCCGCCGCCGCGCAAGTCGTTGCTCGGCCAGTTCTTCGGCGTGATCGCCGAGCCGCGCACGTACGGCGCGCTGTTCTACATGCTGCTTTCGCTGGCCACCGGCATCTTCTACTTCACCTGGGTGGTCACGGGCATCTCGCTGTCGGCGGGCCTGGGCGTGCTGATCATCGGCATTCCGTTCGTGATCCTGTACTTCGGATCGGTGAAGATGCTGTCGCTGGTCGAGGGTCGCATCGTCGAGACGATGCTGGGCGAGCGCATGCCGCGCCGGCCGCTCTACGGGACCCGCGGGCAGCCGTTGCTGGAGCGCATCAAGGATCTCTTCATCGATCCGCGCACCTGGGCCACGCAGCTGTACTTCCTGATGATGCTGCCGCTGGGCATCCTCTACTTCACCGTGACGGTGGTCGGGCTGACGGTGGCGCTGTCGTTCATCGCCGCGCCGATCGCGATGCTGCTCGGCTTCGGCTCGCACCTGTTCCTCGACGACGTGATGGTGTTCGGCATGACGGAGCCGTGGGCGTGGCCGCTGCTGATCGTGGCCGGCGTGATACTGCTGTTCGCCACGATGCACCTGGTGCGCCTGTTCGGGCAGCTGCACGGACTGCTGGCCAAGCACATGCTGGTGAAGACGGCGCAGTACAGCTGAGGCTTGCAGGCCCGGGACACACGTTACCCCGGGTGCGCTGCGCTTACCCGGGCTACGACCCCCGATCGGAACGTAGCCCGGGTAAGCGACGCGCACCCGGGGCCACGACCCCGGATCAGAACGTAGCCCGGGTAAGCGAAGCGCACCCGGGGCCACGACCCCGGATCGGAACGTAGCCCGGGTAACCCCGGACTTGATCCGGGGGCGCCCGGGGCCCGACTCAGAAATCGAACAACTCCCCCAGCAGGTTCTTTTTCTTCTTGTGCCGATGCTCGGAGTACCCGCCGTGCGAATCGCGCGACTGGTGCGGCGACGGCGGCGGACCATGCTGCGGCCGTTGTGGCGGATGGCGTCCGGTGTCGGCGGTCGCGCGTTCGATCAGCTTGTCGAGTTCGCCGCGGTCAAGCCAGACACCGCGGCACTGTGGGCAGTAATCGATCTCGATACCCTGGCGATCGGTCATCGCCAGGTTCACATCGCGGCACACGGGACAGTCCATTGAAGGTTCCTCGGCTCATCGGGAACCTTCGTGATCTGGGCGGATCGGCCGCGAATCAAGGGTTTGGCGGTGCGATCGTCGTCGATTCAGCCGGAACGGCATAGCGCGCGATGAAATCCCGCACCTGCGGGTAAACCTGCGTGCGCCAGCGGCGACCGCTGAAGATGCCGTAATGGCCGGCACCCTTGACGGTCAGGTGCTCACGATCGACCTCGGCGACACCGGTGCACAGTGTGTGCGCGGCGCGGGTCTGGCCCTGGCCGGAGATGTCGTCGAGTTCGCCTTCGATCGTCAGCAGCGCGGTGCCGTGGATGCGCGAGGGATCGACACGCTCGCCGTTCACGTCCCACAGGCCGCGCGGCAGGAGGTGTTCCTGGAACACGATGCGCACGGTCTCCAGGTAGTACTCGGCCGGCATGTCGAGCACGGCGTTGTATTCGTCGTAGAAGCGGCGATGCGCGGCGGCGTCGTCGAGGTCGCCCTTCACCAGGTCCTGGTAGTAATCCCAGTGCGAGGTGAAATGGCGTTCGGGGTTCATCGCCACGAAGCCGGCGTGTTGCAGGAAACCCGGATAGACGCGGCGACCGTGGCCAGGATAGTTCGGCGGCACGTGGTGGATCAGGTTGTTCTCGAACCACGCCAGCGGCTTGTCCGTCGCCAGGTCGTTGACCTTGGTCGGGTTCTCGCGGGTGTCGATCGGGCCGCCCATCATCACCAGCGAGCGCGGGGTGTCTTCGCCGCGCGCGGCCATCAGCGACACCGCGGCCAGTACCGGCACCGTCGGCTGGCACACGCTGATCACGTGCAGCGACTTCGCGCCGATGTGGCGGATGAACGCCTCGATGTAGGCAACGTAGTCATCGAGCGAGAACTCGCCATCGCCGGCCGGCACCATGCGCGCGTCGACCCAGTCGGTGATGTAGACCTTGTGGTCGCGCAGCAGCGTGCGCACGGTGTCGCGCAGCAGCGTGGAGTGGTGGCCCGACAGTGGCGCGACCACCAGCACCGGCGGGTCGTCCTTGAGATCCTTCAGGTTGCCGGCGTCGTCGGCGTAGCGCTTGAAGCGCAGCAGCCGGCAGAACGGCTTGCGCAGCATCTCGCGCTCGACCACCGGATAGGCGACGCCGTCGATGTCGATCGAGTGGATGCCGAATTCGGGCTTCTCGTAATCCTTGCCGATCCGGTACAGGAGTTCGTAGCCGGCGGCGGCCTGGGCGGAACCGGGCAGGGACGACATCCAACCGCCGTTCGCGCCGAACATCTTGGCGCTGGCTTCGGCCCAGTAGGTGATCGGGGCCATCCAGGCGCGTCCAAGCTCGTGCATCTGATAGAGCATTCGTCGAATCCTGTTGTTGAATCGGTGCGGATGATCAGTGCGGTTGAACGCCTGACCACATGCTGCGCCGCAGCATAGCCGATAGCCCCGGTCGCAAGCTGAACTGGGAAAACGCCCCGGTAAACACTGGTCAGGCCGGTCGCTCGAGTGCGACCAGACGCTCGGCCAGCGTCGGCGCCAGCCACAAGTGAGAACCCAGCGCAGTCAGGCCGAGCGCCTGGAAGCGCTGGCGATAGAACCGCGCCGGCCGCTGCTTGAAGTCGTGGTTGTCGCCGTCGGTCTCGTCTTCGCGGGTGAATGTCTCGAGGAAGGCGACGCCGCCGCACAGTTCGGCAAGGGCCGGCAGGCCGCGGTCGAGTTCGCGCGTATCGAGGTAGTGCATGACGTCGCTGCAGACCAGCAGGTCGACCGGCGGACACGGGCGCAGGTGCTGGAAGTCGCCGAATCGGGCGAAGTGCAGGTTGCGGCGCGCACCGTGGCGCCTGATCGCGTATTCGCTGCTGTCGAAACCCAGGTATTGCAGCTTCGGCCGCAGCTTCAGCAATGGCGCGCGCCATGCGCCTTCACCACAACCGATGTCGAGCACGCTGCGGAGCGGCCGTTCCAGATGGTACTCGGCGGTGGCGACGGTCAACGCGACCTTGCGCGTGAGTCGTGCGCCACTGCCGACGGCGTGGTCCTTGCGGGCGCTGTTGCGGTACCAGCGATCGAAATAGGTCTGGTCGTACTGCTTGCTCATCGGATCGATCGGTTGCTGCCGGCGTGGACGGGGCATCGTAATCCATCCCTCCGCCGCGCCCGTCATCCCTTCCGTCACTCCCGGCAAGGTATGCCATCCTGTTGCCCGCATTTCGGAGCTGAACCCATGGCCTATCTCTGGACCAAGACCGCCCACCTCGTGTTTGTCATGGCCTGGATGGGCGGCGTGTTCTACCTGCCGCGGATCCTGGTCAACCTCGCCGAAGTCGGCGACGACCCGGCGGTGCGCGCGCGCCTGGTGCTGATGGGCAAGCGCCTGTACCGCTTCGGCCACATCATGTTCGGCCTCGCCTTCGTGCTTGGCCTGACGCTGTGGCTGCACTTCAAGGTCAGCGGTGGCTGGCTGCACGCCAAGCTCGCGCTGGTGGCCATGATGCTCGCCTGCTTCATCATCAGCGGCCGCTGGCTCAAGGGCGTCGAAGCCGGTCGCGCACTGCCTTCGTCGAAGGCATTGCGCTGGTTCAACGAGCTGCCGGTGCTGCTGCTGGTCGCGATCGTCTACCTGGTGATCGCGAAGCCGTTCTGATCAGCGGAACTTCGCCTGGTCGGGCAGGGTCACCGGTACGCCATTGGCATCGCAGTCGCCGGCCTTGCACAGGCCGTCGCGCAGCCTGGGCATCGCCTGCAGCATGAAGTGGAAGATCGCGTTCTGCTCGACGCTGCCACGCACGGCATCGCTGCCGGGGCCGCGTGCCCAGATGCCGACGTCGTCGCCGCCATGTGATTCCGAACTCATCGGTACCAGCGCTTCCTGCAGGTAGTCCGGGTCCTGGGTGTCGACATTGCGCAGGTCGGGGCGCCCATGTTTCGGGATCTGCACGCCGCTGACCGTGTGCTGGAACCGCTTCGGGCCCTCGGGCTGCTGCGCGCTGGCGCCGACATAGCCGGGGCCATTGCTGTAGCTGAGGGTGGTGTAGGGCAGGCCAAGTGCGTCGATGGCGTAGTCGCCGACCTCGCCTTCCTCGCCGCTGGCGCCGCGGACCTTGTCGAGGATCGGATTGCCGCGCACCGGGTAGCCGACGAAGCTCAGCGTGTGCGAGTGATCGGCCGTCACCAGGACCAGCGTGTCGTCGGCCGAGGTCGCGTCGACGGCCGCCTGCACCGCTTCGCTCAGCGCGATGGTGTCGGTGAGGGCGCGGTAGGCGTTGCCGTAGTGGTTGGCGTGATCGATGCGACCGCCTTCGACCAGCAGCACGTAGCCGTTCGGGTTGTGCTGCAGGCGCGCGATCGCGGCGCGGGTCATCTCGGCCAGGGTCGGTTCGCCGGCGCCGTCGTTCGGGCGGTCGTGCGAGAACTGCATGTGGTCGGGCTCGAACAGGCCCAGCAGCGGGCCCTGCTGCGGCGCGGCGGCGAACTGCTGGGCATTCCAGACATAGGTGCCGTCGGGATGGCGCTGCTTCCACTGCGCGACCAGGTCACGGCCATCGAGGCGCTGGCCGACCTTGTCGTCGTATTCCGGGTCTGACTGCTGCGCGGTCATGAACTCGCCGCGACCACCGCCCATCAGCACGTCCGGGCCATTGCCGTATGGCGTTTCCACCAGCTGGCGCGCGATGTCGAGGCAACCTGCGGCCTTCGCCTCATCGGGCAGGTCGGTGTCGTTTTCCCAGTTGCGGTCGGCCGAGTGGGTGAACGTCGCGCCGGGGGTGGCGTGGGTGACGCGGGTGGTGGTGACCACGCCGGTGCCCAGGCCCTGGCTCGCGGCCAGTTCCCACAGCGTCAGGATCGGCGCCTGCAGCGCCTGCGCGCAATTCGCGCGCACCGCCTGCTGGCCGATGCTGAGCACGCCGGCGCGGGTTTTCACGCCCGTGGCCATCGCGCTCATGGTTCCGGCCGAGTCGGGTGTCTGCGAATTGGTGTTGTAGGTCTTGCTCAACGCCGTGGCGGGGAAACGCTCCCAGCTCAGACGATTCTCTTCACCCGGGCCGCCCTTGCGCTGGCCGTCGAGGATGCGCGCGGCGGCGACCGTGGTCAGGCTCATGCCGTCGCCGACGAACAGGATCACGTTCCTGGCCTTGCCCGACATCGCGCCACGCTGCGCCGCCTGCGCCGCGCCATCGCGGAACCACCAGGCCGGCGTTTCGCCGCCGGGACGCTGGATCGCGGGCACGTCGACGTCGAGGGACGCAGCGGCGGTGGTGGGGCGGACGGCCTGGCTGCAGGCGCTGGCGAGCAGGGTGGCGGCGAGGGTGAGGAAGACGCAGGGCAGTCGGGACATCGTGTGGGAGTGTCGGCGGGCAATGCGCGATTATGCAGGCCGTTATTGCAGCACTGGGACACCGGCGTTGCATTTGCGGGGTCGCGAGTGCGATCCGGCTGGGATATCTTGCAAATCCGACTCGTATTGCAAAGCGAAGGTCCCGATGAAGGTGGTTTCGGCCTGGCTCCGCATCCCGTTCTGGCAGCGCGTGCTGGCCGGATTCGTACTGGGTGCGCTCGCCGGCTGGCTGTTCGGGCACTCCGCTGAGACCTGGTTCGGCCCGCTCGGCACGATCTACGTCAACGGCATCAAGATGATCGCCGTGCCGCTGGTGTTCTTCGCGGTGATGAACGCCATCAGCAGCCTGCACGGGCAAAAATCCGTGGCGGCGCTCGGCGGGCGCACGTTCGTCTGGTTCGCGATCACGGCCGCGCTCGCGGTCTGCGTCGGCCTGTCGATGGGCTGGCTGCTGCAGCCCGGACACGGCCTGGCAGGGCTGACGGTGGCGCCGGACTACACGGTGCGCGAGGTGCCTTCGGCGACGCAGGTGCTGCTCGACGTCATCCCGACCAATCCGTTCAAGGCACTCAGTGACGGCAAGATCCTGCAGGTGATCGTGTTCGCCGGTCTGCTCGGCTTCGCCATGGTCAAGCTGGGCGAGCGCACCGCGACGCTTCGCAAGCTGGCCGGAGAGGCCAGCGATGCAATGGTGCAGGTCACCCGCTTCGTGCTGGAGCTGACGCCGCTGGGCACGTTCGGCCTGATCGCTTCGCTGGTCGGTGCCTATGGGTTCGAGAAGCTGCTGCCGCTGGGCACGTTCGTGTTCGCGCTATACCTCGCATGCGCGCTGCACATCGTCTTCGTCTACGGCAGCCTGCTGTTGCTGCACGGCCTGAACCCGCTGAAGTTCTTCCGCGGTGCGGCGCCGGGCATGCAGGTCGCCTTCGTGGCCTCGTCGAGTTTCGCGGCGATGCCCGCGGCGATCCGTTCGGTGACGCACAACCTCGGCGTCGACAAGGACTACGCCGCCTTCGCCGTGCCGCTCGGCGCGAGCATCAAGATGGACGGCTGCGGCGCGATCTACCCGGCGCTGACCTCGATGTTTGTCGCGCAGTATTTCGGCCTGCACCTGGAGCCGGGCCAGTACTTCACGATCCTCATTGCCTCGGTGCTGGGCAGCTTCGGCACGGCCGGCGTACCGGGCACCGCGATCGTGATGGTGACCCTGGTGCTGTCGGCGGCGGGCCTGCCGCTGGAAGGCATCGGCTACCTGGTCGCGATCGATCGCGTACTCGACATGATGCGCACGATGACCAATGTCACCGGCCAGATGCTGGTGCCGGTGCTGGTCGCCAAGGAGACCGGGCTGCTCGATCGCGAGGTCTACGAAGCGGCGTCCAGCAACCTCGGCATTGCCGAAGGCGAAAGGGCCGAGATCGGCAGGCTCTGAACCGGAGCGTCTAAAGGCCGCGGACGCTGCCGCGTCCGTCCTTCTGCTCGAACACGAAGCGATAGGTGAGGCTGACCGGCACCGGGACTTCCTGGAATCCGCCGCAGCTGGCAATGGTGTTCTCTTTCGTCCTGGCGTCGGGAAACACACAGCGCAGGGCAGGGTCGAAGCGCCAGCCTGCGACTGCCTGCGATGCGGCGCCGAAGAACGCGGCATCGACCTCGTCGGGTCCGGGGCATTCGGGAGCCTGCACCAGCGGCGCCGACGAGCTGACGCCGCCATCGCGGCCGACGCTGACGCGCATGCACACCACCTGCGCTGGCAGGCGTCGCGCCAGCAGGGAATCCGGGTAGACCGGTGCGGCGTTGGCGCTGTCATCCAACGGCATCAGGAACGACTCGTTGTCGGCCAGCTGCATGCGCGCGGTGGGTGCGATCACGGCGCTGATGTCGCGCATGCCGACCTGGCCAGATCGCGATGGGTCGTCATTGCGGGCAGGCACTCCTGTCGCGCAGCCGGTGACGAGCACTGCAACGAGCGCTGCCAGGCCTTGCGGCTTCATGCCGTTACACCCGCGAGTACGACCACGACTGCATCCGCCCGTCGCGATACGGCATCACGCCATGGAACGAGCGCGCGTCTTCGTCGAACACCAGCGGCAGGAAATTGCGGTCGCCTTCCCACATCGGCAGCTCGTCCAGGCGGTCCAGCGGCACCCACTCCAGCGTGCCCTCCGGGTTGCTCGCATGCGGCGTGCCGCTGAAGCGCGTGATCACGAACACGAAGCCGAGCCAGTCCTCGCCGTGCTTGCCGAAGCCGGGCCAGCTGATGGTGCCGCGCAACTGCATCTGCTCGCAGTCGATGCCGGCTTCTTCATGGATCTCGCGGCGCATGCCGGCGACGACGTCCTCGAGCGGTTCGAGCTTGCCGCCCAGGCCGTTGTACTTGCCCAGCTGGTGGTCGTCGGGCCGGGCATTGCGATGGACCATCAGCACCTGGCGGCCGTCGGGCGAAAGCACGTAGCCGAGGGTGGCCACGATCGGGGTATACGGCATCAGTGTTTCGCCTCGGATTCGGCCTTGAGCTGGGTATCGAGCCGGGTCGCGGCGCGGCTTGCGTAGTCGGTGCAGGTCATCGGCTGCGGATGCGGCGATGCGGTGTTGGCGGGCGTCCAGCCACTGGCGTCGGGATGCGGCGTGATCAGCACGTCGCAGGGCAGCGAGCGCACGGTTTCGATGCTGCGGCGGTAATCGTCGACGATGTGCGGATAACGCGGATTGCCAAGCAGCCGGTAGCCCGGCGCCGACAGGCTGTCGACATAGGCGATGCGCAGCGGCTTGCGATCGCGGACGTCGTCCCAGGTCCAGCTCATGCTGCCCGGCGTGTGGCCGGGGGTGAAGTGCACGGTGAAGCGCACGCCGCCGAGGTCGACGACTTCACCGTCCATCACGAACCGGTCGACATGCAGCGGTGGGAACAGCATGTCGTCGACGAAATGCAGGTCGTCGTCGCCGCCACGGGCAAGCAGGACTGCCGATTCGGCGTTGCTGACGACGCGTGCACCGGTCGCGCGCTGGATCGCGGCGAGCGGGCCGGCGTGGTCGATGTGGGCGTGGCTGTGCAGGATCAGCTTGAGGTCGGACGGCGCGATGCCGAGGTCCCGCATGCGCGCCAGGATCATGTCGGCGGCCTGCGGCATTCCACCGTCGACCAGCACGGCACCGGCGTCGGTCTTCACCAGCAAGGCGCTGAGGCCGGCGGTGCCGACATACCAGGTGCGGTCGCCGATCCGGAACGGCGCGACCGGTTGCCGCCATTCCGCGGCGGTCTCGTACGCCTTCGAGGGTGGCAGTACCGGTTCGGCCTGTTTCGCAGGCGTGGCGGCCAGCGCACTGGTGACTGCGATCAGCAGGGTCGAGGCGAATGCGGAAACGCGCAGCAGGGTCATCGGCGACGGCTCACGTGGGGGCGCACAGTTTCGACGATTTCGCCCCGTCGCAGATGTGCTGGAGTTCACCCCGCGGCCGCGACGCTCACACGCGCGGCAGGGTGCTGCGCCGGTACACCAGCCGCACCGCCAGCAGCGCCACCGGGATCGGCAGCAGCAGGCCGCATACGGACAGCCAGCCCGGGTGGGGGATCTTGAGGATCATGCCGACCACGCCCGACATCACCACCAGCGCGACCAGCAATGCGGCGGCGGTCTGGTGGCGTGCGATCTTCGCCGCTACGAGGGCGCCGGTGAAGGTGCCCAGCAGCCAAGCGAGCAGCAGCATGGCCTTGGCGCCGAACGGAAGCTGCGCGACGAAGGCGGCGAAGGCGGCCTCGTTCGCAGGATCGGTCGGGTCCAGTCCCGGCGGCGGCGGATAGACCGAATGGCCCAGCATCTCCACGGCCATGATCACCGCGATGGCGACCACCACGCCGACCAGCATGCCCAGGATCGTCCGCCCCATCGTGATCTCCTCGATTGCCTGGCCGCGAGGATCGCCCGTGCACGTCCATGCTGCAAGCTCACGCGTGCCGCGCATAATCGGGCGTCTGCGGCCCGTGGGGGTCGCCCGTTCCGGAGCCACGGATGCCCGCTGCCGTTCCACGCCTGCTCGCTTTTGCCGGAAGCCTGCGCCAGGGTTCGTACAATCGGCGCCTGATCCACGTGCTGGCCGAAGGTGCGCGCGCGGCCGGCGCCGAGGTCACCCTGATCGAGCTGCGCGAGTATTCGCTGCCGGTCTACGACGGCGACATCGAGTCGGCCGGAATGCCCGAGGCCGTGCGCCAGCTGCAGGCGTTGATGGCCCGCCACGATGGCCTGCTGATCAGTACCCCGGAGTACAACGGGTCGATGCCGGCGCTGGTAAAGAACACGCTGGACTGGATCTCGCGTCCGACCGATGCCGGCAACTCCGGCGTCGCGCTGTTCCAGGACAAGGTTGCCGGAATCGTGTCGGCATCACCGGGGCCGCTGGGTGGCCTGCGCTCGCTGCTGGTGCTGCGCGATGCCCTTGCCAAGCTCGGCCTGCTGGTTGTGCCGCAACAGGTCGCCGTGGGCCAGGCCGCCGACAAGCTGCCTGACTACGGCACCCTCAACGACGATCGGCTAAGGAACGGCGTGCACGGCGTCGCCAATGCCGTGGTGCGCCATCTGCGGGCCACGTTGTCCGTGCAACCCTGATCGAATCACCTTTGATCGACTCACTTCTGATCGAATCACCCCTGATCGAGTCACTCCGATCGCGTCACCCACTGGAGCCAGTGCATGAGCGGAAGACAGCGTGAACTGAACCTGCGTTTCCTCGCCGAGCCGTCCGACGTGAACTATGGCGGCAAGGTCCACGGCGGCGTGGTGATGAAATGGATCGACCAGGCCGGTTATGCCGCGGCGGTCGGCTGGGCCGGCACTTACAGTGTCACCGTCGCCGTTGGCGGTATCCGTTTCGTCGCGCCGATCCGCATTTCCGACATGGTCACGGTGCACACGAAGCTGGTCCACACCGGCACCACCAGCATGCATTTCGCGGTCGACGTGAAGGCGCGCGATCCGATGCAGGGGCCGGAGGACGACAGGCTGTGCACGCATTGCGTGATCGTCTTCGTCGCGCTCGATGGTGCCGACGGCAAGCCGACGCCGGTGCCGCCGTGGACTCCGGTCAACGACGTCGACCGCCATCTGGGCGAGTACGCGCTGAAGGTGATGGAGCTGAGCAAGGGCATCGAGGAAACGATGAAGCACCTGAGCGAGGCTTCGCTGGAGACCTAAGGGTCTGGGCGTTCGTGCGTTGCAGGCTGCGGGCTGCGGGCTCCGGAAGGGCGCCGTCCGCCGGGCCGGGGAGTGCCCCGCCCCTTAATCAGCCATCCATGGCTGATGCGGGGCGCGGGCCATCCATGGCCCGCTGCGGAGCACTCCCCGGCCCGACGAACGACGCTCGGCATTTCATTACGAGGTCTTCGGCGATGCCGCGTAGCCCGGGTAAGCGAAGCGCACCCGGGGATCGCACGCCTGGGCCCCGGGTGCGTCTCGCTTACCCGGGCTACGAGAGCTCCGACACGAAAAAGGCCGCCCGGAGGCGGCCTTTCGAAAGGAGGCTGACGACGCGGCTCAGATGCCGTCGAGGCGGCGCGCCTGCATGAACTTGCCGCTCCAGTAGCCGGTATCCAGGTTCGACACCTGCACGTCCTTGCCGCGGCTCGGGGCGTGCACGAAGCGGCCTTCGCCGACGTAGATGCCGACATGGTCGACGCGGCCACGACGGCCGAAGAACACCAGGTCGCCGGCGCTGAGCTTGGCTCGGTCGGTGACCAGCTCGCCGCTCTTGGCCATTTCGCGCGAGACGCGCGGCAGGTCGATGCCCAGGGCGTTGCGGAACACGTAGCCGACCAGGCCGCTGCAGTCGAAGCCCTTGTCCGGCTCGCTGCCACCCCAGCGGTACGGGGTGCCGAGCAGCGCCATCGCGCGCTGCAGGACGTTGCTGATCTTGCCCTGCTGGGCGGCAGGCACGACCACGGCGGCGGCGTCGGCTGCACCCGGGGCAAGCAGGCGGTTGAGGTCGGTGGCCAGCAGCAGGGCGCGGTCGGACAGGCTCATCGCCTCCGGCAGCAGGGTGCTGGTGGCGGCAGCAGGGGCGTCGGCCGAATCATTGGCCAGCGACGACGACGGCATCTGCTGGGCCAGCGCCGGAACGGCGAGCACGGCCAGCAAGGCCGAGAGAATGAGTTGGACACCGGCCCGGAAGGGACGGCGGGGGCTTACGGCGGCTTGGCCGGAGCGGGGCGGGTTGAGCGTCACGCGGTCATCACGAAGTCGTCGACCGGGGGATCATGCCTGCCAAACCCGTGGATTGGGTTCATTTTTCGTTAAAAAATTATTAACGCGGCTGTGGATGGTCACAAATCATGCCATCGCTAAGCCCAAGTCCCCGTTCAGGAATTCGGCCGAACGGCCTAATTCAGCACACGCCTGGCGCCGCTGTAGTGGTCGCGCCAGTAGCTGCCGTCGAGCGTGTCCAGGCGCACGGTGCCACCGGTGCTAGGGGCATGGACGAAGCGGCCTTCGCCGACATAGATGCCGACGTGGCTGACGTTGCCGCCCTGTCCGAAGAACACCAGATCGCCGGCGGCGAGGCGCTCGGGGACGATGCGCGGGCCCTGGTAGCCGGCCAGCTCACGCGAGGTGCGCGGCAGCCGCAGATCGAGCATGTCCCGATAGACGAAGTTCACCAGCCCGCTGCAGTCGAAGCCGCCATCGGGGGTATTGCCGCCGTAGCGGTACGGCGTGCCGACCAGGCCGATTGCCCGCATCAACACCGCGTTGGCGGCAACCGGGTCCTGCGGCTGGACCGTCGGCCAGCTGCGCGCCGGCGGCCGGGACTGGCGCACGGCTTCGCGGCCGCCACCGCAGGCGGCGAGAGCCAGGCACAGGAGCACGAGGGAAATGGCGCGACATCCGCGCAGTGGCGCGGGGGCGGTCTTGCCGGGATAATGCGGCGCTTTCGTCACGGCCATTAGCTTGGCCGTTCATGTTGCCGACGGTCAAGCCGTCGCCGCCCCTGTCGCCGACTCGCACCGAATTGGCGCACATCCTGCCGAGCCCCCTGCAATGAACATCGAGAAAGATCGCGTCGTCCTTTTCCACTACTCCGTCTCCGAGCAGGGCCAGGAGACGCTTGAAAGTTCGGAAGGCCGCGACCCGCTGGCGATCCTGATCGGCCACGGCAACATCATCCCGGGCCTCGAGAAGGCGATGGAAGGCCACGTCGCCGGCGACAAGTTCGAAGTCGACGTCGCTGCGGTCGACGCCTACGGCGAGCGCCGTGACGGCCTGACCCAGCGCGTGCCGAAGAAGCACTTCCAGGGCGCCCGCCTCGAGCCGGGCATGCAGGCCGTGCTGCCGACCAACTTTGGTCCGCGCGCCGTGACCATCCTCAAGGTTGGCATGAGCGTCGTCGACGTTGACCTCAACCACCCGATGGCCGGCAAGGACCTGCACTTCGCGATCGAGATCGTCGAAGTGCGCGAGGCATCGGCGGAAGAAGTCGAGCACGGCCACGTCCACGGTGAAGGCGGCCACCAGCACTGATCCAGGCTTGCCCTGAACGAACAACCGACGGCCCGCGCAAGCGGGCCGTTTTCGTTGGCCCCCTCACGCAACCTGTCAGCCACTCACCGTCATCCCGGCTGCCGCCCTCGCACCGTCATCCCGGCGAAAGCCGGGATCCATCTGCTCTTGCTTTGCGGTTTCGTAATGAAGCAACAACAAAGCTTTCGCCACTAAAGCGGCGGGGCTGTTTTCCAGGAACAAGAACCGGAGCAAATGGATCCCGGCTTTCGCCGGGATGACGGTGAGGAGGCTTTCGCCGGGACAACGCCGAACCGGAGACGATGCTCGGTGCCCGACGCCGAAGTTCAAGATGGATCCCGGCGTTCGCCGGGATGACGATGTGGGGGCGGCCAGCCGGCACCGCACGCACCGCCGCACGCGTGCTTTAATCGGCGCTTCTCCTGGGGAGGGGTGGCGTCGATGGCAATTGGCTTGCACTGGGCGCGTGCGGTCGCGCTGGCACTGGCGTTGGGCGTACTGGCAAGCGCGCATGCGGCCACGCCGCAGCTGGTGGTTCCAATTGCTGCCACCGAGCTGCCACCGCCGCCGCCACGCGCGGTCGATGCCGCCGACCTTTCGGCCTACGTCGATGGCGTGATCGACGGCTACATGCGACGCCTTGGCGTCGCCGGCGTAACCGTCGCGGTCGTCGACCAGCAAGGCCCGCTCCTGCTGCGCGGCTACGGCATCGCCGGACAGTCACCACAGCGCGCAGTGGATCCCGCACGCACCCTGTTCCGTGTCGGCTCGGTGTCCAAGACCTTCACCTACCTGGAAGCACTCAAACTCATCGACGCCGGCAAACTGTCGCTCGACGCACCCGTCAACGACTACCTGCCGACCGACCTGCGCCTGCCCGAAGACGGTTACCCGCCAGTACTGGTGCGCCACCTGCTCACCCACAGCGCCGGCTACGAGGACACCGCACTCGGACACCTGTTTGCGAGCTCGCCGGAAACCTCGCTGAGCCTGCACGACTACCTCCTGCATCACCGCCCGGCGCGGGTGCGCGCACCCGGCACCCATGCCGTCTACTCGAACTACTCGCTGGCGCTGCTCGGTGCGGTCCTGGCCCGAGTCAACGACGTGCCGTTCGAGACCCTGGCCGAGCGCGACCTGTTCGAACCAATGGGCATGCAGCTGACCACGTTCCGCGAACCGCTCGGAGAGGGTGACGCGCGCAATGCCGGCGCCCGCTTCCAGGGCCTGTGGGCGCAGGGCTTCAAGCGCGAGGGCGGCGGCTATGCCAGCGAACCGTTCGAGTACATCGCACAGATCGCGCCGGCCGGCAGCGTGTCCAGCAATGCCGCCGACATGGCCCGCTACCTGACCATGCTGGTCAACCGCGGCGAACTCGACGGCCGCCGCATCGTCCCGGCCGCGGCATTCGCGCGACTGGAAGGCGAACCGCTGTTCCGCAACGCGCCCGACGCGACCGGCTTCGCCTACGGCTTCTTCCGCAAGCGCTACGGCCAGGTGCAGAGCCTCGAGCACGGCGGCGCGACGTTGTACTTCCACTCAAACCTGGTCGCGGTGCCGGAGCTGGGCTTCGGCGTGTTCGTCTCGACCAACACCGACAGCGGCGTCCGCCTCGCCGCGGAACTGCCGCAGCTTCTGCTGCAGCGCTACTTCCCGCGTGCGCGCGATACCGCGTTGCCGCTGCCGCCGAAGGACTTCGCCACGCGCGGCCTGGCGTATACCGGCAAATACCTGGGCGAGCGCCGCCCGTTCCTCGGCTTCGAGAAACTGCTGCTGTCCAGCGCCGCCACGGTCGCGGTGACCGACGACGGCTACCTCACCCTGACCAGCGGCGACGAAAGCTCGCGCTGGGTCGAGGAGAAGCCGAACGTGTTCCGCGCCCTGCAGGGTCCGGGCCGGCTGAACTTCCTCGTTGGCAAGGACGGCGCCGTCACCGGCTTCGTCAGCCCCGGCGGCCATGATGTCTTTGACCGTGCCGGCACTTTCGACGACGCACAACTGCTGATCGCAATGATCGTCCTGGCCGCGCTGATCGCGCTGGCGGTGATCACCGGCGCCTGGATGCGGCGCTGGAAGCGGCGCAACGGCGAGTCGATGGCGGCAATGCGCAGCGCGCAATGGCTGTACGTCGCGTCGGCGGCGTGGCTGATTCTGGCGCTGCTGCTGGCGGTGGCCGCCGTCGGCATCGTCAAGGGTGGCAACGCCCTGATGTTCACCTACCCCGGCGTGCCGTTGCGCCTGGCCCTGTGGTGGGCGCTGCCGGTGATGCTGCTGACGATCGTGTGCGTCGTGCAGCTGTGGCCGGCATGGCGTGCCCGGACCTGGGGCTTCTGGCGCAAGTTGCGGCATACCAGCGCGGTGGCGATCTTCGCCTTCGCGGCCGTGCTGATGTGGTCGTGGAACATGGTTGGCTGGAAACTCTGAGGAGATTGCCGTGCAGCGTTTGTCCCTGCTTTCACTGCCCGTGGCGCTTGCACTCGCGCTGGCCGCCTGCACGGCTCCGGCGCCGCCCGAGGTTGCGCAATACGACCTGCTGATCCGCAACGGCCAGGTCTACGACGGCAGTGGCGCGCAACCGCAGCGAGTCGACGTCGCCGTGCGTGGCGATCGCGTCGTGGCATTGCTCGCGCCCGGCACGCCTGCAAAGGCGGCGCGCGAGCTCGACGCGCATGGCCAGGCGGTGGCGCCGGGATTCATCAACGTGCTCAGCTGGGCAACCGAGTCGCTGATCGCCGACGGCCGCGGCCAGAGCGATACGCGCCAGGGCGTGACGCTGGAGATATTCGGCGAAGGCTGGTCGATGGGGCCGCTGACGCCGGAGATGAAGGTCGAGCAGATCAAACAGCAGGGCGACATCCGCTACCCGATCGAGTGGACCACGCTTGGCCAGTACCTCGACTACCTCGAGCACCGCGGCATCACCCCGAACGTGGCGTCCTTCGTCGGTGCCGCGACGGTGCGCATCCATGAGCTGGGCGAGGCCGATGTCAGGCCGGACGCGCAGCAGCTGGCGCGCATGCAGGACCAGGTGCGCCAGGCGATGCGCGAAGGCGCACTCGGTGTCGGCGGCTCGCTGATCTACCCGCCCGGTTTCTATGCGCGCACCGACGAGCTGATCGCGCTGACGAAGGCGGCGGCCGAGTCCGGTGGTGGCTACGTCGCGCACATGCGCAGCGAAGCCAACGGCATGATCGAGGCGCTCGACGAGACCATCGAGATCGGTCGCGCCTCCGGGCAGCATGTCGAGGTCTATCACCTCAAGGCAGCCGGGCAGGGCAACTGGCCGAAGATGGCCCAGGCGATCGCGAGGATCGACGCGGCGCGGGCACAGGGCGTCGATATCGCCGCCAACATGTACGCCTACACCGCCGGTGCCACCGGCCTCAGCGCGAGCCTGCCGCCGTGGGTGCAGGACGGTGGCCACGACGCGATGATCCGGCGCCTCAAGGACCCGGCGACGCGCGCCCGCGTGATCAGCGAAATGCAGCACACCGATGGCGAGTGGGAGAACCTGCGCCTGCAGGCTGGCGCACCCGAGCGCGTGCAGTTCATCGGGTTCAAGAGCGAAAAACTCAAGCCGTTGACCGGGCTGACCCTGGCGGACGTGGCCGAACGCCGTGGCACGCCGGTCGAGGACACCGTCGTCGATCTGATCGTCGAGGACGACTCACGCGTCGACACCGCCTACTTCCTCATGAGCGAGGACAACGTCGCGCTCGGCCTGCGCCAGCCGTGGGTGAGCCTGGGCTCGGACGCCGAATCGTCGGCGCCGGAAGGCGTGTTCCTCAAGTCCAGCACGCACCCCCGTGCGTACGGCAACGTGGCCCGCTTCCTCGGTCACTACGTACGCGAGCAGAAGCTGATGCCGCTGGAGCAGGCGATCTTCCGCCTGACCGGGCTGCCCGCGCGCAACTGGAAACTCAAGGGACGCGGCTGCCTCGCCGTCGGCTGCTTCGCCGACATCGCCGTGTTCGACCCGGCCACGATCCGCGACCACGCCACGTTCGCCAAGCCGCAGCAATACGCGACAGGCGTGAGCGATGTGTTCATCAACGGCGTGCAGGTCCTGCGCCACGGCGAGCACACCGGCGCCAGGCCCGGACGCGTCGTCCGTGGGCCGGGCTGGCAGGGCGCGGCAACGGGTCGGCCATGACCGAAGCGGTCGCGCTGGCGCCGGTCGAGGCGCGCCAACGGCTGCACACGCTGGATGTCCTGCGCGGATTCGCGCTGCTCGGCATCGCGCTGATGAATGTCGAGTACTTCGGCCGGCCGATGGCCGATGTCGGCAATGGCGTCGACCCCGGACTGAGCGGACTCGATCACACGCTGTCGTGGCTGATCTACGTCTTCGTACAGGGCAAGTTCTGGATCCTGTTCTCGCTGCTGTTCGGCATGGGCTTCGCTGTAATGGGCTCGCGTGCGCAGGCGGCCGGCGGCGGATTCACCCGGCTCTATCTGCGCCGCACGGTCGGCTTGCTGATGATTGGCCTGGTGCATGCACTGGCGATCTGGGCCGGCGACATCCTCGTCACCTACGCGGTCGGTGCCATGCTGCTGTTGCTGTTCCGCGACGTCTCGCCGCAGCGACAGGCGCGCTGGGGTGCGCTGCTGTACGGCGCGCCGGTGCTCGGGCTGCTGGCCATGGGACTGGTCATGGTCGCGGTGCAGGCGGCCGGGCTGCCAGCGGGCTACCAGACCGATGCAGCGCAGGCTGCAGCCGCGCAGGCCGAGCGCGCCGCCGAGATCGCGGCCTACTCCACGGGCAGCTGGTGGCAGGCGACGGCGGTGCGTTCAAGTTACCTTCTGGCCCACATTCCCGAACTGCTGGTGTTCCAGTGCTTTGCCGTCGGCATCTTCCTGATTGGCGCCTGGCTGCTGCGCACGGGCGCGATTGCCGACCCGGCCGCGCACGCGGCGCTGTACCGGCGCCTGCGCCGTGTCGCCCTGCCGGCCGGCGTGATGCTGGCGCTGGCGAGCGCGGCCGTGACGGTGCAGCTTGATTGGCAGTCGCAGGGCGGGCGGACGATGCTGGCGATGGCGCTCATGCTCGCCGCCAGTCCGCTGCTGAGCCTGGGTTACCTGGCGCTGATCGTCGGCGCGCTGCAGACGCAGACTGGCGCACGCCTGCTGGCCCCGTTCGCGCCTGCCGGCAGGATGGCGCTGAGCAACTACCTGTTGCAGTCGCTGGTGGGCACCTGGCTGTTCTATGGCCATGGTCTCGGGCTGTGGGGCGAAGTGCCGCGTCGCTGGCAGGTGGCCGGAGTGCTGGCGGGGTTCGCGCTGCAGCTGCTGCTCAGCCGGATCTGGCTGGCGTACTTCCGCCATGGCCCGGTGGAATGGCTTTGGCGGGGGGGGACCTACCGGCGCCTGCCGGCCATGCGCGTGCGATGAGCATCGCCGCGGGGACCGGAACGCAACAATCGAGACGACCTTGGTCTGATGGCCGAGCCCACCCAAGCGACTAGACTTGCCACCATGGAACAACGCGAAGATGTCCTGATCGTCGGCGCCGGCGTGATTGGCCTGGCCTGCGCCGTGGCCCTGCTCGAAGCCGGTCGCAGTGTGCGGGTGATAGACGCCGGTCGCATCGGCGGCGGCAGCTCGCACGGCAACTGCGGCACCATCACCCCCAGCCACGCGCCGCCGCTGGCCGCGCCCGGCGTGGTGCTCAAGGCGCTGCGCTGGATGCTGACCCCCGACGCACCGCTGTACGTGAAGCCGCGATTCGATCCGCGCCTGTGGTCGTGGCTGCTGCGCTTCGCCTTGCGATGCAACGAGCGCGACTGGCACGCCAGCGCGGTGGCCAAGTCGGCGATCCTCAACGACTCGCGCGCGCGCCTGGCGCAGTGGGTCGAGCAGTACGCACTGGCGTGCGAGTTCGCAGCGTCCGGTGAGGACTACATTTTCCGCACCCACGACTATTTCGAGCACACGCTGGAGGAAGTCGGTTTCCTGCGCGAACTCGGCGTATCGGTCGACGTCGTCGACGGCCCGGCCTACGAGGCGATCGAGCCGGCGCTCAAGCCCGGCCTGGCCGGCGCGATCCGCTTCAACGGCGACGCGGTGCTGCGCCCTGACCGCTATGTCGCCGAACTGGCGCGCGTGGTGCGCGCGCACGGCGGCAGCATCGTCGAGAACTGTGCGTTCGTCGGCGCCGAGCCGGAGCAGGGCGGCGTGCGCGTCACCACGTCGCAGGGCCGCATGCTTGCCGGCGACGTCGTCATGGCGCTGGGCGCATGGTCGCCGAAGCTGGCCGATGCGATCGGTGCCCCGTCACTGAAGCGGACCATGCAGCCCGGCAAGGGCTATTCGATCACCTATTCGTCGCCGGCCCTGGTGCCCCGGCGCCCGCTGGTGCTGCGCGAACGGCAGGTCTGCGTGACCTCCTGGGGCAGCGGCTACCGGTTGGGCAGCACGATGGAGTTCAGCGGCTACGACGAGAGCCTCAACCCGCGCCGGCTGGCCGCGCTGGAGCGGGGCGCCGGTGAATACCTGCACGAGCCGCTGGGAGCGCAGAAGCAGGAGGAATGGTTCGGCTGGCGGCCGATGAGCTGCGACGACGTCCCGATCATTGGCCGCGTGCCGCGACGTGATCACATCTGGTTGGCGACCGGTCACGGCATGATGGGCGTCAGCATGAGCGCGTCGACCGGCCAGCTGGTCGCCGACCTGATCGCCGGCCGCACCCCGGCGATCGATCCAACGCCCTACCGCATCGAGCGATTCGAATGAATGCAAAGCCAGCCACCAGCGAGTTCGACCTGATCGTGATCGGGGGCGGATCGGGAGGGCTGGCTGGGGCGTTCCGCGCCGCCGAGCACGGCGCGCGCGTGGCCCTGCTCGAGCCGCACCTGCTTGGCGGCACCTGCGTCAACGTCGGCTGCGTGCCGAAGAAGGCGATGTGGCTCGCCGCCGAGGTCGCCAGCAAGCTGAAGCTCGCGCCGACGCTGGGCTTCCCGGTGCAGCCGGCGCCGCTGAACTGGCCCGAGTTCATCGTCCACCGCGAGCGCTACATCGAGAACATCCACGCCAGCTACCGGCGTCGCCTCGACGCGGCCGGCATCGTGCTGTCGCCGATGCGCGCGCACCTGGTCGATTCCGGCAGCCCCGATTCAAAGATGGTCGAGTGCGAGAACGGCGCGCGACTGCGCGGTCGCCACGTGCTGATCGCCACGGGTGGTCGCCCGGAGCGGCCGCAGATTCCCGGTGCCGACCTCGGTGGCGTCTCCGATGATTTCTTCCAGTGGCGCGCCGCGCCCGAACGCGTGGCCGTCGTCGGCGGCGGCTATATCGCGGTCGAACTGGCGGGCGTGTTGCAGGCACTCGGCAGCCGCGTCGAGATGTACGTGCGCGGCCCGCGACTGCTCAAGGAGTTCGATCATGAAGTGACGGCCGAACTGGCCGAGGACTATCGCCAGTCCGGCGTGCGCCTGCATTTCGACCAGCACCTGGTTGCCGTGGAGCAGGACGGTACGGGCATGCGCCTGCGCTGTCAGGACGGCGTCGCCAGCGATCGCTTCGATGCGCTCCTGTTTGCCACCGGACGCACGCCCAACAGCGAGCGCATGGGCCTGGAAGCCATTGGTGTCGCCACTGATGCCGACGGCTTCATCGTCGTCGACGAGCGCCACCAGACCAGTGTCGAGGGCGTGCATGCCGTTGGCGACATCACCGCCAATCCGCAGCTGACACCGGTCGCGATCGCCGCCGCGCGCCGCTTGATGGACCGCATCTTCGGCGGCAGCCAGGCCGTGCTCGACCAGCGCGACATCCCGACCGTGGTGTTCTCGCATCCACCGGTCGGCGCGGTCGGATTGACCGAGAACGAGGCGCGTGCCGCGCACGGCGACGAGGACGTCCATGTCTACCGCGCCGCGTTCCGGCCGATGCTGCACGCGCTGGCCGACATACCGCAACGCAGCGTGTTCAAGCTGGTCTGCGTCGGCGAGGAACGTCGCGTGGTCGGCATCCACCTGATGGGCGAGGCCGCCGACGAGATCCTGCAGGGCTTCGCGGTCGCGCTCAAGCGCGGCATCACCCTGCAGGACCTGCGCGACACCGTGGCGATCCACCCGACCAGCGCCGAGGAAGTGGTGTTGATGCGCTGACGCGCAGCCGCCAACTGTCCCGGATGATCCAAGGAAGCACTGCAATGAGCACCGACATCTTCACCCTGCACCGCGGCACCGCGCCGCTGCTGGTCAGCCTGCCGCACGACGGCAGCCACATTCCGCCCGAACTGGCGGCGCGCATGACCACGCGCGCACGTCTGGCACCGGACACCGACTGGCACGTATCGATCCTCTACGACTTCGCCCGCGAGCTCGGCGCGTCGATCATCGTGCCGCGGCATTCCCGTTACGTCGTCGACCTCAACCGCCCACCGGATGACACCTCGCTGTACCCCGGCCAGAACACCACTGGCCTGTGCCCTGCCGTGCAGTTCAGCGGCGAGCCGGTGTACCTGGAAGGGCAGGCACCGCAGCCGGACGAAGTGGCGCTACGCGTCGACACGTACTGGCGCCCATACCACGAGGCCCTGCGCGCCGAGCTCGACCGCATCCACGGCGAGCACGGCCGCGTGGCGCTGTGGGAAGGGCATTCGATCCGTGGCAGCGACCTGCCGTTCCTGTTCGAGGGAAGGCTGCCCGACCTCAACCTCGGCACGTCCGCCGGTGCCAGTTGCACACCGGCGCTGCAGCACCGGCTCGAGTCGGTGCTGTCGGCGCAGGACGAATGCGATTTCGTCGTCAATGGCCGCTTCAAGGGCGGCTACATCACCCGCCACTACGGTGAGCCGGCACGCGGCATCGACGCGGTGCAGCTGGAGATCAGCCAGCGCAACTACATGGACGAGGACAGCTTCGCCTACGACGCAGCCAAGGCCGGGCACCTGCGCAAGGTGATCTCGGCGCTGCTGCAGGCGACGCTGAAAGCGTGAACGCAGCAGCATGACAACCGTGGCGATGCGGCCGCTGACGCCGGCGCAGGCGCGCGCACTGCATCTGACGGCGCAGGGTCTGGCGAGTCGCCCGCGCCGCCGTGCCGGCAAGGCCGACCTGCTCGCGGCGATCGCGCGCATGCAGCTGCTGCAGATCGACACGATCCACGTCGTCGCCCGGAGTCCCTACCTGGTGTTGTTCTCGCGGGTGGGGGGCTATCCGGCGCCATGGCTGGATGAGCTGCTGGCCGAGCGTGCGATCTTCGAACTCTGGGCGCACGAGGCGTGCTTCGCGCCAATGGCCGACTACACCCTGATGCGCAGCGCGATCGAGCATCGCAACCACCACTGGGCAATCCGCAACGCACGGCGCACGCACGAGACACACGGTCCCGACATCGCCGGACTGCTGGCGCACGTGCGCAGCCGGGGCGCGGTCAAGGCCGCCGACTTCGAACGTGAGGCCGGGACGGGCGGTGGCTGGTGGGAGTGGAAGAACGAGAAGCGCTGGCTCGAGGCCGCGTTCGCCCTGGGTGAGCTGATGGTGACGCGGCGCGAGAACTTCCACCGCGTCTACGACCTTGCCGAGCGCGTGGTCGGCCAGGTCCGGCCGGACTGGGAGAGCGCATCGCTCGACACCGGCGTGGCCCGGCGCGAACTGCTGCTCAAGTCGGTGCGCGCACTGGGCGTGACCCAGGCGCGCTGGATTGCCGACTACTTCCGCCTGCGCCCGCGGCTTCGCGACGCCGACCTGGACGAACTGGTGGAGGAGGATGCGCTGCTGCGCGTCGAGGTCAAGGGCTGGCAGGCGCCGGGCTACGTGCATCCGGACCTGTCCCCGCAGCTCGCGCTGGCCGGTGCCGGCCGTCTGCGCGCCAGCCACGCCACGCTGCTGTCGCCATTCGATCCGGTGGTGTGGGATCGCGAACGGGCCAGCGAGTTCTTCGGCTTCGACTATACGCTGGAGTGCTACACGCCGGAGCCGAAGCGGCGGTACGGCTACTTCGTGCTGCCGATCCTGGTCGGCAATCGCCTCGTCGGCCGGCTCGACGCCAAGGCGCACCGGCGCGACGGCGTGTTCGAGGTCAAGGCGTTGTACCTCGAAGAGAGTGTCCTGGAGGAAGGCATCGCCGCCGTCGAAGCGCTGGCCCAGCCGATTGCCCGCGCGATCGACGACTGCGCGCGTTGGCATTCGACGCCGCGGGTCTCGCTGGGACGTTGTCGTCCGGCGGCATTCGCCAGGCTGCTGAAGGCGCAACTGACGGCCTTGCGCTGACTCACCGGGGCCGGTACGCCAGCGCGGGCATTCTCAGACTTCGAGCGTCGCCAGGTCGCCCTTGGTTTCCAGCCACTGCTTGCGGTCGCCGGCGCGCTTCTTGGCCAGCAGCATGTCCATCAGCGAGTGCGTCTCGACGCCATCATCGACGGTCAGCTGGACCAGGCGGCGGGTGTCGGGGTGGATCGTCGACTCACGCAGCTGCGACGGATTCATCTCGCCCAGGCCCTTGAAGCGGGTGGTGTTGACCTGGCCGCTGAAACCCTTCTTGCGGTCGCCCTTTTCGCGCTCGATCTTCTCGAGCAGGATCCGCTTTTCTTCCTCGTCCAGCGCGTAGAACACCTGCTTGCCCACGTCGACGCGGAACAGCGGCGGCATCGCCACGAAGACATGGCCGGCCGACACCAGCGACGGGAAGTGCTTGAGGAACAACGCCGTCAACAGCGTGGCGATGTGCAGGCCGTCGGAGTCGGCGTCGGCGAGGATGATGACCTTGCCGTAGCGCAGGCCCGACAGATCGTCCTTGCCCGGGTCGCAGCCGATCGCAACCGCGAGGTCATGCACTTCCTGTGAGGCGAGGACACTGCCGGACGCGACTTCCCAGGTGTTGAGGATCTTGCCGCGCAGCGGCAGGATCGCCTGGAAGTCCTTGTCGCGGGCCTGGCGGGCGCTGCCGCCGGCCGAGTCGCCTTCGACCAGGAACAGTTCCGTGCGCGAAAGGTCCTGGCTGCTGCAGTCGGCGAGCTTGCCGGGCAGGGCGGGGCCCTGGGTGATCTTCTTGCGGACGACCTGCTTTTCGGTCTTCAGGCGCGCGGCGGCGCGCTCGATCGCCAGCTGTGCGATCCGCTCGCCCATCTCGGTGTGCTGGTTGAGCCACAGCGAGAACGCGTCGTGCGCGGCGCCCTCGACGAAACCGGCGGCCTGGCGCGACGACAGCCGCTCCTTGGTCTGGCCGCTGAATTGCGGGTCGGTCATCTTGATGCTGAGCACGAAGGCGACGCGATCCCACACGTCTTCCGGCGCCAGCTTGACGCCGCGCGGCAACAGGTTGCGGAAGTCGCAGAACTCGCGCAGGGCATCGGTGAAACCGGTGCGCAGGCCATTGACGTGGGTGCCGTGCTGCGCGGTCGGGATCAGGTTGACGTAGCTCTCCTGCACCAGTTCGCCGTCGGGAACCCACGCCACCGCCCAGTCGGCGGTCTCGGTGTCCTTGGTCAGCTTGCCGACGAACAGGTCGGGCGGCAGCAGCTCGCGTTCGGACAGCTCGCCACGCAGGTAGTCGCGCAGTCCGTCCTCGTAGTACCACTCGTTGCGCTCGTCGCTGGCCTCGTCGTGCAGGCGCACGGTCAGGCCCGGACACAGCACGGCCTTGGCGCGCAGCAGGTGACGCAGCGAGCGCAGGTTGAACTTGGGCGTGTCGAAGTACTTCGGGTCGGGCCAGAAGTGCACGCGGGTGCCGGTGTTCTTCTTGCCGACGGTGCCGATCACTTCCAGCGGCGTGGCGCGGTCGCCGTTGTTGAACGTCATCCGGTATTCGTTGCCGTCGCGCTTGATGCGCACGTCGACCAGGGTCGACAGGGCATTGACCACGCTAACGCCGACGCCGTGCAGGCCGCCGGAGAAGGTGTAGTTCTTGTTGCTGAACTTGCCGCCGGCGTGCAGCCGCGTGAGGATCAGTTCCACGCCCGGGATCTTCTCCTCGGGGTGGATGTCCACCGGCATGCCGCGGCCGTCGTCGCCGACCGAGCAGCTGCCGTCGCTGTGCAGCGTGACGTCGACGATGCGGGCGTGGCCGGCCAGCGCCTCGTCGACCGCGTTGTCGATGACTTCCTGCGCCAGGTGGTTCGGGCGCGTGGTGTCGGTGTACATGCCGGGGCGGCGCTTGACCGGATCCAGCCCGGACAGGACTTCGATATCAGC
>DATDBK010000044.1:0-20201 GCA_036524935.1 Lysobacter sp. | reverse complement strand
AGGCCAAGGCCAAGTCCGAGTGGGACAAGGCCGCTGCGACCAACAAGACCAAGAGCGACACCTTCATCGCCGCCAACAAGTCCAAGGCCGGCGTGAAGTCGCTTCCGAGCGGCGTGCAGTACCGCATCATCGAGACCGGCACCGGCGCCAAGCCGACCCAGGCCAACACGGTGCAGCTGGAAGTCGCAGGTCCCTACGCATGGGGCGAGCGTCCGCAGCAGCCGCGTCCGGCGCAGTCGATCCCGGCGATCAAGGTCAGCGAGATCGAGATGGCGGCAATGCGTGAAGCCCTGCTGCAGATGCCGGCCGGTTCGAAGTGGGAAGTCACCCTGCCGCCGGAGAAGGCGTACGGTGCCGACCCGCGCACCCCGTTCCCGCCGAACGTTGCCGTCCAGTTCGAAGTGAAGCTCGTCAGCGTGAAGTGACATTTCGCGCGAAGCGCGAAGATGAAGAGCAGCACACATTGAGCCGGCCTCGTGCCGGCTCAATGTTTTATGGGCCTCCGCCATCGATTGCCATCGACTGGTTGAAACCAGCGCACTCCCGCCTTACGGTTGTCAGTTGATGAATACTCTTTTCCGCGCCGTGCTCAGTCCGTGCATCGGCGTCTGCTCGCTCGACGACGACGGCCTGTGCAGTGGCTGCCATCGCACCAGCGCCGAGATCGCGCGCTGGCCGCAGATGAACGACGACGAGCGCTTGCGCATGATGGAAACCACCTTGCCCGCACGGGAGCAGCTACGAGGGTGAAGCCCCTGCCAGCCGGCCGCGTACTGCCAGACTGCCCCGGCCTGATGGCCGCGCTGCATCCGTTGGCGTCGCCCCCGAAAGGGCCGGGCTGGAACCTCGCCGAGCTGCACGATCTGGTCCCCGATGGCACCGTGTCGGTTGCGGCCGCGGTGCTGGTCGGGCTGGTTCCGCGCAGCAGCGGCACGCAGGTGTTGCTCACCCGTCGCACCGATGCACTACGCCAGCACGCCGGGCAGGTCAGTTTCCCTGGCGGTCGCGTCGAACCCGACGACGCGGATGCCATCGCCACGGCCTTGCGCGAGACCTGCGAGGAAATCGGCCTGGCACCGGCGCAGATCGCGCCACTCGGTTTCCTCGACCCGCTCGCCACCGTCACCGGCTTTCGCGTGCAACCGGTCGTGGCACTGCTCGTCGACGATTACATTGCTCGCCCCGACCCGAACGAAGTGGCCGACGTGTTCGAGGTCCCGCTTTCGTTCCTGCTCGATCCGGCCAACCTGGCCACGCATACGCTGGACTTCCGCGGCAGGCCGCGCGAAGTGCTGGAGTACCGCTATCCCGCGCAACGCATCTGGGGCGCCACCGCGTCGATGCTGTTGAACCTGCGGCAACGACTGGAAGCCATCGCATGAACGCAACGCAAGCATCGTGGGGCACGCTGATATCTGCCGGCGAACTGGCATCGGTGCTGGGCCGGAGCGACCTGGTCGTCGTGGATGCGCGCTCCAGGCTCGGTGACGCCGCCACGGCCGAAGCGGCGTATCGGCAGGCGCACATTCCCGGTGCGCGTTACGCCCATCTCGAGCGCGACCTGTCCGCGCCCGAAGGCACCGCACCGGCGCTGCGGATCGATGCCGGTCGCCATCCCTGGCCGCAGCTCGATGAGTTCCTCGCCTCGCTTGGTCGCTGGGGCATCACGCCGCAAACCCAGGTCGTGGCCTACGACGCCGGCGACGGCGCACTGGCCGCCGCGCGGCTGTGGTTCCTGTTGCGCATGCTCGGGCACGAGCGCGTGGCCGTACTCGACGGCGGCTGGGACCAGTGGCAGTCGCAGGGCCTGCCGGTGGAAACCCGGTTGCCCGAGCCGATGCCCACCCGATACGAAGCGACGTTCGACGAAAGCCGCCTGCTCGATGCCGCGCAGGTGCAGGTGCATCTCGACGGCGGCGGCCTGCTGTTCGACGCGCGGGCGAACGAACGGTTTCGCGGCGACGTCGAGCCGATCGACCGCGTCGCCGGCCACGTACCCGGTGCCCGCAACCGTCCTTATGCCTTGAGCATGCGCGACGGTCGATTCCGCCCTGCCGCCGAACTGGCCAGCGAACTGTCGGCGTTGCTGGACGGCAGGCCCGCGAGCGACGCGGCGGTCATGTGCGGCTCCGGCGTCACCGCCTGCCACCTGTTGCTGGCGATGGAACACGCCGGGCTGACGGGTGCGCGATTGTTCAAGGGATCCTGGAGTGGATGGATCAATGACCCGAAGCGGCCGATCGGGAAAGGCGATTAGTCAGCTGTAACAAAGATTCGCACGCGGTAACAAGAACGTCATCGAACCCCCCGATGCTTGCGTGTTTTCGCAAGGGGGTCGTGCGCGATGTCACGTATCGCACGGTGTGTGTGGGGATTGTTGCTGCTGGGCACGTGCGCGATGGCGCACGCACAGGTGGACGCCGAGCGTGTCCGCATCCACGGATCGCAGACCTTGGGCGCGCGCCTGGTGCCCACCGTGGCCGAGGCATGGCTGCGGGACATCGGTTACCAGGACATCCGCCGCGTGCAGGCAGCGCCTGCAACGACCGAGATCCATGCCACTCGCGATGGCCAGCCGCTGATCGTGGAGATTGCCGGCAGCAGCACCGCGCAGGGCTTCACTGACCTGGTCGACGGCAACGCGCAGATCGCGATGATGACGCGTCGTCCGGACGCAGCCGAGCTGGATGCAGGCTGGCAGCTTGGCGACCTTGCCTCGCACGACCAGGAGTTCGTGCTGGCACTCGATGGTGTTGCGGTGGTCGTGCATCGCGACAACCCGGTGACGAAACTGGACGTGGCGCAGTTGCGCCGGCTGTTCTCGGGGCAGGTGCGTGACTGGCGCGACGTTGGTGGGCGACCGGGGCCGGTGCGCCTGCAGATGGTGGCGGGTGCGAACTCCGCGCACGACCTGGTCGATGAGCGCGTGATGTCGGGCAGCGCGTACGCACTGAGCCGGCAGCATCCGGACGGACCGTCGCTTTTGCGCTCGGTCGCTGGCGACCCGCAGGCGATCGGCTTCATCACGTTGCGCCAGCGCTGGGGCGCGGGCGTGCGGCCGTTGGCGATCTCCGAAGGCGGTCGCGCCGTGGCACCGACGCGGCTCAACGTGCAGAGCGAGGACTACCCGCTCACGCGTCGTCTCTACATGTACGGCAGCCAGATGATGGGCGCGCTCAGCCGCAGCTTCGCGCTGTACGCGATGGGCCAGCACGGACAGGATGCGGTCGCCGCGGCGGGCCATCTGGGCGTGACGATGCGCCCGGGCTACAAGCCGCCATCGCTGTCCGGTCCGGCCGAGTACCGCTCGCTGATCGGCAATGCCATCCGGTTGCCGGTGAGCCTGCGCTTCAATTTCACCGGCAGCAACGAAAGCGGCGTGGCCAGCAGCGTGTACGACAGCCGTTCGGTGCGCGACATCGAGCGCCTGACCGCTTTCATGAAGTTGCCGGTGAACCAGGGGCGGCAGCTGCTGGTGATCGGATTCGCCGATGTCGGCACCAGCACCTCGGTCGCGGCCACGATGATGATGAGCAACGATCGCGCCGACCTGGTCGCGCACGAGCTGATGGCACTGGGCCTGCCGGTGCTGCACGCACGCGGCATGGGTGCGCAGGTGCCGTTGAAGGCGCCGGCGGATGCACGTGCGCGGTTCCGCAACGAGCGCGTCGAAATCTGGCTGTTGTAATTGCCTGCACCGGAGGTGGCGTCGATTCGCCACCTCCGGCGGATGTCATTTCACGGTTACTTCCCGAGGCGCGCCACCAGCGCATGCAGCGCTGCCTGCGTCGCCGGGTCGCCCCAGGCGTCGACGAAGTGCGACAGCTGGATCTGTTCGGGCTCCAGCGCTGCCACCAGGTCGGCGCGGGCGATCGCGCGGGTCTGCCGCATGACCGGCTGCGGCAGTGTCAGCAGCGCTGCCAGCCACTCGCGCGAACGCGTGACCACCTGCGCGCCATCGGCCAGCTCGTCGACCAGGCCGATGCGCTCGGCGCGATCGGCCGCGACCATCTCGCCGGCGACGACCAGCCGTTCGGCACGGTAGACGCCGACCACGCGCTGCATCAGGCGCAGGATGCCGACCGGTACCACCAATCCGACCTGGGTCTCGTTGAGACCGATGCGGAACGGCTTCGCAGGGTCCTCGCTGCGCGCCATCACCCGGTAGTCGCAGCACAGCGCAAGCACGCAACCCCCGGCGGGGGCATGGCCGGTGATCGCCGCCACCACCGGCACCGGGCATTGCGCCAGCGTGCGCGCGGCGACGAAGAACGACTCCCAGGCGGCCGAAAGCGCATCGCGGTCGTTTCCGAGCGAGAGCAGGTACGGCACGTCGAGGCCGGCCGAGAACACCTTGGGGCTGCCACTGAGGATCAGACCCTGCGCGCCCTGCGCGACGGCCGTGCCGATCGCGGCGGAGAGCTCGGCGCACAGCTCAGGGTTGAGTGCATTGACCGGCGCGCGCGCCAGCTGCAGTTCGACGATGCCGTCGGCGGCATGGATTTCAATGAGGCTCATGGGGTGACGTCCTTGCTCCAGCGATAGCGCACGGTATAGGTAAGGGTGGTTTCGCCGCCAGCCGGGACCGGGACTTCGAACTCGACGCGGCGCGCGTCCTTCTTCTTGCCCGGCACGCTGCTGGTGACCAGTTCCCAGTCGCTCCAGCGCGGCAGCGGCTCGATCACGCGAATGGTAGCGGCAGTCTTCCTGCCATTGGTCAAGGTCAGCGCGAATGTCTCGGTGACGGTGCGGTCGGCGCGGTCGAGGCGGAAATCGGTCTGCTCACGTTCGGCACGCAGGTCGAAGACCTTGCCGACCTGCAGCCGGATCTCTTCACCGGCGGCGGTGTGCGGAAGCATCGATTCGCCGAGGAAATCGTTCCCCTGCTTCGTGCTGCCCGAGAGCTCGCCCCCCGGCAGCCCGCTCCCCGGCAGCCCGCCCTCGACGAACATGCGCACGCGCCCGGCGGGAAGCGGCTGGCCCAGTCCGGCTTCCTTCGTGTTGCGGACCGAGACCGTGGTCGTGACGGGAAGCTTTCCGGTCGTGCCGCGGAACGTCGGGTCAACGATCGGTTGCGGTGGTTGCCAGTCCTGGGCGTCGGCCTCGACGACATAGGCGCGCTCGCATGCGATCGAAGGCCGCGGCGCGAACAACGGCACGCGCTCATTGCTGCCATGGGCGATGCGCACGCGGCCGGGCAGGTCGTAGGCGTGGTACTCGCCGGATTCGCGCACGGTCGGTTCCGGCGGCGGCGCGGGCGCAGCGGCCGACACCTCGTAGCGATCGTGGGTGATGCGGCTGCCGCTGACCTGGATCCGCTCGACGTTCGGATCTCCTGCGACCAGGCTCACGGCGGCGCCGTCGAAGGTGACGCCAGAACGGTTGGCAATCTGCGCCGCGCCAACGAGCCCGAGCTGGCAACCGTCGCCCTTGGCCAGTGTCGCCAGGTACTCCGCGCGCCAGGCCATGCCGCCCATCGGATAGCTCAGCTCGAATTCGGCGTCGCCTGCTTGCGGCGCCGTCACCGTCCACTGCAGCGCGGCGTGCCGCGGCAGGCGCGATTGCGCGTCGGCGAGGCTGAAGCTGTCGTAGTTGCGGATGACCTGGATGCGGCCGTCGTCCAGCGCCAGCGTCAGGCCGTCGCCGGCCGACAGCAACGTGCCGGTATCGGTCTGTTTGGCGCCGCCGGCGGTGTGCTCGACGGTGACCTTGGTGCCGATCGCCTGGGCCAGCACATCCCCGGTCCCCGACAGCGCGGCGATGTAGCGCTGGCCAACGATGCCGACATCAGGGCGCAATGGGCGCAGCGTCGCCGCCTCCACGTCCATCGACGGCGGAACGTCAGCGGCCGTCATCGCGTTCTCGCCCTGCTTGAGCGATTCGTGCAGCCTGCGTTCGACCAGGGCGTAACCGGGCATGCCGGCCTGCGGGATTCCACTGTTCGCCACCTGGTCGTAGCCACCGCTGTAGACGGTCAAGCGTGTGGGCGCGGCTTCGTCGCCACTTGCATTGACCTCGGTGGCTGCCGACGCGGGTGCGGGGGCGGCGCGGGTGCCGGCAACATCGCCGGCGGCCTGTGGCGCTTTGGATCCCGAGCAGGCAGCGATCGAGCAGGCAGCGATCGAACAGGCGAGGGCAAGCAGCGAAAGCGGATGTTTCATCGGCGATTCCTTCAGCATGTCGGGGCTATCATAGGCCGATGAACGCATCACGCCTCCGCCTGGGGTTACTGGTCCTGCTCGCCGCCGCATCATCCGCCGCGTCATCCGCCGTCCCGGCAGGCGAATGCACGCCGACCGTTCGCGAAGGCTGGGTGCGCATGCCGCCGATGGCCATGCCGATGATGGCCGGCTTCGGCCGCATCGAGAATCCGTGCGCGATGCCAGTGACGATCGTCTCTGCCAGCAGCGCCGCGTTCGGCGATGTGTCCCTGCACGAGACGCGCGTGGTCGATGGAGTCAGCCGGATGCGCGCGCTGCCGGAGCTGCGCATTGCCGCGGGTGACTCGGCGGTGCTCAAGCCCGGCGGCATGCACCTCATGCTGATGCAGCCGGCTGCGACGCTGAAGCCGGGCAGCAAGGTCGCGATCGAGTTCGTCCTGAAGGACGGCGGCAAGCTGCTCGGCGAGTTCGTGGTCCGCGCCGCCGGCCAGTAACCGTCCCGGGCATCGCGGTCGGCGACACTGGCGTCACGGCCGGGTGCAACACAATCGCGCACCTCCCACGATCCGACTCCGCCCGACCACGGAGACTCGATGGACACGCGCCCCGAGCAACGCCTCCTCAAGCTTTCCATCGCGATCACGATATTCGTGGGCGTGGTGGGCATCGCCAGTGGCTTGCTGGTCAATTCCGACGCGATCATCTTCGATGGCATGTACAGCCTGGTCGACGTCGTGTTGACCGTGGCGTCGCTGAGCGTGTCGCGGCTGGTGGCGTTCGAGGGCAGCCGCCGCTTCCAGTTCGGTTACTGGCACCTGGAGCCGATGGTCGAGGCGTTCGGCGGTGCCACCCTGGCACTGTCATGCCTCTATGCCGCCTTCACCGCGATCATTGGCCTGACTTCCGGCGGCAATGAAGTGTCGTACGGACTGGGCGCGCTGTGGGCCGGCGTGCTGTGCATCGTCGGCATGGGCATGTCGATGTACATGCGTGGACATGCGCGGCGGCTGGGTTCCAACCTGCTGGCGCTGGATGCGCGCAGCTGGCTCGTCAGCGGCGCCCTGAGCCTGGCCCTGCTGCTGGGGTTTGCGATCGCCGTTTCGATGAAGGGATCAGCGCATGAACACTGGATCCCGTACATCGATCCGGCGATCCTGCTGTGCATTGCGCTGGCGATGCTGATGGTGCCGATGCGCTCCACCTGGCGTGCGATTCGCGAAGTGTTGCAGGTCGCGCCCGGTGATCTCGACCGCGAAGTCAAACAGGTGATGGACGACGTCGTCGCCGAGCACGGCTTCCTCGACTACTCCAGCCATGTGGCCAAGGTGGGGCGGGGGCGTTTCGTCGAGATCCTGATTCTGCTGCCGGCCGACCACGACATCGGCCCGATCGCCCGTGTCGATGCGATCCGCCGGGATATCGCGGCCCGGCTGGGTGCCGACGCCCCGCAGTTCTGGCTGACGATCGAGTTCACCGGCGACCGCGCCTGGATGTGACTGCGGCCTACCGCGGATCGTGAAGACGTTTGTTAAACCGACGTCGAAAAGCCGCCGGTCGGAACATCACAGCGACGTCACAACAGCGCGCATTACCGTGGGGCCCTCGCGTAGCGGTGCCACGCGAGTCCATGTGGGAGGAGAAGGATCATGCGACCCGTATTCGCAGCTTCCTCGTTGGCCGTGGCAATCGCAGCTTGCGTGGCAATGACCGCGCTTCCCGCGCATGCCCAGTCTGCCGCGTCGTCCGAGCAGTTGAAGGCCGAGCTCAGCCAGATGCGTCAGCAGCTGCAACAACAGCAGCAGATGATGCAGAGGATGCAGCAGCGCCTGGACGAACTCGAATCGAAGGACGCGGCGCAGGCCAGGGCGGCGGCGCAAGCGCCGGCACCGACAGCCGCGCCGGCACCGCTGATCTCGTCGGCGAGCGTGCCCGCGACCGAAGTGTCGCGCGTGCACAAACCGCCGTCAGCGCTGCCTGCCGAAGACCCGTTGCCCGAGGGCTATGTCCAGCTCGGCGACACCGGCAACCTGATCAAGATCGACGTCGTCGCCCAGTTCGACATGATGTTCGACAACAAGTTCATGGGCGCCAAGGACCTGTTCGTACCTTCGTCCATTCCCGTGCAGGGACAGCCCTTCCACGACTCCGATTCGCGCAGCAACCTCAGCGCCAGACAGAGCGTGTTCCGCCTCGACTTCCGGCGCCAGACCGACTACGGCTTGTTGAAGGTGGTCTACAAGAACAACTTCTTCGGCAGTGGCAGCGGCGACATGCCGTACAACATGCAGTACCTGTACGGCGAACTCGAAGCGAAGAACTACTCGCTGATTGCGGGCTACTACCTGTCCGCCTTCACCGACATCGATGCGTTCCCGAACACCCTCGACTATGAAGGCCCGAACTCCTTCACCTTCAAGTACACGCCGCAGGTGCGCTACTCGCCGATCGTGTACCGCTCTGGCGAGGGCAAGCTGACAATCCCGATGTCGGTGGAGAAGCCAAACGCCGACATCGCCCTGATCGGCGATTTCGAGACGTACTCGCGGATTCCCGACCTCACCCTCGGACTGCGCTGGGAGACGCCGGACTGGCACCTCCAGTGGGCCAACCTGTTCCGTGACCTGGGCGTGCAGACGGCGATCGGGGACCACCAGCGCAACACGAACGCCTACGCCACCCAGCTGAGCTTCGCCGCCGGTGTCTTCGAGAACGACAGCGTGCAGGCCTGGGCCAGCTATGGCGCCGGTTACGCCAACTTCCTGCAGGACATCTCCGGCTTCGGGCTGGATGCGGCGTTCAACGCGCAGGCGGACCTGGAAGCCATCGATGCCGGTGGCTGGGGCCTTGGTTACACCCATGGCTGGTCCGACAACGTCAGTTCGAGCGCGTCGTACGGCTACCTGCGGATCGATCCGGACGAAGACATGCTCATCGATCCGACGCTGCCCAAGAGCACCCGGTTCGCGTCGCTCAATCTGGCCTGGCAGTTCTCCGAACGCGCGATGTTCGGCGTCGAGTACCTGTGGGGCAAGAACACCGATCTGGCAGACAACGACGGCGAGGCGCAGCGGCTGCAGGCAACGCTCCGTTACGACCTCAATCCCTGACGGCTGCGCCTGACGGCTGCGCGCCCGGCTGGGGTGACGGCGCGGTAGGACCACCGGTAATCGCCCGGGCGCGGGCAGGCTGCGCCCAACCCTGAGCCAGGAGTGCAGTGTCATGCTTCAGCGTCGCGCCCAACGTCAGAAGTTCCGCGTCCTCATCGTTCACCCGAAGATCGGCACCGACACGGCCGGTGGCCGCGCGTGCAAGATGCTGGTCGACGAGTTCACCGACCGCAACGTCGAGACGATAACGGCCAACCACGTCGAAGACGCGCGCGCCACGATCGTCTCCGATGCCTCGATCCAGGCGATGCTGATCGACTGGTCGCTTCCGGATGAGGAGGGCAAGGAGCGCGGCAATGCCGCCGCGGTCAGCCTGGTCGACACGATCCGGGCCCGCAACGAGTTCGTCCCGATCTTCCTGCTGACCGAGCGCGACAAGGCCAAGTCGCTCACGATCGAGCTGGTGCAGGCGGTCGATGAACTGGTCTGGTTGCTGGACGACGCATCCACCTTCGTCTGCGGCCGCGTGATGGCGGCGGTGGGCAAGTACGTCGGCGGCCTGTTTGGCCCGCTGGTCAGTGCGCTGTACAACTTCAACCAGGTGCATGAGTATTCCTGGCACACCCCGGGACACACCGGCGGCACCGCATTCCTCAAGCATCCGGCGGGGCGCGCGTTCCACGACTTCTACGGCGCGCACGTGTTCCAGACCGACCTGTCGATCAGTGTCGGCGAGCTGGGCTCGCTGCTCGACCACACTGGCCCGATAGGCGCCAGCGAGAAGTACATCTCCACCGTGTTCGGTTCCGACCGCAGCTACACGGTCACCAACGGTTCGTCGACGTCGAACCGCATCATCTTCATGGCCTGCGTCCCGCGCGACAAGGTCGTGCTGTGCGACCGCAACTGCCACAAGTCGATCGAGCATGGCCTGACCATGACCGGTGGCGTGCCCCAGTACCTGGTGCCGTCGCGCAACCGCTATGGCCTGATCGGACCGATCTACCCGGAGCGGCTGGCCAAGGCATACCTGACCAAGGCCATCGCCTCGACGCCGATCAGCAAGGGGCTCAAGGACAAGCAGCCGGTGTTCGCGGTGGTGACCAACTCGACCTATGACGGACTTTGCTACAACGCCACGCGCGTGCTCGAGCAGCTTGGCGGCTGGGTCGATCGCGTCCACTTCGATGAGGCCTGGTTCGGCTATGCGCGCTTCAATCCGCTCTATGCCGGACGCCTGGGCATGCACGGCAAGCCCGCGGATCATGACCGCAAGGGCCCGACAGTCTTCAGCACGCATTCCACACACAAGCTGCTGGCCGCGTTCTCGCAGGCGTCCTACATCCACGTCCGCGACGGTCGCGACCCGATCCCGCATGCGCGCTTCAACGAGTCGTTCATGATGCACGGCTCGACGTCGCCGTTCTATCCGATCATCGCCTCGAACGAGATCGCCGCCTCGATGATGGACGGTGCCGGCGGCCTGGCGCTGACGCGCGAGAGCATCGATGAGGCGATCAGCTTCCGCCAGACGGTTGGTCGCATCCATGCCGGCTTCGCCAAGAAGAAGGAATGGTTCTTCCGCACCTGGAACCCGGACAAGGTCAAGGTCGGCGGCAAGCGTGTGGCCTTCGAGGACGCTCCGCCGGACGTGCTGGCCACTGATCCGGGGTGCTGGGTGCTGCATCCGGGCGACAACTGGCACGGCTTCGACGAACTCGAAGACGGCTACTGCATGCTCGACCCGATCAAGGTCTCGGTGTTGACGCCGGGCATGGGCGACGATGGCGTGCTTGAGAAGCAGGGCTTCCCGGCCTCGCTGCTGACCGCCTACCTCGACGCGCGCGGCATCGAAGTCGAGAAGACCAGCGACTTCGCGGTGCTATTCCTGTTCTCGATCGGCATCACCAAGGCCAAGTGGAGCACGCTGCTGGCGGCGATGCTCGACTTCAAGCGCGACTACGACATCGACCAGTCGCTGAGCCGGGTCATGCCGAACCTGGTCAAGGATCATCCGGAACGCTATGAAGGCATGGGCCTGCGCGCCCTCGGCGACCAGATGTTCGCGGAGCTGCGCAAGGGCGGGCAGACCGCGCACCTGCAGAAGGCCTACTCGAACCTGCCGGACATCAAGCTGTCGCCGGCCGACGCATACCAGGAACTCATCCTCGGCCACGTCGAGCGCGTTCCGTTGCCCAAGCTGGCCGGGCGCACGGTCGCGACGAGCATCGTGCCGTACCCGCCCGGTATTCCGATGGTCATGCCCGGCGAGTCGGCCGGCACCGCCAACGGTCCGCACATCGGCTACCTGAAGTCGCTGCAGGGCTGGGACGCGGCGTTCCCCGGGTTCGGGCACGACACGCACGGCGTGGAAGTCGAGGACGGTGAGTACTACGTGCAGTGCCTGATGAAGGGGTGAAGCGATGGCGACGCATGGCGGCAGCAACGGCAAGATGGGGTTGCTCGGCGCCTCGTCGCTGGTAGTGGCGAACATGGTCGGCACAGGCATATTCCTGCTGCCGGCCAGCCTGGCCTCGATCGGCAGCATCTCGATCTACGGCTGGATAGCGGCCGCGATCGGTGCCTCCGCGCTGGGCCTGGTGTTTGCCCATCTGGGCATGGTCGACCCCAAGGCCGGCGGTCCGTACGCCTATGCCCGCGATCACCTGGGGCCGTTTGCCGCATTCCAGACCAACCTGCTGTACTGGGTGGCGAATGTCATCGGCAACATCGCCATTGCGGTTTCCGTCACCGGCTACCTGGCGGTCTTCTTCCCGGCGCTGGCCAACCCCTGGCTCGCCTGCATCTGCACCGCCGTGGTGATCTGGGTGTTCATCTGGCTCAACATGCGCGGCGCCAACGCGGTCGGCCACTTCACCGCGGTCACCACCGTCGCCGGCATCCTGCCGATCGCGGTGATCGGGCTACTCGGCTGGTTCTGGTTCCGCCCCGAAGTCTTCATGGCGGGCTGGAATCCCGGCGCCGTCCCTGCGCCGACCGCCATCACCCAGAGCGCGTCGATCGCGCTGTGGGCCTTCCTCGGCGTCGAGAGCGCCGCGGTGTCGGCGGGCGTGATCGAGAACCCGAAACGCAACGTGCCGCTGGCGACCATCATCGGCCTGGTCGTATCGACGGTGATCTATGTTGTGTGCTGCACGGTCATCATGGGTCTGCTCAGCAATGCCGAGCTGAGGGCGTCGGGCGCCCCGTTCGCGGACGCGGCGCGGGTGATGCTCGGGCCCTGGGGCGCCATCATCATCTCGCTCGCCGCGATCGCGAAGGCGGCCGGCGCGCTCACCGGCTGGATCCTGATCGTGGCGCAATCGGCGCAGGCCGCCGCGGAAGACGGGATGTTCGCGCGCGTGTTCGCGGTCAAGAACGCACGCGGCATGCCGGCGCGCAACCTGGTCATCACCGGCGTGCTGATGACCGCCTTGCTGGTGCTGACCGTGTCACCGACGGTCGCCGACCAGTTCACCCGCATCACCAGCGCCACGGTCGTGCTGATGGTGATCCCCTACGTCTATTCGGTGGTGGCGATGTGGCGCCTCAACGCCACCCTGGACCTGCCCACGTCGCGCCGCAGCCTGCTGGCCGTGATCGGGCTGCTGGCCTGCATCTACTGCGCCGGCGTGATCCTCGGCCAGTCGGCGGAGCTGGATCGCAATGCTTTTGTGGTGCTGGTCCTGACCATTCCGTTCTATGCGCTGGTGGGACGAAGCGCGTCGAGAATGGGCGCGAAGCTGCCCTGAGTCACTCCCGAACCGGCTGGTTGCCTCGCACAGAAGAATCCCCGGTCCTTTGCAGGGCCGGGGATTCTTGTTTTGTGCATCCTGCGCGATGCCGGCCCGATGCGTGGGCACGGATCCCGGCCTCAGGTCTGGAAAGACTTGCCCGGGTTGGGAATGTGCGCCTCGGACTCCTTCCGGTAGAAGCGGTTGGCGGCGAAGAACCCGAACAGCGTCCACCCCAGGAAGATGCAGATGCCGCCCAGCACGATCGCTTCCGTGCCGGAACTGTAGAGGGCATAGAAGCTGTAGGCGGTGGCGATGAGCGCGACGATGTTGGTAAGCATCGCCTTGTCCTTGGGGATGTTCGACACGTTCTGGATGGTGACAATGGCCGCCATCGACATCACATATGGCACCAGGTTCGTCACGACCGCGAGGTTCACCACCTTGCCGAACGTCTCGCTCAGGTCCGGACTGGCGGTCATCAGTGCCAGGCCGGTCTGGACCGCCAGCAGCACCATCATGCCAACGATCGGCGTGCCGCTCTTCGTGACGCGGCTGAAGATCGAGACGAAGTAGCCGACATCGGCCGAGCTCTTGAACACCTGGGCAACGGTGAACTGCCAGCCCAGCAGCGAGCCGATGCAGGCGATGACCATCAGTGCGGTCACGGTCTGGCCGACAGCGGGGCTGAACATGTGGGCATACGCCAGCCCGAACGGCGCGCTGGATTTGGCCAGCTCCGCGTTGGGAATGATGCCCGCGATGACGTTGGTCGAAATGATGTAGACCACGGCTGCGCCGATCGTCGCCACCAGCACCGCGATGGGCACGTTCTTCTCGGGGTTCTCGACCGCGTCAGCATTGGCACAGGCCGACTCCAGGCCGAGGAACGCCCACAGGGTCACCGAGATCGAGCTGCCGACGGCGGCCATGAATCCCATGTCGTGCGGGTTCCATGCCGCCGACCACGTGGACGGGCTGAACCAGAACCAGCCGATCAGGCAGATCAGCACCACCGGCAGGATCACGCCCCACACGGTCACGGTCCCGATCTTGCCGGTGATGCTCGCGCCGCCGAAGTTGGCGAACGTGGTAATCCACAACAGCACGATGGTCCACAAGCAGGTCTGTCCCGGGCTCAGGGTCGCGCCGAACAGCACCGTGGCATAACCCACCGCGGTGACACCGATGGCGACATTGCCGATCACCAGCGACAAGCCGTACGTGTAGTTCGCCATGTAGTTGCCGCCCTTGCCGAAGGCGTACTCGGCATAGCCACCCATGCCGCCGGGCTTCTTGCTGAGAAAGCCGCAGCGGGCAAACACGTAGGCGAGCGCGAGCGACCCGGTGGCCGTTACCACCCACGAGAAGATCGTGATCGTGCCGATCTCGGCCAGTTTGCTCGGCAGCAGGATGATGCCCGAGCCCATCATGTTCACCAACGTGATGACCGTCAGCTGGAACACATTCATTTTCTTGTGGGACTCGCTCATGACAGGCTCCGTGAAAGGGTTCGGAACTTCAGGCGCTGCAAGTCGTGCTGTACGTGCGAACCGCGGACGCTGCGTCCGGGCGGTTGATGACGCGCTCGCGTCGGGAGCTGGTTTGCCGCCGGCACCGTCTGTACGTGGCGGCAAGGCCACTGGCGAGCAGTGCGTCCCCCGTTTAGGACAGCGATCGCCGCGAGGTTTTCACAGCGATCGTAATGCTCGCGTGAAGTCCGGAGCCGCGCTTTTCCGCCCAGACGAACGGTAGTCTTCACAACGCCGAAACGCTCGCAAATGACTTGTTTCGGTGCGAGCATCTGCGGGCCGGACGGGTGCGACGAGCACATGCGGATACCGGTGGTTGCCGTCAACGACTTTGATTCGTGGCCACGGCGCCAGGCGATGCCGCGCGATGCGCGATGTTCCGCTGGCTGCCGTCGACAAGCTCGCCGGAAAGCAGGGATGAGGATTCCTCCATGAGCATTCCCCTTGAACGCTTCTTCCGAATCCTGGTGGTGGGCGAACACAGTGGTGTCGTCGCCCAGGTCATCGAAGACGAACTGCACTTCCCGGTGACGTCGATAGATTCAGAGCAGATCGCAACGGCGATCCGCGGCGGAGCCGACCTCGGCGCAATCATCTGCGCCCGCGCCGACACTCAGGCGGTCGTCGACGCGCGCGACGAGCGCGGGCTGCGGATGCCGATCTTCATGATCAGCGGCCGCGACGACGAGGCGCTCGCCGAGCCTTTCCTGAAGTCCCTCGACGGAGTCCTGATTGCCGATCTGGAAACACGCGACTTCTACGAGAAGCGCCTGGTCGCATCGATCGAGCGCTATGCGGCAAGCCTGCGCACGCCGTTCTTCGGCGAGCTGATGCGGTATGACTTCGACGCCAACCGGACCTGGGCATGCCCGGGCCACCAGGGCGGGCAGATGTTCATGCGCCACCCGGTTGGGCGGCTGTTCTACGAGCACATGGGCGAGAATGTCTTCCGCGACGACATCTGCAACGCCATGGTCTCGCTCGGCGACCTGCTGATCCATGAAGGTCCGGCACTCGCGGCCCAGCGCAGCGCCGCCAGGGTATTCCAGTCGGACCGCACCTATTTCGTCCTCAACGGCACCTCCTCGTCGAACAAGGTGGTCAACACCTCGCTGCTGCGCAGCAAGGACGTGGTGCTGTTCGATCGCAACAACCACAAGTCCAACCACCATGGCGCGCTGCTGATGGCCGGCGCGATCCCCATTTACCTGGAAACCGATCGCAACGGCTTCGGCATGGTCGGGCCGATCGACTGGTCGGCGTTCGACGAGGCAGCGATCCGCGACAAGATCAAGCATCACCCGCGCCTGGCGGGCACCGATGCCTGGAAACGCGAGCGCCCGATCCGGGTGGCGATCATCGAGCAGTGCACCTACGACGGCACCGTCTACAACGCGCAGAAGGTGCTGGAAAAGATCGGCCACCTCTGCCAGTACATCCACTTCGACGAGGCCTGGGCCGGCTTCGGCGCGTTCCACCCGCTAATGAAGGACCACTTCAGCATGGGCCTGGCGCTGGACGGCGATTCGCCGGGCGTCATCGCCACCCAGTCGACGCACAAGCAGCTGGCCGGCTTCTCGCAGGCCTCGCAGATCCACGTCCGCGACGCGCACATCCGTGACAAGCCCTTCCGGGTCAATCACAAGCGCTTCAACGAGATGTTCATGCTGCAGGCATCGACGTCGCCGTTCTACCCGTTGTTCTCCAGCCTGGACGTCAACGCGCAGATGCACGCCGACAAGGCCGGTCAGGTGCTGTGGGACGACATGGTCAAGCTCGGCATCGAGGGGCGCAAGGAGATACGCAGGCGCTTCGGTGGCTTCATCAATCCGTTCGTGCCGGACCAGGTCGAGTACGAAGGCCGGACCGTGCCGTGGGAGGACGTGCCGACGACCGTGCTGGCGCGCGAGCAGGCGTACTGGCAGCTGGCGCCGGGCGCGAGCTGGCACGGCTACCGCAATCTCGGCGAAGAGGCGGCGATGGTCGATCCGACCAAGCTGATGCTGACCACGGCCGGCATCGACGCGGCCACCGGCAAGTACGCAACGAGTGGTATGCCGGCGACGATCCTCGCCAACTTCCTGCGCGAGAACAATGTCATCCCGGAGAAGAACGATCTCTACAGCATCCTGTTCCTGATGACCCCGGCAGTGGGCGAGGGCAAGATGGCGATGCTGCTGGCCGCGCTCGAACGATTTCGCGACCACTACGAGGCTGACAGCCCACTCGAGCAGGTGGTTCCCGGCCTGTACCAGCGCAACGAAGCGCGCTATCGCAACTACTCGCTGCGACAGATCGCGCAGGAGATGCACGATTACTTCGTGGCGAAAGACATCAAGGAGCTGCAGCGGCTCAGCTTCCGCTACGAGTCGTTCCCCGAGCAGGCGATGTCGGCTCGCGAGGCCAACGAAGCCCTGGTCGGTGGCGAGGTCGACTTCGTGCCGATGAGCGAGGTGTCCGGCCGGGTGGCTGCGACGCTGGCGCTGATCTATCCGCCTGGCATCGGGATCATCGTTCCCGGCGAGCGCTACGACGCGAAGGCCAATCCGATGATCGACTACTTCCTCGCGTTCGAAGAGAACTGCAACCGCTTCCCCGGCTTCTCGTACGAGGTCCAGGGCGTCTACCAGGTGGTGGAAGACGGACGCATCCGCTTCTACACCTACGTCGTGCAGGAGTGAGGCGCGACGCAGCATCACGGCTTTGACCCGCAATTCCCTGCCACATCCCCTGCAGCACCAGGCCTATAGAGGAATCGCCATGTCCATGACCAACCCTTGGTTGCTGTATGTGACCACTGACCTTCCCGATCAGGGCTCGGCCTACGCGCTGGCGCTGACCCGGCTGGGCCAGGCCGTGCAGGACCATGGCATCGAGGTGCTGCGCGCGCACAACTGCGAGGACGGGCTGATCATCGCCCAGGGCTCGGCTTCCTACTCTTGCGTGGCAATCGACTGGGACCTCGGGGAAACCGCCGGCATGAGCGAGAAGCCGGTGATGGAGATCATCCGCGCCGTGCGCGAGAAGTCGCTGCGGATCCCGATCTTCCTGCTCAGCCGGGGTGTAACGACCCGTAACCTGCCGATGAGCGTGGTGCGCGAGGTCCGCGAGTACGTGAACCTGATCGGCGAGACGCCCGAGTTCTTCGCCAAGCGCGTTCGCTTCGCCATCGACGATTACCACAACGGCATGCTGCCGCCGTATTTCAAGGCGCTCAAGAAGCTGACCGAAGAAGGCACCTACCAGTGGGACGCCCCTGGCCACATGGGTGGCGCGGCTTACCTGAAGCACCCGGCTGGAGCCGAGTTCCATCGCTTCTTCGGCGAGAACATCATGCGGGCCGACATCGGCATCTCCAATGTCGAACTGGGCTCATGGCTGGACATCGAGGGGCCGCCGGCGGAATCGCAGCGCATGGCGGCGCGCGTGTTCGGCGCCGACTGGACGTTCTATGTGCTGGCCGGTTCGTCGGCATCGAACCGGATCGTGGTGCAGGCCTCGGTCGGGCAGGACGAAATGGTGGTGGTCGACCGCAATTGCCACAAGTCGCTCAACCACGCGATGACGCTGGCGGGTTCAAGACCGGTGTACTTCCAGCCCAGCCGCAATGGCTACGGCATGATCGGCCTGATCCCGCCCAAGCGCTTCACCAAGGCGCACATCGACAAGCTGGTCGCCGATTCGCCGCTGACCGCCGGCGCGAAGTCGAGCGCACCCGTGCATGCGGTGGTGACCAACCCGACCTATGACGGCATGCTCTACAACGTCGACAAGGTCGCCGAGATGCTGGGGGAGAGCGTGTCGCGGGTTCACTTCGACGAAGCCTGGTACGCCTACGGCAAGTTCCATCCGCTGTTCAAGCACCGCTTCGCCATGGGCGTGCCACGCGACATGAAGAACCGGCCGACGGTCTTCGCGGTGCAGTCGACGCACAAGATGCTGCCGGCGTTCTCGATGGCGTCCTACATCCACGTCAGCAACAGCGAACGCGGAAAGATGGAGTGGGCCCCGATCAAGGAGGCCTTCATGATGCACGGCACGACATCGCCGTTCTATCCGCTGATCGCGTCACTGGACATCGCCAGCGCGATGATGGATGAGCCCTCCGGCAGCGCGCTGCTGCGCGAGACCGTCAGTTACGCGGTCGAGTTCCGCAAGACGGTGGCCTCGGTGAACAAGCGCTTCAAGGAAGAGGGCGAATGGTTCTTCTCGTTGTTCCAGCCCGACCAGGTTCCGGTCGGCAAGAAGAAGGTCGACCTGGCCGACGTGGCAACCGACGTGCTGTGCAACGATCCGGGGTGCTGGACGCTGCGCGCAGGCGAGAGCTGGCACGGCATCCCCGACGAGGTCGTCGCCGGCGACTTCTGCATGCTCGATCCGACCAAGGTCACGATCCTGTGCCCGGGTACTGACGCGAAGGGCAAGATCGCCAAGCGCGGCATCCCCGGCACCATCCTGTCGAAGTTCCTCGATGCGCGCCGGCAGGAGATCGCCCGCACCGGCGACTACACCGTGCTCGTGCTGTTCTCGGTCGGCACCACCCAGGGCAAGTGGGGCACGCTGCTGGAAACGCTGATGGCGTTCAAGCGCCTGTACGACCGCAAGGCGTCGCTCGAGGAAGCCTTGCCCGAGCTGGTCCATTCCTACCCGCAGCGCTACGGCGGCATGACGCTGCCGCAACTGTGCGACGAGATGCATGAGGTCATGACCGAGCTCGACCTGCAGGCCATGGCGAATGCGGCGGGCGAGGTTATTTCGGAACAGGTACTGACGCCCTCGGAGGCCTACCAGAAGCTGATCCACGGCAAGACCGAGGAAGTGCGCGTGGCCGATCTGCCAGGGCGCGTGGCGGCACTGATGATCGTGCCGTACCCGCCGGGCATTCCGGTGCTGATGCCGGGCGAGCGGGTCGACCCCAAGGGGGGCACGATCGTGAAGTTCCTCATCGCAGTCGAAGCCTTCGGCAAGCGCTTTCCGGGATTCGGCCGTGAAGTGCAGAACGTCCACCCCGACGAGAACGGCGACATGTGGGCGAAGGTCACGCTCGGTGATGCCGCGGCGGCTCCGGCCGGCAAGGCCAAGGCCAAGGCAAAACGCTAGGCCGCATTCGTAGCCCGGGTAAGCGAAGCGCACCCGGGATTCCGGGCGCGCAATCCCGGTTGCCCCCGGATACCGGGGTTACCCGGGCTTCAGCGGGGCTATGCGGAACAGGACTCGCGCACGGCGTCCGGCAGCGGCGCGGCGCGGCCATTGCCGCGGTCGATCCACACCATCACCACGTTGCCGTCGCAATACAGCACGCTGTCATCGGCTGCGTCGACGATGCGGTGGCCGATGCTGACGCTGCTGTTGCCCAGTCGATCGACGAACAGCTCGATCGCGACCTGCGCCGGCCATTCGATCGGACGCCGGTAGTTGAGGTTGGCAGCAGCCACAACCGGGGCGACGTGCTCGTCGAGTCCCTGGCCCGGCACCGACAGCATCCAGTGCAGGCGTGCTTCCTCGAGGTAGCTCAGGTACTTGGAATTTGATTGCCCCTGCCACCAGTTGTTCTATGAATGGCCCTTCGTACGGTTCAGGTAAGGTCGTAATGCTATGTCGTTGCGACATAGCCCCTAGAGGCGTACGTTCCCCGAAATGGACATATCGTCTGTCGTCCAAGTGGAT
>DATDBK010000043.1:0-9806 GCA_036524935.1 Lysobacter sp. | reverse complement strand
CGGGTCGACACTGTCGGGGGAAACCAGGTACTGCTCGTACAGGTCCTCGACGAAAGCGGCATTGGCGCCGAGCTGGGAGGACTGGGAGAACTGCTTCAGGAGACTGTCCACGATGGTGATCGGGAAACTCGATGGGAGAAGTCGGAGGAGGCCTGGATTGCACGCTTGTGCGGCTATTCAGGCGCCAAGATTCGGAATTATAGCCCTTGGCTGGCGGTAAACGGCTAACACTTATGTCGAATCAGCCGCTGTGGCCAAGCCCTGGTCAGATAGCGTTGGGTCGCCCGGAGCTGCTTCAAGGGCGAAATCGTCGTATTCGCCGCATGCGGCGCCCGGTAGGGCAGCTCGATATTGGGCAATCACAGGCCCAGCGCCCGGTATTCGCTGCAGGGCCGGGCACGTTCCCAGACGGGTTCGAAGTGGGCGCGCAGCTGGCGACCGCGGGCCGGATCGTCGAGCCGGGTCTCGCCATCGAAACGATGGCCGAGCGGACGGAAGTACCAGCCGCAGTCGTCATTGACCACGTAGGCGCTCGGGTAGTCGCGGTCCACCGGTTCCTCGATCGCGCGCAGGCCGAACGCGCTGGTCAGGCGCTGCGCCAGCCCCAGCAATGGCGCGATCGCACGTTGCGGTGCGGCCGGATCCTGCAGCAGGACACGAACCTCGCCACCGGCCACGGTGAAGCGGCGCAGTTCGGCGAGGACTTCGGGCTGGTCGAACAGGCCGGGGTCGAGTTCGCGGCAATAGATCCACAGCCGGCGGCGGGCGCTGGCGATCACGCCGATGGCTGCGGCGATCGCGGCGTCGCGGCGCTCCACGGCGTTGACCTGGTCAAGCTCCAGGTGCATCGACTGGTGGTCCAGGCCGGCTTCGACGAAACGTTCGCCATAGGGCAGGAACCCTTGCCGGGCATAGAAGACGATGGCCGCAACCTGCGCATGCAGGCTCACCTTCAGCCAGCCCAGTTGCCGGGCCTGTGCGAGCAGCGCGCACAGCAGGGCGTCGCCGACGCCTTTGCCACGCCAGTCCGGAAGCACCGCCATGCGGCCGATACGATGGTCCGGCGTCAGGCGGCCGGTGCCGATCGGCTGGCCCCGGTCGTCGCGGGCGATGACGTGGACGCACAGCGGGTCGAGCGCGTCGCGTTCGATCTCGACCGGGACGCCCTGTTCCTGCACGAACACCGCATCGCGCACCACGCGCAACTCGGCAACGCCGTCGTGGAACGCGATGGCCTCGACCCGGAACGTGCGGCCGGCCTGGCTCATGTCGTTCATTCTTCTTCGTCCGCAAGCACCAGCTGATAATGGCCAGCCTGGAGCAGGGTGTACACGCAGTCGCGCCCGGCCTCGGACAGCCCGGAGTAGACCGTGCCGTCGAGCATGGCGGCATTGGCAATGGCCGAAGCGTCGTGGGCCGGCAGTTCGTGCGACTGGCCGCTCACGAACAGGCGCGAAGGCTCGCCCTTGCCGTGCGCGCGGCGCCAGGCCATGCGCGACCACGGATGGCGATGCAGCGATGCATCGTGCTGCAGGTCCCATTCGATCTCGATGCGGGAACGCGTATCGGCACCGGGCCGGACCTCGCCGGCGGCGCGGTAGACGGTCATGAAGCGACCGAACCAGTCGCCGAGGCGATCGGGGTCGTTCATGCGCAACAGGTTCAGCGCCTCGACGGCACGGTTCATCGCCGCGGTGTCGATTTCAGCCGGATCCGCGGCCGGGGCCAGATCGGGGTCGGCGTAGCGCAATGACTCGTCCGCATCGGCGGCCAGCGTGTCGACGAAGTCGCCGAGGAGCTCGGCGGCCGAGGGCGCGCGCATGCCCACCGAGAAGGTCAGGCAAGCATCCTCGGCAACGCCGTTGTGCGGCACGCCCGGTGGCAGGTAGAGCATGTCGCCGGGTCCGAGCACCCACTCGTGGCTGGCGCTGAATTCGCGCAGCAGCTTGAGGTCGGCGTCATTGCGGAATTCCAGCGGCGGATTGGCGCGCGCATCGATCTGCCAGCGCCGGTGTCCCTGCGCCTGCAGCAGGAACACGTCGTACTGGTCGACATGGGCACCGACCGAACCACCCGGTGCGGCGAACGACACCATGACGTCGTCAATGCGCCAGCGCGGCAGGAACGAGAACGCCGGCAGCAGCGCGGCGATATCGCTGTCCCACTTGTCCATGTCCTGCACCAGCAATGTCCAGTCCTGGTGCGGCATGTCTGGGAACTCGGCCTCGTCGAACGGGCCGTGGCGCAGGGTCCAGCGGTCTTTGTCGCGGTCGTGCATGACGATGCGCGAAAGCGCGGCCTCCTCGCAGGCCAGGCCGGCCAGGTCCTCGGGCTGCAGCGGCGATTCGAAGCCCGGGAAGGCATTGCGGATCAGCAGTGGCTTCTTCTGCCAGTAGTCGCGCAGGAAGCGCTCGGGCGCCATGCCGAGCGGCGGGTGCGCACTGGCATCGATTTCAATGGGGACTGCCAGCGGGGCCGGCTTCTTCGCCGCCACGGTCTTCTTGCTCATGTCGTGATCTCGTCATAGCCGCGGCCGCGGAACTGCAAGAGGCACCAGCCGTGCCCGAACGGGTCGGTGATGGTGACGATGCGGCCCCAGTCGGCCACGCGGATTGCGCCTTCCCGGCGAGCGCCGGCGGCGACGGCCTGGGCCAATGCGGCATCCAGGTCATCGACCACCACGTCACAGTGGAGCGGCGTCCAGTGTCGGTCGTAGGTGCGTTGCATGCCGCCGGCGCCGGTGCTGCCGGCCGGCTTGTGCAGGAGGTAGATGGAAACTTCTGCGCCGAGCATCTCCAGGGCTGCATCGCCAAAGCGACGCGCCGGTTGCAGCGCGAAAGCGGAGATGTAGAACGCCTCGGCCGCGGGCAGATCGTCGACGTCGATGTTGAGGAGCAGCTTCATGTCGGTCCGTGATCCTTTCCCTTCTCCCGCAAGCGGGAGAAGGTGCCCGAAGGGCGGATGAGGGCGCTCTTGCCCTCACCCCAACCCTCTCCCGCAGGCGGGAGAGGGGGGTAAACAATCAGATCTCGCGCGCGAGCTTCTCGGCCAGGCCGGTGTAGCTGCCCGGCGTCATCTCGAGCAGGCGCTGCTTGTCCGCCGCTGGCAGTTCCAGCGAGGCGATGAACTGGCGCATCGATGCCTCGTTGATGCCCTGGCCGCGGGTCAGCGCCTTGAGCTGTTCGTACGGGTTGGGCAGGCCGTGGCGGCGCATCACCGTCTGAACGGCTTCGGCCAGCACTTCCCACGATGCGTCCAGGTCGGCTGCCAGGCGCTCGGGATTGACGCTGAGCTTGCCCAGGCCACGCTGCAGCGCATCGAAACCGATCAGGGCATGGCCGAACGCCGTGCCGAGCGCGCGCAGCACGGTCGAGTCGGTCAGGTCGCGCTGCCAGCGGCTGATCGGCAGCTTGGCGGCGAAATGCTCGAACAGCGCGTTGGCGATGCCGAAATTGCCTTCGGCATTTTCGAAGTCGATCGGGTTGACCTTGTGCGGCATCGTCGAGCTGCCGACTTCGCCGGCCTTCACGGCCTGCTTGAAGTAGCCCAGCGAGATGTAGCCCCAGACGTCGCGGCACAAATCCACGGCGATGGTGTCGATGCGACGCTGCGCATCGCATATCTCGGCGATGCCATCGTGCGGTTCGATCTGGGTGGTGTAGGGCTGCCAGTTCAGGCCGAGCGAGTGGACGAAGTGCTCGGAGAACTTCGGCCAGTCGACGTCCGGATAGGAAGCGACGTGGGCGTTGTAGTTGCCGACCGCGCCGTTGATCTTGCCGGGCATGCGCGCGGCGGCCAGGGTTTCGCCCTGGCGCTGCAGGCGCGCGACCACGTTTGCCAGTTCCTTGCCGACCGTGGTCGGCGAAGCGGTCTGGCCGTGCGTGCGCGACAGCATCGGCAGCGCGGCATGCTCGTGCGCCATCGTCCGCAGCGTCTGGATAAGTTCGTCGAGCTTGGGCAGCAGCACGAACTGGCGCGCCTGGCTGAGCATCAGCGCGTAGCTGAGGTTGTTGATGTCCTCGGAGGTGCAGGCGAAGTGCACGAATTCCAGCGCCGGGCCCAGCTCGGCGTCGTCCTTGAGGCGCTCCTTGATGAGGTATTCCACGGCCTTGACGTCGTGGTTGGTGGTCCGCTCGATCTCCTTGACCCGGGCCGCATCGGCCGGCGACAGGTTGTCGGCGAGCGCGCGCAGGCGTGCGGCGGCGGCTTCGGAGAACGGCGGCAGTTCGGCGATGCCCGGCTCGGCGGCCAGCGCCAGCAGCCATTCGACCTCGACCTTGACGCGCGCCTTGATCAGGCCGTACTCGGAGAAGATCGGGCGCAGTGCATCGACCTTGCCGGCATAGCGGCCATCGAGCGGGGACAGGGCGAGCAGCTGGGATTCGGCGGACATGGCAGGTGGGGGGCGAGAAAACCGCGATTCTACTACTCCTGCCCAAACCCGACCCCGTCCCCCCATCCGGCACGTGCCGGCGGCGTAAGCTCACTCCATACCATCCCCCCGGAGATTCCCGATGGCCAGGCAGCCACGCAGCGGCGCGCAGTTCCGCACCGAACGCGACAGCATGGGCGAGTTGCAGGTGCCCGCCGCTGCCCTGTGGGGCGCGCAGACCCAGCGCGCGGTGCAGAACTTCCCGGTCTCTGGCCAGCCGATGCCGCGCGAATTCATCCGCGCACTGGGCCTGATCAAGGCCGCGGCGGCTCAGGTCAACGGCGGCTTCGGCCTGCTTGGCAAGGGCGCCGCCCAGGCGATCCAGTCCGCCGCGCTTGCCGTTGCCAAGGGCGAGTACGACGCGCAGTTCCCGATCGACGTCTTCCAGACCGGTTCGGGCACGTCCAGCAACATGAACGCCAACGAGGTGATTGCCTCGCTGGCCACCTCCGGCAGCAGGCACAAGGTCCATCCGAATGACCACGTCAACCTCGGGCAGAGCTCGAATGACGTGATCCCGACTGCGATCCGGGTATCGGCGCAGCTGGCCACGGTCGAGCAGCTGGTGCCGTCGCTCAGGCACCTGCGCAGGACCATCGAGCGCCGCGGCAAGGCGCTGGCCAAGGTGACAAAGACCGGCCGCACCCACCTGATGGACGCCATGCCCCTGACATTCGCCCAGGAATTCGGCGCCTGGGCCTCGCAACTGGCGTCCGCCGAGGAGCGCATCGCCGATGCGCTCAAGCGCCTGCGCCGCCTGCCGATTGGCGGGACCGCGATCGGCACGGGCATCAATGCCGATCCGCGTTTCGGTCGGGCGATGGCGAAGGCGCTGACGACCCTGGCCGGCACGCGCTTCGAATCGGCGCTGGACAAGTTCGAGGGCATCGCCGCGCAGGACGACGCGGTTGAATTGTCCGGGCAGCTCAGCACGTTGGCGGTGGCGCTGATGAAGATCGCCAACGACTTGCGCTGGATGAATTCAGGCCCGCTGGCCGGACTGGGCGAAATCGAACTGCCGGCGCTGCAGCCGGGCAGCTCGATCATGCCGGGTAAGGTCAACCCGGTGATCCCCGAGGCGACCTGCATGGTCTGCGCACAGGTGATCGGCCATCACGCCGCGATCACCGTGGCCGGGCAGAGCGGCAATTTCCAGCTCAACGTGATGCTGCCGCTGATCGCCTACGACCTGCTCGATTCGATCCGGCTGCTCGCCAACGTCATGCGCCTGCTGGCCGACGACGCGATCGCCGGACTGAAGGCGAGGCCGGAGCGGGTGCGCGAGGCACTCGATCGCAATCCGATCCTGGTGACCGCACTGAATCCGATCATCGGCTACGAGAAGGCTGCGGCGATCGCCAAGCAGGCCTACAAGGAGGGGAGGCCGGTGCTCGAGGTCGCGGTCGAGGTCAGCGGACTGCCAGAGAAGGATCTGCGCCAGCTGCTGGACCCCGCGGCGCTGACGCGCGGCGGGATCCACGAAGGTGCAGGCGGAGGCGGGTAGGGCTGAGCCTGCCCGCAAGGTGGTTCAGCGCTTGGACGCTTCGGCTTCCGCACTCGCGGTTTCGTGATCGCGGGTTTCCTTCCAGCAATCATCAACATCGTCCGCTTCCATGGTGGCGTACGGCTGGAACTCCGGTAGCGCCGCGGCCAGCTTCTGCTGCGAGGCCAGCATGCCCGGCAGGTGCGTGCACAACTGCTGGGCGGCCGTGCGGACCTTGTCGGCTTCGGCTTCGACGTGCTTTTCCCCTTCGTCGGTGTTGCCGGTGAACACACCCTTGAGCGATTCGGCGACCGCCTTGGTGGCCAGGTCCGCGCTTTCCATGCCGATGTGCATGCCGGCGGTGGCGACGGCGACGACGTGGCCGCGGTACTCGAGCAGCAGTGCACGCTGGGCTGGCGTCACCGCGACCGCACGGCCGTCGATCAGCAGGTCGCCCTTGGGCGTGATCTCGGCCTTCTTGCCAGCACCGTGTTCGTCCTTGGAGACGGTGATGTTGCCCTCGGCGATCTCTTGCTGCGCCTCGCCGATGGCCTTCTGGATGGCCGACGAAATGACCGTGGGTTCGGCCTTCTTCGCCGACGGCGCGCTGCCCGGCGCGGGATTGGCGTCACAGGCGGTCAGGAGCGACACGCCGCCCAGCACAGCGGCGAACAGTACGGTGCGGGTTGCGGCAATCATGCGGAGCTCCTGGTGGATGCGGCCAGGCGCGAGCGCGCCCGGTCCGCTGTAGAGGTCAGTTGTCTTGCGGTACGTCTGTGCGACCGGTCACGCCGCTGTGGTCGACCGAGCCGCTGCCGACGCGGCGGACGCTGAGGTTGCCGCGTACATCGCGCACGTCGAGGTCGCCCGAGCCGATCCGGTCGACGGTTACGTCGCCACCGACACCGACCAGTTCGACATCGCCCGAGCCGATGCTGCCGACAGTAGCGCCGCGACCGATGCGGCGGGCACTGAAATCGCCGGAGCCGACGCTGAGCACCTGCAGCGAGCCGATCGTGTCGAGCTTGATGTCGCCGGAGTTGAGGTCTGCAGTGACCAGGCCGCGGATATCGCGCGCATCGACATCACCCGAGCCCAGGTCGATGCTCAGCGCCGATGCGCCGGTAACCTGGGCATCGCCGGAGCCGACCTTCAGCTGCACCAGCACGTTGTCCGGAATCGACGCCTTCAGGTCGAGATAGGCGTAGTGATAGCCGCCGAAGTTGAACGAGATGCCGTCGTTGCGCTCGGCCGTCACCATCAGCTTCTCGCCAACGCGCTGCTGCGAGAGCTTGAGGGTTTCCAGGGAGCTGACCTCCGAGGCGCATGCCTTGCCGTCGATCACGGCGCGGCCATTGGGCGACGCGTTGACGACGAGGTCATGCGGGCCGATATCGAACACGACCGTCTTCACTCCAGCCAGGTCGAGCTTCAGGTTGCGGGCTTGGCTGTGCTGGCAATTGGGAGTGGCGGCCTGGGCGACCGGCAGGATCAGGGCGCCGAGCGAGAGGGCAACTGCGAGGGCGGACTTGTGGATCGTCATCTTCAGGCTCCGTGGGTCAGTGCAGCTGGGATGCGGAACCGTGGCCGATGGTTGCGTGCCACGGTCCCGCGGACCCTGCGATCAGCCGTCGTCACGCCAGCGGCGCATGCGGATCGCGCCGTAGAGCATCGCCGCGCCAGCCACCGCGCCAATCCACAGGTGCGGGGTGAGCAGTACCGAGTACATCGTGCGCAGATTGATCACCGAGTGGATCGCCTGCGGGCCATCGACACTGATGTCGCCGATGTTGGCCGCGTCGAACCAGGCGCCCGGGACGATGCTGGTCAGGCTGCGGGCGACGATGTTCTTCCAGAACCAGGCCGTATCCAGGTCGAAGGCCTGCATCAGGTCGAACCAGCCGACCAGGATGCCGGCGAAGACCGGGATGATCAGCGCCCACAGGAACGGCTTGCTCCGGGCCCAGGACGAGCACAGCATCAACCAGCCCACGGTCGGCAGAGCCCACAGTGCGTACACCGGGATCGAGGCGATCAGGTGGGCGCAGACCTTCAGCGGGCTCGCCGGCACCCACAGCAGGGTGTACGGGTTGCCGCCGTGCAGGAGCACGACCAGGCTGTAGATCAGCATCGAGCCGAAGACGGTCAGGATCGCCGCGGTGGCGGCAATCACCGGCGCCATCACCGTCGCGCTGAGCACCTTCGACAGGACCGTGTCGCGGTCGGAGATCGGCAACGACTTCCAGAACAGGACGCTGCGGTCCTTGCGGTCGTCGTACAGGCTGCCCAGGCAGTAGAAGAACACGACGAAGGCGAGGACGACGAAGGGCCAGGTCGCCGCCATGTACAGGCTGGCATCGATCGCGCCACCGAACTCGTGCATCTCGTCCGGGCTGATCTTCTCGGTCAGTCGCGCCAGGTCGAGTCCGTTGACCTGGAAGCTGCCGCCTTCGACATTGATGGTGGCGTGGTCGGGAACCTTGCGCAGCAGTACTTCGCCGGCGCCGACACCCATCAGGGTCAGCAGCAGGAGGATGCCGCCGGCCACCAGCGGTGCCCAGAAGAAACCACCCTTGTGCTCCCAGAACTCGCGCTTGAGCAGCATCTTGTAGGTGTGGGTCGGATGCGGTGCGGCCATCGCAGGGACGCGGCTTTCGCCGTGGACTTCTTGGATCGCATTCATGCGTAGGTCCCCTTCATGGTGGCGACGAACAGGTCGGCCAGACCAGGCGTGCGGGTCTCACCCAGGCCGGCCAGGTGCTCGTGCGGCACGGAATCGAACAGCATCACGGTCTTGCCGAACGGCAGGGAGCGTTCGTCGATTGGCTTCAGGGCGCGCGCCTGTTCGGTCTTCTCGCCGTTGACCAGCACTTCGATGAAGCGCTCGCCGAGCGATTCCATGTCGTTGTCGAGCACCACCTTGCCGTCGCGGATGAACATGACGTCGGTGAGGATGTGTTCGATCTCCTCGACCTGGTGGGTGGTGACCAGGATGGTCTTTTCCTCGTCGAAGTAGTCCTCCAGCAGGCGCTGGTAGAACTGCTTTCGATAGAGGATGTCGAGGCCGAGCGTCGGTTCGTCCAGTACCAGCAGCTTGGCGTCGATCGCCATCACCAGGGCCAGGTGCAACTGCACGATCATGCCCTTGGACAGCTCGCGGACGCGCATGTTCGGCTTGAGCTGGGTGTGGGCGAGGAAGCGTTCGCAGCGGGCGCGGTCAAAGCGGGGGTGTACGCCGGCGACGAACTCGATGGCTTCCCGCACCCGGATCCAGCGCGGCAGCACCGCGACGTCGGCGATGAAGCAGACGTCGCGCATCAGTTCGTCACGCTCGCTGCGCGGGTCGCGGCCGAGCACTCGCAGCGTACCCTCGAACGGGATCAGGCCGAGGATGGCCTTGAGCGCGGTGGTCTTTCCGGCGCCATTGGGTCCGATCAGGCCGACGATGCGACCCGCCGGGATCTCGAACGCGGTGTCGTCCAGCGCCAGCTTGTTCTTGTAGACCTTGCGCAGGCCGTGGGCGCTGACCACGGATGCGGAAGTGGTGGCGGGAGCGTTCATTGCGTGCCTGCCTTGACGTCGGTGGCCAGCAGTTCCTGTGCGGTCAGGCCCAGGCGCATGATGCGTTCCAGCACCAGCGGCCACTCCTCGCGCAGGAAGCGTTCGCGTTCATTGAACAGCAGTTTCTTTGCGGCCTCTTCGGTCACGTACATGCCCAGACCCCTGCGTTTTTCGACGAGAGCCTCGTCTGCCAGTTCCTGATAGGCGCGCGAGACAGTGATTGGATTGAGCTGATATTCGGCAGCGACCTGGCGCACGGAGGGAAGAGCGTCTCCGGGCTTGAGCACCCCGTCGAGCATCATCGCGATGACGCGCTCCTTCAGCTGGCGA
>DATDBK010000042.1:0-4206 GCA_036524935.1 Lysobacter sp. | reverse complement strand
GACCAGGGCCACGACGTCGGCGCGGATGCGCTCGAACAGGAACATCACCATCGTGAAGCCCACCAGCCCGAGCACGAGCTTCATGTCGGTGGTGAGCGTCAGCGCGGTATCCATGCCGGGGCGTTAGCGACTCATGCTTTTAAGGGACGCGTTATGGAACGCGGTCGTAGAGGAGATCCCACACACCGTGGCCAAGTTTCTGGCCGCGGGTCTCGAAGTGGGTCTGCGGTCGCCACTGCGGTCGCTCCACGCTGCCGCGCGGACCTGCGCGGTTGCTCAGGCCGGGCGTCGCATCGAGCACATCCCACATCTGCTCTGCATAGTCCTGCCAATCGGTGGCAAGGTGCAAGCGCCCGTCAACGGCGAGCTTGGTGACCAGCAGGCGGGCGAACTCCGGCTGGACCAGTCGGCGCTTGTTGTGGCGCTTTTTGTGCCACGGGTCGGGGAAGTAGATGCGGATCTCGTCGAGCGAGCCGTCGGCGATCTCGTTGTGCAGCACTTCGACCGCGTCGTGGTGGTAGAGACGGACGTGGTCGCTGCCGTCTTCGGCCAGGGCATTCAACAGGCGGCCGACGCCTGGCGCGTGCACTTCGATGCCGATCAGGTCGCGGTCGTGGTCGTTCTGCGCGGCGAAGCGCAGGGCCTCGCCATTGCCGAAGCCGATCTCCAGCACCCGCCTGGCCTGGCGGCCGAACGCAGCGTCGAAGTCGCGCGGGGTGCCGCCGCTCCCGGCCGGCATGTAATCCAGGCCGAAGCGCGGCCACAGCTGGTCGAACGCGCGCTGCTGGGCCTCGGTGAAGCGCCCCTGCCGCAACACGAAGCTGCGGACCTTGCGGTGGCCTTCCTCGATGGTGAACGGCTTGGGCGGGACCTTGCCCTTGGGGGCAGGGGTGCTCGGGTCCGACATCAGCCGATCAACCCATCGACCGGGCTGGAGGCACTGGCGAAACGCTTGCGCGGGATGCGACCGGCCTTGAACGCGGCGCGACCGGCCTCGACTGCGAGCTTCATCGCGTGGGCCATCAGCACCGGGTCCCTTGCACCGGCGATCGCGGTGTTCATGAGCACGCCGTCGCAGCCCAGTTCCATCGCGATGGCCGCGTCCGAGGCGGTGCCGACGCCGGCGTCGACGATGATCGGCACGCGCGCGTTCTCGACGATCTCGAGCAGGTTGTACTTGTTCTGCACGCCCAGGCCCGAGCCAATCGGCGCGGCCAGCGGCATCACTGCGACGCAGCCGATCTCTTCCAGGCGCCTGGCCAGGATCGGGTCATCGGAGGTGTAGACCATGACGTCGAAGCCGTCCTTCACCAGGATCTCGGCCGCGGCGAGGGTCTGCACCACGTCGGGATACAGGGTCTTCTGGTCGCCGAGCACTTCCAGCTTCACCAGGTTGTGGCCATCGAGCAGCTCGCGTGCCAGCCGGCAGGTGCGCACGGCGTCGTCGGCGGTGTAGCAGCCGGCGGTGTTGGGCAGGAGGGTGTAGCGGTCGGGCGGCAGCACGTCGAGCAGGTTCGGCTCGCCCGGGTTCTGGCCAATGTTGGTGCGACGGATCGCGACGGTGACGATCTGCGCGCCAGCGGCCTGGGTCGCCAGGCGGGTCTGTTCCAGATCGGTGAACTTGCCGGTACCGGTGAGCAGGCGCGAGGCGTACGGCTTGCCGGCGATGACGAGGGGGTCGTTGAGGAGCGGGGCGGTCATCGCATTAGTTTAGCAGCCGTGCCCGCGCCGGGCCTTCAGCCACCACCGAGCGCGTGGACGATCTCGACCCGGTCGCCCTCGGCCAGTGCGTGCTCGCCATGGCGGCTGCGCGGCACGATCTCGCTGTTGATCTCGACCGCGACCCGGCGCTCGCCCAGGCCTTCCAGTTGCAGCAGTTGCAGCACGGTGGTGTCGGCCGCGATCGCGCGCGGGGCGCCGTTCAAGAGAATGTCCATGGTGCTATTGTCGCCGCGCCCACGGCACCAGGCCAGCGTCGGCACGCTTTTTGACGCACTGCGGCGTGAGTGTCACCAGCGCGCATGTTTCGATGCATCCATCCGCGGGCGTATGTCGGCCTCGCGGACCCGTCTCCAACGACACCGTACAACCACTGCCACCCAGGGGATTCAATGATGACACCCGTTCGCACCGTGCTGGCCGCCGCCCTGGCGCTGGCCGCCGCACCGGCTTTCGCCCAGTCCAACCCGTACTCGCAGACCGTCTTCTTCGGTGACAGCCTGACCGACTCCGGCCACTTCCGGCCTGCGCTGGTGCAGGTGGTCGGTCCGTCCGGCGCGCTGCTGGGCCGCTTCACCACCAATCCGGGCCTGGTCTGGTCCGAATACGTGGCGGACTACTACGGTTCCAACGCCGTGAGCGACAACCAGGGCGGCAGCAACTACGCCGTCGGCGGTGCCCGCAACGGCACCAACAGCGTCGGCGGCCTCGGTGCGATCCCCTCGCTGACCACGCAGATTGGCAGCTACCTCAGCCGCAACGGTGGTCACGCTGACGCCAATGCGCTCTACACCGTCTGGGGCGGCGCCAACGATCTGTTCGCGGCCGCGACGGTCCCGGCGCAGGCGCAGGCGATCATCGGTGCTGCCGTCACCGCCCAGGTCACCAATGTCGCCACGCTGGAAAGTGCCGGCGCCCGTTACGTGCTGGTGCCGACCGTGCCGGACCTGGGCCTGACCCCGCAGTCGCGCGCCGGCGGCGCTGTCGCACAGGCGCAGGGCACCGCGCTGTCGACTGCCTACAACAATGCGTTGTTCGCCGGCCTGGCCTCGGCCAACCTGCGCGTGATTCCACTCGACACCTTCCACCTGCTGGGCGAAATCGTCGCCAATCCGGCGCCCTACGGCATCCGCAACGTCACCAATCCGGGCTGTCGCACCCAGCCGGCGCCGGCGGGCGATTCGTCGCTGTTCTGCAACCCGGCTTCCTATGCCGCTGCGGACGCGCCTGACGCCTACGCGTTCGCCGACGGCGTGCACCCGTCGTCGAAGGCCCACGCCATCCTCGGCGACTACGCGGTGTCGATCCTCGAAGGTCCGCGCCAGCTGGCCGTGCTGCCGCATTCGGAGGCGGTGGTCGGTCGCGCCCGCGCCGATCGCGTTGCCGCCCAGATCGGCTCGCGCCCGGAAGGCGAGGGCATGCGCTGGTGGGGCGACGTGCGCGGTGATTTCCAGCGCTACGGCGACGGCGATAACTACGACGGCATGGGCCCGACGGTGAGCTTCGGCCTCGACTGGGCCAGCGGCGACCTCGTGTACGGCGGCTTCGCCGGCTACGGCCAGCAGAAGATGGACTGGGGCAACAACCGCGGCCAGTTCGACCAGGACGATGCCACGCTCGGTGGCTACCTCGGCTGGACCAGCGGCTCGGCATGGATCAATGGCCAGCTCAGCTACAGCTGGGTCGCCTACGACGTCGAGCGCCGGATCAAGCTCGGGCCGACCTCGCGCACCCACACCGGTTCGCCCGACGGCACCAACCTGACCGCAGGCTTCGCCGCCGGCTGGAACTTCGGCGAGGGCTCGCTCAAGCATGGTCCGGTGATGCAGCTGCTGTCGCAGACGATCGAGGTCGACGGCTACGACGAGAACAGCACCGAAGCCACTGCGCTGACCTTCCTCGACCGCGACTTCGACTCGCTGATCGGCAGCCTCGGCTGGCAGGTTGACTACACGATCAACGAGCACCTGAGCCCGTACACCAGGCTGACCTACGACCACGAGTTCGAGGAAGGCGACGACGAAGTCTTCGCCCAGCTGCGCTCACTGCCGGCCGCCGGGTCGTTCGCCGTCCCGGGTTCGCAGTACGACCGGAACTACGGCACGCTGATGTTCGGCGCGCGCACGCAGATGTTCGGCCTGGCCACCAACGTCGGCACCAGCGTGACGGTCGGCCAGAAGGGCGGCAACAACGCGACCGTGTTTGTCAGCCTTGGCGGCGGTTTCTGACCGGCTGACCGCAGAACATGGACTGAAGTGCGGGAGCAGGGAAACGGATGCGGGTAGGCGGCGGTTGCCCCGGTCGATGCCGACCAGAGCAACCGGAGTTTCCCTGATCCGTCCCTGACTCCCGCGGCTTTACTCCCGCTCTGCCGGGGGCATAGACTTCCCCGCATGCGGGTGTAGTTCAATGGTAGAACTGCAGCTTCCCAAGCTGCTAGCGTGGGTTCGATTCCCATCACCCGCTCCACACATCTCCAGCGGCGGC
>DATDBK010000041.1:0-2619 GCA_036524935.1 Lysobacter sp. | reverse complement strand
CGGTTGACCATCTGGAGCAGACCGCGGCGGCTGTGGTGGTCCTGCTTGTGGACCTTGAAGTGGCCGGTGAGCTGCTCGATGCGGGCGGTCAGCAGGGCGACCTGGACTTCCGGCGAACCGGTGTCGTTGGCGCCGCGCTTGTTGTCTTCAATAACTTTGCTGGTGTCGATGGACATCTTTGAATTGCCTCATGGATGCGTGGCCTGCAGAAGCGAATCGGTCGCGGGGAATCCGCGCCAAAGCACCGCCTGGCCCGCCGTTTTCTGGAATGGTGCTGAAGGGAATGCTGAAGTGCTTGAAAAGCGGCGAAATTGTATCAGCCCACCCGGGCGATTGCGACCTGAATTGTGACAACCGACAAGCATCCAGCCATTCAGGCTGAAGGCGCAACCGGCTGTTCAGGCTCGCGTGTCGCCGCCGCCGCCCAGCGGAACAGGCGCTGCGGCGCGAGCTTCCCGCCCTCGCGCTGGGCCAGGCCCAGGCAGCGCCCGGACAGCGAGTAGACCGCGACCAGCCCGTCCTCGCCTGCCTCGCAGTCGATGGTCTGGCCGTGGCCGAATCGCAGCGCCGCTTCGGTGTCGATCGCGGCCCGCGGGAAGGAGCCCAGGCCGGCCTCGATCGGCAGCAGGCAGCCGTCAAGGACGGTCTCCCCCTGGGCAGCCAGCTCACGAAGCGCTTCCAGCGTGAACATCCGCGGCTCGCGGAACGGATCGACCCAGAGCCGGCGCAGGCTGGCGACATGGGCGCCGCAGCCAAGCGCCTCGCCAAGGTCGCGGACCAGGCTGCGGACGTAGGTGCCGGACCCGCATTCGACATGCAGGTGAAGACGCGTGCCTTCGGCCCCCTGCTCGCGGCCGGTCAGCTCGAAGCGGTGCACGACCACGTCGCGCTCGGGCGCCTCGATGGTTTCGCCGCGGCGCGCCTTGGCATACAGCGGCTCGCCGCCTTGCTTGAGCGCGGAGTAGATCGGTGCCCGCTGGCGGATAGCGCCGCGCAGTGGCGCCAGCGCAGCCTCGATGGCGGCATCGTCGAGGGCGGGAACGGGACGCTGCAGCAGCGTCGCGCCGTCGGCGTCATCGCTGTCGGTGGTGGCGCCCAGCACGGCGGTGGTTTCGTAGGCCTTGGCCGATCCCAGCAGCAGGCCGGCGATCTTGGTCGCCTCGCCGAAGCAGATCGGCAGCAGGCCGGTGGCGAGCGGATCGAGGCTGCCGGTGTGGCCGCCCTTCTCGGCGCGGAACAGGTGACGGACCTGCTGCAGCGCCTGGTTGGAACTGAGGCCCTGCGGCTTGTCCAGCAGGACGATGCCGTCGAGCGCACGGAACACGGTACGGGGCTTTCTGCTCATCGGGTCCGGAAAACGTGCGGGTGGGCCGTCGCGTATGTACGCGTACGTTCCCGCGGATACGGGACGGCCGCAACTGGGGGCGGATCAGGGCGGCTTTCGCGCTTGCCCCACCCCTCTCCCGCCAGCGGGAGGGGGCTCGGGTCTGTCAGCTCTCGCTGTCGTCATCGGCCGGCGTCGGGCCGGCCTCGTCACGCAGCAGATTGTCGATGCGCTCGCCACGATCGACCGAGTCGTCGTAGTGGAAATGCAGCTCGGGCACATGCCGCATCTTCACGGCGCGGCCGAGCTGGAAACGCAGCTGCGGGGCCAGTTCCTTGAGCGCCTTGACGGCCTCGCGGGAACGCTCCTGCTGCAACGCGGTGACAAAGACCTTGGCGTGGGCCAGGTCACGGGTGATTTCGACATCGGAGACGCTGACCGACGGCAGGCCGTGCTCGCGCACGGCCTGGTGCACGATCGTGCCCAGCTCCCTTCGGAGCTGGGCGGAAACGCGATCGGTGCGATGGAACGACTTGGTCGGCATGATCTGATTACAACGTGCGCTGGACTTCGACGCGCTCGAAGCACTCGATCTGGTCGCCCGGCTTGACGTCGTTGTACGCCTTCACGCCGATGCCGCACTCGGTGCCGTTGCGCACTTCGTCGACGTTCTCCTTGAAGCGACGCAGCGATTCCAGCTCGCCCTCGAAGACCACGGCGTTGTCGCGCAGCACGCGGATCGGCTTGTGGCGCTTGACCACGCCCTCGACCACCATGCAGCCGGCAACCGCGCCGAACTTCGAGCTGCGGAACACGTCGCGGACCTCGGCGGTGCCGATGATCTCTTCGCGGATCTCGACGCCGAGGATGCCCGATGCCACCTGCTTCACCTGGTCGATCACGTCATAGATGATCGAGAAGTAACGCAGGTCGACGCCGTAGGAATCGATCACCTTGCGTGCCGACGCATCGGCGCGCACGTTGAAGCCGATCACGGTGGCCTTGGCGGTAGCCGCGGCATTGGCGTCGGACTCGGTGATGCCGCCCACGCCGGAGCTGATCACGTTGATGCGGATCTGGTCGTTGGACAGCGCGATCAGCGACTGGCGCAGCGCCTCGACCGAACCCTGCACGTCGGCCTTGACGACCAGGTTGAGGCTCAGCTGGCCCTCGCCCTTGCCCATCTGCGCCATGATGTCTTCCATGCGGTTGCCCGCGGCGGCGACCAGGCGCGACTCGCGTCGCTTGGCATCACGCTGCTGGGCGACGTCCTTGGCCAGGCGCTCGTCCTCGAC
>DATDBK010000040.1:0-11509 GCA_036524935.1 Lysobacter sp. | reverse complement strand
GCCGCTCTTGATGTTGGCCACGCTCTGGCGGGGGTCGTCTTTGTCGATTGGTTGCATACGCTTGCGTAGCTTGTCCGGTTTGCCCCCCAGAGTATGCCGGCTTTGCCCTCCACCGGCGCCGCCCGAACGTCACAGACTGCGTTTTACTTCTTCCCCCTCCGCCTGCGGAGTCGGGTGAAGACCGCCGGGATCAGTCTGGAATGGGGACGGACGCAAACCTTATGAAGCGCATCACTCTCAGCATTGCGATCGCAGTTGGCGTGGCGACCCTGGCTGGCTGCCAGAAGCAGGAAGCCCCGGCCCCGGCCGCCGACGCCGACTACCAGAAGGTGCTGATCGGGCGCTTGCTCGACGCCAAGCCCGGCGACGTGATCGAGATCCCGGCCGGCCGTTTCGCTTTCGACCGCAGCCTGAGCCTGCGCGTGGACGGCGTGACCATCCGCGGCGCTGGCATGGACAAGACCATCCTCAGCTTCAAGGACCAGAAGGCCGGCGCCGAAGGGCTGCTGGTCAACGCCGGCAACTTCACCCTGGAAAACCTCGCCATCGAGGACAGCAAGGGCGATGGCCTGAAGATCAACGAGGGCGAGAACATCACCATCCGTGGCGTGCGCGTGGAGTGGACCGGCGGGCCGAAGACCACCAACGGTGCGTACGGCATCTACCCGGTGCAGACGACCAACGTGCTGATCGAGGATTCGGTCGCGATCGGCGCCTCCGATGCCGGCATCTACGTCGGCCAGTCGAAGAACGTGGTCGTGCGCCGCAACCGCGCCGAGCGCAACGTCGCCGGCATCGAGATCGAGAACTCGATCGGCGCCGACGTCTACGAGAACACCGCCACCGACAACACCGGCGGCATCCTCGTGTTCAACATGCCGAACCTGCCGCAGCCGGGGCACACCACCCGCGTCTATCGCAACAAGGTGATCGCCAACAACACCGGCAACTTCGCCGCCAAGGGCGCGGCCGTGGCCAGCGTGCCGGCGGGTTCGGGCGTGGTGATCAACTCCAACGACAAGGTCGAGATCTTCGACAACGACATCGCCGACAACCAGACGGCGAACGTGATCATCTCCAGCTACTTCTCGACCGGTTACATGACCGAGAAGGGCGTGGCCAAGGCGTTCGATCCGTACCCGGAAGAAATCGCCATCCACGGCAACCGCTTCAAGGGCGGCGGCGACAAGCCGGACGGTCTCGACCTGAAGGCGTTGCGCGTGGCGATGTTCGGCCTCGGCGGACGCCTGCCGGACGTGCTGTGGGACGGTTACGTCAACACCGCACGCACGGGTGGCGCGCAGGTCTGCATCGACAACGGCGCCGCCGAGACGCTCAACGCCGACGGCCCGAACAAGTACAAGAATCCGAGCCTGGTGACCGACGCGGTGCGCTGCAAGCTGCCGCCGCTGCCGGTGGTGACGATTCCGGCCGACAACGCCGCGGCCTCGACCAAGGCGGCACCGACGGCATGAAGCAGGGCATGTTGGTCAGGGCCGCCGCGATCGGCGCGGTCATGATGCTGGTCGCGATGTTGATGGTGGGATGCAAGCGCAACCAGGAGCCGGTGCAGTTCCATGCCGCCGGCCACCCGGAGAAGCTCAGCGACTGGCACGTGCTGGCCGTCGCCGACGGCCACCTGCGCCTGAACCAGGGCGTCGAGCCGTACGCTCTCAACAGCGCGCTGTTCAGCGACTACGCACACAAGCTGCGCACGCTGTGGCTTCCGCCGGGCAGCAAGGCCACGTACCAGGAGTACGAGGCCTTCGATTTCCCGGTCGGCACCATCATCAGCAAGACGTTCTACTACCCGCGCGACGGCAAGGGCGATGCGGTGCTGCGCGTCGCCGAGCAGCCGTCGGAAACGCGCGATGGCCTCGACCTGGCCAAGGTGCGACTGGTCGAAACGCGGCTGCTGGTCCGGCGCGAGCAGGGCTGGGTGGCGATGGCGTACGTCTGGAATCCCGAACAGACCGAAGCGGTCCTGGCACGCGCCGGCGATTCCATCGCGATGACGCTGCGCAAGCCCGACGGCAGCGGCGAGCAGGCTTTCAGCTACATGGTTCCCGACGAGAACCAGTGCGCTGGTTGCCATTCGACCAACAACACCACGCGCAAGCTGCATCCGATCGGACCGAAGGCGCGCCACCTCAATCGCGACGACCCGTGGCATCCGGGCACCAACCAGCTCGCGCGCATGGTCGCGCTGGGCCGGCTGCAGGGGCTGCCGGCGACTGGCGTGCCGCGCAATGCGCGTTTCGACGATGCGTCGGCAACGCTCGAAGACCGCGCGCGTGCCTACCTCGACGTCAACTGCGGTCACTGCCACAACCCGAAGGGGCCGGCGGACACGTCCGGTCTGTGGCTCGATGCGGGCACCACCGAGACCCGTCGCCTGGGCCTGTGCAAACCGCCGGTCGCAGCCGGGCAGGGCACCGGTGACCACATGTTCGATATCGTGCCGGGTCGCCCCGACGATTCGATCCTGGTCTATCGAATGGACAGCCTCGATCCGGGTGCGATGATGCCCGAGCTCGGTCGGGGAACCGTGCATGAAGAAGGCGTTGCCCTGATCCGTGACTGGATCGGTGCATGGCTGGGAAGTTGTACCGATCCACAAGTCGATCCAGAGCAAAAAGTCGCGACCCTGTCGCGATGACGTAACCATTGCCGCGCGGCCCCAATAACGGAGGCCGCCGGTATCAAAACAACAAGAAAGTCATTGGGAGGGGAGTTCCGATGTCGCCACGCAAGAGCAGGCTCGCAATCAGTCTGGGCCGCGCGCTGTCAGGTCTGGCATTCACCGCGGCAATGCCGCTGGCCATGGCGCAGACCGCCGGCGCACCCGCGCCGGTCAGCGCCACGCAGCTGGACACGATCACCGTCACCGCGCAGAGCCGCGAGCAGGAACTGCAGGATGTGCCGATCGCGCTGCAGGTCGTCACCGAGCAGCTGCTCGAGGATGTCGCCGCCGAAGACCTCGGAGACATCGACAGCTTCGTTCCCGGCCTGCAGATCAACAGCCTGCAGCCGACCCAGCCCAGCTTCCAGCTGCGCGGCATCGCCACCGATGACTTCGGCATCGGCACCGATCCGGCCGTGGGCGTGTACGTCGACGGCGTCTATGCCGGTCGCGGCGGCGGCGTGCTGTTGCCGTTCACCGACCTGCAGCGCATCGAAGTGCTGAAGGGACCGCAGGGCACGCTGTTCGGCCGCAACACCGCCGCCGGCGCGATCGCAATCATCACCACCCGTCCCGAGAACGAGAACGGCGCCCGCGCCAAGCTGCGCCTGGGCAATGACAACAAGACCTACTTCGAGGGCATGGCCAACGTCGCCGTGAGCGAAAATTCGGCGTTCCGCTTCAACGGCATCTTCAACCACAGCGACGGCTGGCTGCAGGACTCCGTCACCGGCGAAGACCTGGCACCGGAGGACAACTGGGCCACGCGTGCCTCGTTCCAGACGAAGTTCGGCGACGACACCCGCGCGTGGATCTCCTGGGATCACGAGAGCCTCGACCAGTTGGGCCAGGCCACCACCGGCGTGGTGCCGATCCCGGCGTTGCCGGCGTTGCCGACCGCACCGGCCGACCCGTCGCAGTTCCTCGATCCGCTCAGGATTCCGACCGCGACCGATGCGCAGGGCAATGCCGAGACGCGCACGTTCGACGGCGTGACGTTGATCGTCGACCATAACTTCGGCTGGGGCAGCCTGACCTCGACCACCGCGTGGCACCAGTACGACTCGCTCAACCGCGTCGAGGAAGACGGCACCAACCTCAGCTACCTGTACGTCGACTCGACCAACACCGAGAGCAACGAGAATTTCTACCAGGAGTTCAAGTTCACCGGCAGCACCGACCACATGGACTGGTCCGCCGGCGTCAGCTACTTCCAGGAAGAGGCTGACCAGACCAGCGAGGTCAACGCGCTGACCGACTCGATCGACACCATCGCCAACAACATGGGGCTGGCGCCCGGTGGCCTGTTCGGCCCGGTCACGCAGGTCGCCAACATGTTCGGCATCCCGGTCGACCTGACCGGCCTGCCGTGGAACGAGAAGTTCGTCAACACGCTCGACACCAAGGCCTACGCGGCGTTCGGCGACGCCACCTGGCACTTCAACGACAAGCTCAACCTGACCTTCGGCCTGCGCTACACGCGTGACGAGAAGGACTTCACCTGGTTCAACGATCACCGCAGCGCGCCGGAGCTCGACGCCCAGCTCGACCTGCTCGATTCGATCGGTTTCTTCGACGCGATCGGTCTGCCGAAGGAGATGTTCATCTTCGACGTGGCGTTCATCGATCCGCCGGCGATGATGAACAAGGGCGTGCTCAACCGCGCGAAGAATTCGTGGGACGACTGGAGCCCGCGCTTCGTCGTCGACTACCACTTCGCCGATGACCTGATGGGCTTCGCCTCGCTGGCCAAGGGCTACAAGGCCGGCGGCTACAACGCCCTGCAGATCGGCAGCGAGTTCGAGAACGAGGACGTCTGGAACTTCGAGACCGGCATCAAGCAGTCGTTCCCGGATCAGCGCCTGGCCTACAACGTCTCGGGCTTCTACTACGTCTACGACAACCGCCAGGCGGTCACCCTGGACATGACCACGGCGATCCCGCGGTTCGTGATCAACACGTCCGACCAGGAAGCGTACGGCGTCGACTTCGACGTGCGCTGGCAAGCGACCGACGGGCTCGGCTTCGACTTCAACGCCGAATACCTGGACTCGACCTACAAGTCCTACGTCAATCCGCAGGGCGTCGACCTGGCCGGCGATGCCACCGGCGCGCCGGAGTGGTCGTTCGCGGCCGGCGCCAACTACGTCTGGCACATGGGCAATGCGGGTGAAATGCGTGCATCGCTGCGTCACTCCTATGTCGGCGAATGCCGTCGCAACGCCGAGTCCGACAGCCTGCTGGGCTGCGGCACGGGTGCCGGCGCCATCGACATCGGCGAAGCGCAGAACCTCACCGACGTGCGCCTGGGCTGGACCTCGGCCAGCGGCCACTGGGGCTGGGCGGTGTACGGCAACAACGTGTTCGACAACCAGTACGTCAACTCGCTCGGCACCTACGGCATGACCGTGCTCGGCACCGTTGGCGCCCGCATGACCCAGCCGGCCCAGTACGGCCTGGAAGTCAGCGCGAAGTTCTGACCGGGGCGTAGCAGTCCCACCGACCCCGGCACGCTCGTGCCGGGGTTTAGGTTTTCCGGCGTTCCCGGCATCCTTGGCGGATGCCGATACGCAAGGGCGGGACGACCGTCGCTCTCCATCACCTGCAACCGATCAGCAGCCTGCGCGGCGTCGGCCCGCGCGTGGCCGAAAAACTGGCCGCACGCGGCCTGACCACGCTGCAGGACCTGTGGCTGCAGTTGCCGCGCCAGTACGAGGACCGCACCGCGCTCACGCCCATCCGCCTGTTGCAGCCGGGCGTGGCGGCGCAATTCGAAGGTCGCGTCGAGGCGGTCGAACGCGGCTTCCGTTACCGGCCGGTCCTGCGCGTGGCCATCGGCGACGACTCGCGCGCCACGCTGGTCCTGCGTTTCTTCCATTTTCGCGCGGCCCAGGTCGCGCAGTTCCAGCCGGGCGCGCGCGTGCGCTGCTACGGCACGCCACGGCCTGGCCAGAACGGCCTGGAGATCGTCCACCCCAGTTACCGGATGCTGGACGATGAGGCCGATACCGAACTCGGCAGCAGCCTCGATCCGGTTTACCCGGCGATCGAAGGGATCGGCCCGGTGTCGCTGCGCCGCCTGATTGGTCTGGCGCTGGATCGCCTGCCCGACGAGGAAGCACTGGAACTGCTGCCACGCGAACTGCGCGACGGCTTCCAGCTGCCTTCGCTGCGCGAGGCGTTGCTGACGGTGCATCGGCCGGCGCTCGATGCCGACGTTGCCGCGCTGCTGGCCGGCCGTCATCCGGCGCAGCGGCGGCTGGCGCTGGAGGAGCTGCTGGCGCATCACCTCAGCCTGCGCCGCCAGCGCATGGCCGCGCAGGCCCATGCCGCGCCCGTGCTGCGCAAGGCCGCGTTGGCAACGCGCCTGCGCAAGGGATTGCCATTCGCCCTGACCGGCGCGCAGCAGCGCGTGTTCGACGAGATCCGCGCCGATCTCGCCAGGCCGCATCCGATGCTGCGCCTGGTCCAGGGTGACGTCGGCAGCGGCAAGACCGTGGTCGCGGCGCTGGCGGCCATGCAGGCGGTCGAGGCCGGCAAGCAGGCGGCATTGATGGCACCGACCGAACTGCTGGCCGAACAGCACCTGGGCAACCTGCGTGGCTGGCTGGAACCGTTGGGCGTGCGCGTGGCTTGGCTGGCCGGCAAGGTCACCGGCCGCGCCCGCGCGAAGGTGCTGGCAGAGGTCGCGTCGGGCGAGGCGCAGATGGTCGTGGGCACGCATGCGCTGATGCAGGAGGGCGTGGCCTTCCACGACCTCGGCCTGGCCATCGTCGACGAGCAGCACCGTTTCGGCGTGCACCAGCGCCTGGCATTGCGCGACAAGGGTGTCGGCGGCAACGGCAACGGCGACGCCATCGTCCCGCACCAGCTGGTCATGACCGCCACCCCCATTCCGCGCACGCTGGCGATGGCCGCATACGCCGACCTCGACGTCTCGGCGATCGACGAGCTGCCGCCGGGACGCACGCCGGTGCAGACCGTCGCACTGAGTTCGGAGCGACGTCCGGAGCTGGTCGAGCGGATCCGCCGGGCCTGCGCCGAAGGCCGCCAGGCGTACTGGGTCTGCACGCTGATCGACGACAGCGACGAGGTCATCGCCCAGGCCGCGCAGTCGACGTTCGAGGACCTGTCGAAGCGCTTGCCGGAGGTGCGCGTCGGTATCGTCCATGGCCGCATGAAGGCGGCCGACAAGCAGGCGACCATGCGCGCCTTCAAGGAAGGCACGATCGACCTGCTCGTGGCCACGACCGTGATCGAGGTGGGCGTCGACGTGCCCAATGCCTCGCTGATGATCATCGAGAATGCCGAGCGCCTCGGCCTGGCGCAGCTGCACCAGCTGCGCGGCCGCGTCGGACGTGGCAGCGCGGCCTCCAGTTGCGTGCTGCTGTACCAGTCGCCGCTGTCGCAGATGGCCAGGCAGCGCCTGGAGACCATGCGTGAAACCAACGACGGTTTCGTCATCGCCGAAAAGGACCTCGAGTTGCGCGGGCCGGGCGAGCTGCTCGGCACGCGCCAGACCGGACTGGCCCAGTTCCGCGTCGCCGACCTCGGCCGCGACGCCGACCTGCTGCCGCAGGTGCAGGAGATCGGCGAGCGCCTGCTGCGCGAGTCGCCCGAACTGGCGCAGCGCATCGTCGCGCGCTGGGTCGGCGGGGCGGTTCGCTTCGCGGGGGCCTGAGTACCTCGCAGGCCCCGCAAGAGCCCGCTTGCTGGCGAGCAAACTCAGGCCCCGGCGCACCCTGCAACCCGCCCCCAGCCGTCGGAAAACCACCCGCCCGCCGGTGCTCTTAACACCACAATGGCATCATGCGCAGTCCGACCCCGGTCGACCATACGCACTCCGTGATTCCTGATCCTGCAAAAATTCCGGTGGCCCGACAGGGCGACCAGCCGTTCATTGCCGCCGACGTGGGTGGCACGCATGCGCGCGTGGGCCTGGTCCGCGTCGGGGCCGACGGCAAGGTCGACGTGCTGCAGTACCAGCGCTACGCCTGCGCCGAATACCCGAGCCTGGCGGCGATCCTCGACCATTTCGCCGCCGCGTCCTCGGCCGAGCGCACCCATGCCGTGGTCGCGATTGCCGGCCGACTCGAGGGCGACACGCTGATCAACAGCAACCTGCAGTGGCCGGTGTCGGTGCAGCGCACGCGCGAGGCGGCCGGGATCACCCACCTGGCCCTGCTCAACGATTTCGAAGCCGTCGCCTGCGCGATGTCCTACGTCGACGCGGCGACGATGACGCGCGTCTGTGGTCCGGTGGGCGCCGGCAACGGCCCGGCGCTGGTGCTGGGGCCGGGCACCGGCTTCGGTGCCGCCCTGTGCCTGCGCAGCGCCCTCCAGCAACGTGCGCCGCTGCGCGTGCTTGCCAGCGAAGCCGGACATGCCGCCTTGGCCGCCAGCACCACGCGCGAGCTCGACCTGGTCCGCGTGCTGCTGCAGCGCTGGCCGCACGTCGACAACGAACGCGTGCTGTCGGGTCCGGGCCTGGTCAATACCTACGCGGCGCTGTGCGAGCTCGACGGCGTCACGCCGCGCCTGGACAACCCCGAAGCCATTGCCGCCGCCGCCCAGTCGGGTGGCGACGCACGCGCCGTGGAAACGCTGCAGTTGTTCTGTGCGCTGCTCGGCAGCCTCGCCGGCGACCTGGCCGTCACCTTTGGTGCCGATTCGGTGTACCTGGCGGGTGGGATCCCCGCGCAGATCCGTCCGTTCCTGCTCGACAGCGAATTCGCCGCGCGCTTCCGCAACAAGGGCGTGCTGGGCGAAGTGCTGGCGCGGGTACCGGTGTGGCTGGTCGACCACGGCCAGCTCGGCCTGGTCGGTGCCGCGGCCTGGTACTACGAGCGCCATTCCGGGTACTAGACACCAGCCCGGGTTCCTCATCTGTTTCCTGCAGGAGCGCGGTCCTGCGCCAACGCCTGCGAGCCGATTGCATGACCAGCCGTCGTCATTTCCTCCAGTCCTCCCTGCTTGCCGCCGGTGCGATGGCGCTGCCTGCGGCCATCGCCGCACCCGTCGCCGGCCGTGCCCGCGTCGTCTCGACCTGGGACTTCGGCGTCGGCGCCAACACGGCGGCGTGGCGCGTGCTCGGCAGCGGCGGCAGCGCGCTGGATGCGGTCGAGGCGGGCGCGCGCTGGGCCGAGGCCGACTTGTGTAACCCGACCGTCGGCCGCTGCGGCAATCCCGACCGCGACGGCGTGCTGACCCTCGACGCCAGCATCATGGATGGCGACGGCCGCTGCGGTGCGGTCGCCGCGCTGGAAGACATCGCCCATCCGGTTTCGGTCGCGCGCGCGGTGATGGAGAAGACGCCGCACGTGATGCTGGTCGGCGCCGGCGCGCAGCAGTTCGCCATTGCCCAGGGCTTCGAGAAAACACCGCTGCTGACCGAACAGGCGCGGCAGGCGTGGCGCGAATGGCTCAAGACCGCGCAGTACACGCCGCAGATCAACGCCGAGCGCCAGCAGCGTCCCGGCGACAAGAGCAACCACGACACCCTCGGCATCCTCGCCCTCGACGCGAAGGGTCGGCTGGCCGGCGCATGCACCACCAGCGGCATGGCCTGGAAGCTGCACGGCCGGGTTGGCGACAGCCCCATCGTCGGCGCCGGGCTGTACGTGGACAACGAGGTCGGAGCCGCCACCGCATCGGGCGTCGGCGAGGAAATGGTGCGCAATGCCGCCAGCTTCCTCGTGGTCGAGTTGATGCGGCAGGGCCGTTCTCCGGCCGATGCCTGCCGCGAAGCGATCGAGCGGGTGGTGCGCAGGCGCCCGGAAGCGAGCAGGAACCTGCAGGTCTGCTTCCTCGCCCTCAACCGCGACGGCGAGGTCGGTGCATTCGCCCTGCACAAGGGCTTCGTCTACGCGTTGCACGACGGCGGCGCCGGACCGCACGAGCGCCTGCACGAATCGTCCTCGGTGTACAGCACGGAACAGAAATGAGCCGACCGCTTCTGGAGATCGCCGCCAACTCGCTGGCATCGGCACTGGCCGCGCAGGACGGTGGCGCCGACCGCGTCGAACTGTGCGAGAACCTGGGCGAAGGTGGATGCACGCCGTCATACGGCACGATCGCGATGGCGCGCGAACACCTGCGCATCCCGCTGTACGTACTGGTCCGGCCGCGTGCGGGTGACTTCGTCTACGACAGCCTCGAGCGCGAGGTGATGCTGCACGACATCGAGTCGTGCGTGCGCCTGGGCTGCGACGGTGTGGTGATCGGCGCGCTCGATCACGATGGTGCGATCGACGAGGCGATCTGTCGCGAACTCATCGCTGCCGCTGGCCCGCTCGGCGTGACGCTGCATCGCGCCTTCGACGTGGCGCGCGACCAGGCGCAGGCACTGGAGACCGCAATTTCCCTCGGCTGCGAACGCGTGCTTACCTCGGGAGCGCAACCGACAGCGGTGCAGGGCGCCGATGCCATCGCGGCACTGGTGCGCCAGGCCGATCGCCGCATCCGCGTGATGGCCGGCGCGGGTATCGGTGAAGACAACCTGCAAGAGCTGCGGGCGCGCAGCCATGCCGACGAGTTCCATGCCTCGGCGAAGGCGATCCGCAACTCGCAGATGCGTCACGGCAACGACCGACTGACCGGACTCGACACGCACTGGCAGCAGACCGACCGCGAACAGGTCCGCGCGCTGCGCAGGGCGCTCGACGCCGGCTAGCCGTGCAGCGTTGTCATCTTCCCGGCCATAATCGGGGCATGACCGACAAGATCCCCCTGCTGATCGACACCGACCCCGGCGTGGACGACGCGCTGGCCCTCCTGCTGGCTTTCAACGATCCGCGCCATGACGTGGTCGGACTGACCATTGCGGCCGGCAACGTCGGCCTGCGCCACACGGTGGCCAATGCGCTGAAGCTGTGCGAGGTCGCCGGCGTCGACGTGCCGGTGTTCGCCGGCTGCGCCGGTCCGCTGCTGCACCCGGCGCCGGATGCCGGCTACGTGCACGGCGAGGACGGCTTCGGCGACGTCGGCTATGAGGCGGCCCGCCAGCAGGTCCAGGCCGAGCACGCCGCGCTCGCGATCCTGCGCCTGTCGCATGAGCACGCCGGCAAGCTGCTGCTGGTCGCGCTCGGTCCGCTGACCAACATCGCCCTTGCGTTGACGCTCGATCCGACCCTGCCCGAGCGCGTGGCGCGTTTCGTGGTGATGGGCGGCGCCGTGACCGGCCACGGCAACATCACGCCGGCCGCCGAGTTCAACGTCTACTTCGACCCGGAAGCGGCGCACATCGTCTTCGAAGCGTTTCCGCGCATCGACCTGGCCGACTGGGAGGGCACGGTTGCCCACGGCCTGCTGCACGACCGGGTGGTGGAGTGGCTGGGCGCCGATTCCGATCGCGCACGGTTCTACGAGCGCATCTCGAAGAAAACCCGCGAGTGGTCGGCCGACCGTCGCGGCGAGTACTGGCATTCGGCAGACGCCTACGCCATGGCCTTCGCCCTGGCCCCGGAAGGCGTGCTGGAGCAGGAACAGCGCCCCGTCGCCGTCGAGCTGGGCCATGGCCATGCCCGCGGCATGACCGTGGTCGACTGGCAGCGCCAGAGCGGCCGGCCGGACCGGGTCACGATCCTGCTGCGATACGACCAGGCCCGCCTGGACGGGCTGATCCGGGATGCACTCGCCGCCGTGTGATCGGCGGTGCATTTCGGGCTTGCCCGGGCCCAAGGGTGCCGCTATACTTCCCGGCTTTCCCGCTTAAAGATTGGTGAGTGCCATGAAGGCCGGCATCCATCCCGAATACCGCGAAGTCGTGTTCCAAGACGTGACCACCGACTTCCAGTTCCTGACCCGCTCGACCCTTGGCAGCAAGGA
>DATDBK010000039.1:0-8841 GCA_036524935.1 Lysobacter sp. | reverse complement strand
TCGCTGGGCCGCCGCGCAAGCGGCGATTCAGGCGATCTACGGCGATCGGGAGCGTCCGTCCTACAGCGGCCCCCTGCCGGCAGGCAACGACGGGCTCGGTCTGGGGCTGCTCGGCGTCACCGGCGCGGACGTCGTGGCGCCCGACACCTACGCGCAGATCAAGGCCGATACGCTCAAGGTCGTGCGCGGGACCGTCCAGGCGGACATCCTCAAGGAGGATCAGGCCCAGAACACCTGCATCTTCTCGACCGAATTCGCCCTGCGCATGATGGGCGACATCCAGCAGTACTTCGTCGAGAACAAGGTCCGGAACTTCTACTCGGTCTCGATCAGCGGCTACCACATCGCCGAAGCCGGCGCGAACCCGATCAGCCAGCTCGCCTTCACGCTGTCGAACGGGTTCACGATCGTCGAGTACTACCTCGCGCGCGGCATGAAGATCGACGACTTCGCGCCGAACCTGTCGTTCTTCTTCTCCAACGGCATGGACCCGGAGTACACCGTCATCGGCCGCGTCGCCCGCCGCATCTGGGCGCGCGCGATGCGCGAGCGCTACGGCGCCAGCAGCCGCAGCCAGATGATGAAGTACCACATCCAGACCAGCGGCCGCTCCCTGCACGCGCAGGAGATCCAGTTCAACGACATCCGCACCACGCTGCAGGCGTTGTACGCGCTGTTCGACAACTGCAACAGCCTGCACACCAACGCCTACGACGAAGCGATCACCACGCCGACCGAGGAAAGCGTGCGCCGCGCCGTGGCGATCCAGATGATCATCAACAAGGAACTGGGCCTCAACTTCAACGAGAACCCCTGGCAGGGCAGCTTCATCGTCGACAAGCTCACCGACATCGTCGAGGAAGCCGTCTACAAGGAGTTCGAGGCAATCAGCGAGCGCGGCGGCGTGCTCGGTGCGATGGACACCATGTACCAGCGCGGCAAGATCCAGGAAGAGAGCCTGTATTACGAGCACAAGAAGCACGACGGCAGCCTGCCGCTGATCGGCGTGAATACCTTCCTGCCGAAGGACCACGGCGGCGACATCGTCACCGAGATCGAGCTGATCCGCAGCACGGAAGGCGAGAAGGGGCAGCAGATCGAGAACGTGGCCGGGTACCAGGGCAACCGGAACGGCTACGCGACTGCGGGCTTGACGGCGCTACAGGCGACGGCGCGCGAGCGGCGGAATGTGTTTGCCAGCCTGATGGAGGCGGTGAAGACGCATAGCCTGGGGCAGATTAGTCATGCGCTTTACGATGTGGGTGGGGAGTATCGGCGGAATATGTAGTCGCTGCGGTACGTAATGGCGGCTCCCATCTGAGAAAGGCCCGCTTCGGCGGGCCTTTTCCGTTGGCTTGGGGGTGCAGCCAAGTCGCGTGGGGAATGACCACGCCGGGCGCTCGCCTTCGCTCTCCGGCTACGCTAGCCTTGCCCGCAACGCATAGGGGAGCGCCACGATATGTCAGCGAAAGGAATCGCCATCACCGCAGGCTTGTTGGGTGCGGTCATCGCAGCACCCATGCCCGCCCGTGCCGATGTCTTCAAATGCACCGTTGGCGGCCAGGCCGTCTATCAGGACAAGCCCTGCGCCGGCGGTGGGGATGGGAAGCCACTTCAGCGCACTGCCCGCAGCGAGACCGCTGGAGGCGTAAGCGTTCCGCAGCCCATTGAGCGGTCACCGGCACCAGGCGCCTCGTCGCTCACGACGCTGCACCAGCAGATTCGCGACGCCGACTCCCATTCTCGCGATTTGCAGACCGCCTACGAGGCCGATGTGCGCGCCACTCGCGCCCGTGTCGCGGGCTTGCCAATGGATCAACAAACTCGCGAGGCCGAAGCGCTCAAGGCCAAGTGGCAACCACAGATACGCCAGGCGGATGAGCGCAGCCGGGAATTGCGCGACCAGCTCCGCAGGGAATGTCCGGGTGGAGCAATCTTGAACGACCGTAGCCAGACATGTTCCCGATAAGCAGGGTTGGTCGGAAATGGCACTCAAACCGGTAAGCCGTCGCCACGACGATGCGCTGTCGCGCGTCGGCTGGGAACAGCTCGAAACGCTTGTGGCTGGTCACTACCGAAGCCTGGGGTACGAGGTCGAGCACGTCGGGACGGGAGAGACTGGCCGTCGGTCCGACGGCGGGGTCGACCTGAAGCTCAGGCGCGACGACAGCTACATCCTGGTTCAGTGCAAGCGCTGGGCGGCGATGAAGGTTCCGCACAACGCGGTGCATGAGTTGCTGGGAGTCATGGTCAATCAGGGCGCGACTGGGGCGATCCTGATCACGAGTGGGGAGTTCACCAAGGCTGCCATCGAGGCTGCTTCGCGCCAGCGAAACTTCAAGTTGATCGATGGGAATGAACTTCGGGTCATGCTTGGGCCAGTACCGGAGTCGGCGCTGGACTCGCTGGCGCGGCTGCGTGGGCCGGCGACAACGATTGCAAGCGGAGCCGTGTCCAAGCTGGGCAGGGCCATGGTTGGGAAGCTGGTCGCGGCAGGGCTGCTTCTGCTTGTCGTTGTGTTGATGTTTCAGTACATCGAGGGCGTCATCCGTTCGCTGCCGGCGACGATGGTTGCCAGTCAAGCAGCGGCTGTGTCGGAGGCGGGCAGCTCGGCGCCGGCATCAGTCCAGGCGGTGCAGGCCATAGCCGATCCCTGTCACGAGGTGGTCGACAAGCCGTCCGGTACGTACATCGATCATTGCTCCAGTGGCAAGGTGCCGGAGCAGCTTTCAGCTGCGCAGCTTCGGGAGAAGCAGCGCAATGCGGATGAGGCGATGAAGGTGATTGCGGAGAGTACGCCGGAGCTTTGAGGTTGGCGCTTCGCTTTGCCCTCACCCCAACCCCTCTCCCGCGTGCGGGAGAGGGGCTCGAGATCTGAGCGGGCCTACTGCTCCGTCTACCGGTCGATCGCGGGGTTGCGTGCGATTCATTGCGGTTGCATCGTCACCCCAAAAGAAAACCGCCCGCATTGAGCGGGCGGTTTTCCAGTTCACGAAGCTTGCTTGCGACTACTTCGCACCGTCCTGCACGCCCTTGTCGACCACCAGCTTCACCACGACCTTGCGCGCATTGGCATTGCTGCCTGAACCCGCGTCAGCCGCAATGCCCATGCCGTCCGGGGCGCGTACGCGGCCCGGCATCAGGCCGGCCTTCTGCTGCAGGTAGTTGGACACGGCGGCGCCGCGCATCGTGCTCAGTCGCTGGTTCTGTTCGGCGTTGCCGGTCGAATCGGTGAAGCCCTGCAGGACGACCTGGTAATTCTTGGTCTCCTTGGCCTTGGCCGCCAGGGCGTCAAGGTCGGACTTGCCCTGCGCCGAAATCGCGGTGCTGCCGGAGGCGAACAGGACTTCGGTGGTGGCGAGCGCTTCATACGTGCCGAAGTCGTCCATGCGCGCGGAGTTCGCGGCGGCCACCGCGCTGGTCGGTGCGACGCCGGCCTGCACCTGCTGCGCGGTCTTGAAGTCTTCCGACTTGAACGAGATCTCGGTGGCGTTGAAGCCACTGCCGGCGGCGACGACGTCGGCGCTGATCGGCAGGCCCGGGATCAATGCGCCCGGCTCGACCTTGGAGTGGATGACGCCGGTCAGGCCCTTGGTCTTCTTCAACTTGGTGTCGGCCGACACGTTGATCGTCTGTTCGGCGTTGTTGCCGTCCTTGACGGTGAGCGTGTTGCCGTTGACGCCGGTGATCAGGCCCTTGATCTTGCTTTTGTCGCCGTCGGCGGCGAGCGCCGAGGTGGCGGCGAGGATGGTCACCAGGGCGGTGGCGAGCATCAGGTGCTTGTGAGGCTTGTTGGTATTCATGGTCATTCCCTTTGGGTTGAATGAAACATCTGACGCCTAACCACCATCCTTGCCTTTGTGCGTTGCCGCCGGTTCCTCGAGGCCAGTGTCCGTGACCCTTCCGGGCCGACTGCCAGGCCCGGGAGGGCGGCAATCGGGGGGCGGCGGGCCATTAACCTCCTTGGGAGATAAAGGGGGCGTGAGATGGGGTAGGGGGGGTCGAGGGGCGCAGGAGCGCTGTCGGAGCGGTGTTAAAGTTTCTGCCCCCAACGCGATCCTCCGAGCGAGCCCCGCATGACTGTCCAGGCCTTCTATCCCATCGGCATTCCCGGCCAAGCCTGGGGCGACACGGAGAGGGCGCAATGGCTGTCGCGGCAGACCCGCCTGCGCAGTTTCGAGGACGAGGTACGAGGCAAGATCGAGGGGCTGGGTTCGCGCTTCGACGTGGTGCATTACGGCGAATTGAACTACGGCGCCGACAGCTACCCGCTGCTGGCGATCCGCAGCCGCGACTGGCGTGATGACCTGCCTTGGGCGCTGGTGACCGGTGGCGTCCACGGCTACGAGACCAGCGGCGTGCACGGTGCGCTGGAGTTCGTCGAGCGCCATGCCGCCGACTACGCCGGCAAGGTCAATTTGCTGGTCGCGCCCTGCATCAGCCCGTGGGCGTACGAGCGGATCCACCGCTGGAACGCCAACGCCATCGACCCCAATCGCTCGTTCCGCGACGACAGCCCGGCCCACGAGTCGGCGGCGCTGATGGCGCTGGTCGCTCCAATCCGCGACCGCGTGCTGGTCCATATCGACCTGCACGAGACCACCGATAGCGACGAGTCCGAATTCCGTCCGGCACTGGCCGCCCGCGATGGCCAGCCGTTCGAGCCGGGCGAGATTCCGGATGGGTTCTACCTGGTCGACGACAGCGAGCGCCCGCAACCGGAGTTCCAGAAGGCGGTGATCGGGGCGGTGGCGAAGGTCACCCACATCGCCCCGGCCGACGACAAGGGCGAGATCATCGGTTCGACCGTGGTCGCGCCCGGCGTCATCGAATACCCGCTGCGCAAGCTCGGCCTGTGCGCGGGCATCACCGGTGCGCCGTACAAGACCACCACCGAGGTCTACCCGGACAGCCCCCGCGCCACGCCCGCGCAATGCAATGCCGCGCAGGCGGCGGCGGTGTGCGCTGCGATCGATTACGCGCTGGCGCATCCGGGCGGCTGATCGCGTTTGCGTTGCCCGGGGCGTCGCGCGCCCTGCGGCACCGGGCTCCAGGCGACAGACGGTTCGCGAATCGGCCGGAACCCAGGTCCGATGCGCTGTGCGCGGTGACGTCCCCGCGTTATCCTCCGGCCGGGGACGGGCCTTGGCCCGTGCAGTACAAACGGGGGATGCGCAATGCAGCAGGGATTGTCCGGCGGGCAACGCCGTGGGCTGGTTGGGAAGTGGCGTGCGCTGCTGACCTTTGGACTGCTGCTGGTCGCGCTCGACTGCGCCGCGATGCGCAGGATCGATCCCGGCGAGGATCCCAGGCTCGCGGCCGATGAAGGCCTGGTCGTGCTGTCAGTCGATGCCAGTGCGCCGATCCTGGCGGTGCGCGTGCGTGACGACAACGGCGTCGCTGCGGTACTCAACTACGTCCAACCCGGTCGCAATGTCAGCCTGTACGCGGCCAGGGCGGGCGATTACCGCTGGGCGGAGATGGACCTCTCCAACGGCTGGTGGCGCATGCGCTACACCGTCACATCCGATGAGTACCGCTTCAAGGTCACCGCCGGCAAGATCGTCTATCCCGGTGACCTGATCCTGCGGCCGACCAGCTGGACGTCGACGCACTTCCATATCGCAAACCGCTCGCTGCCGATCATCGACTGGCTGGAAAAGGAGCATGCCGCGCTGTACCCGCGCATGAGCTTCGAATACTCGGGCCTGTATCCCGACCCTTTCCCCGAGTTCTATCGAACCGCGCGTGCCGGCAACAGTACGCCGTCCGAGAAGCTCAACGGGGGCCGCGAGCCGCCCAAACCGGTCGCCGTGCCGATCCCGGCCGAGGTGATGTGGAAACCCGACCAGGTCGCGGCCGTCGCCCTCAATGGCGAAGGTGACCTGCTGGCCGAAACCGTCCGCGACGACGACGGCAAGTGGGGTATCAATCTGATCGACCTGGTCGAAGGTGTCTCTCAGCGCCTGACCACTTCGGTGGTTGCGGCGGACGAACTGGTGTGGAAAGACAGCCGCACCCTGATCGCCGCCACGGGCAACGATACGCACGCCTACGCCGTGTTCCGCATCGGTCCCGGCAGCAACGGCAAGCGCAGCTTCAGGCGGGTGCCGATCGGCGGCAGCGGCAACATCGTCGACCTGCTGCCGGGGGACCCGGACCACATCCTGTTCGAGGGTTACGACAGCCGCGGCGAGCTGGTCGTGCACCGGGTCGAACTGGTCGGCGACAAGGAGATCTCGGGCTTCCGTACCGCCAAGATTCGCGACCGGCTCAATCTCGGCGTCAGCAAGGACGTGGCATGGCTGGCCGACGGCAACGGACAGTTGCGCGCCGCCATGGTGGTCCGCGATGACGTTTCCAGGCTGGTGCACGGCCGCGACGGCGTCTACCAGGAAGTGCTGAACCTGCAGGCGGAAGGCGGCTTCACTCCGGCCGGGCTGTCGTACGACGGCAACACCATCTATGGCTACACAGACGACGGTCGCACCCAGCGCGACCTTGTGGCCTTCGATCCGGCCACGCGCAAGGTGTCGCGCACGGTCTTCAGCAAGCCCGGCGTGGACATCCGCAGCACGGTCTTCAACGAGCGTCGCGAACCTGTGGCCGCGCGCTACTACCAGGCGGGTCGCCTGGTTACCGAATACTTCGATGAGGCCAATCGCAATCTCAACCAGACGTTGCAGGCGGCATTTCCCGGTCGCACCGTCGCGGTGCTGGATCGCAATCGCGACAACAAACAGTTGATCCTGTGGGTGGACGCGGCCAACCACCCGCCGGAGCTCTATCACATGGACCTGACCGCGAAGCGCGCTTCGCTGCTGGAGCCCGTCGCGCCGCAGTTGACCGACATCACCTTCGCGCCAGCACACCTGCTCGAAGTGAAGAGCAGCGACGGCTTGCCGATCGAAGCCTTCCTGACCCTGCCGCCGGGCAGCGGCAAGCGCCCGCTGGTGGTGTTTCCGCACGGTGGCCCGATCGGCGTAAGCGATCGCCTCACCTTCAATCGCGAGGTGCAGTTCATCGCCGCGCAAGGCTATGCGGTGCTGCAGGTGAACTTCCGCGGATCAGACGGTTATGGAAAGGCCTTCCGCGAGGCCGGGCATCGCAACTACGGACGTCTCATCGAGGACGACATCGACGCGGCAATCCGCGCGGCCGTGGCAGCGTATCCGCTGGACGAATCGCGCATGTGCACGCTTGGCGCCAGCTACGGCGGTTACTCGGCGATGGTGTCGGCGGTGCGTTGGCCGGGCCGTTTCCGCTGCGCCATCTCGCTGTCGGGGCTGAGCGACCGCGCATTGTTCTTCACCGCCAGCGACAATGCGCGATCGGCGCAGGCGCGGCCGATCCTGGAACGGATGATGGGTGACCCGCGCACCGACATGGCCGAGATGCAGGCCACCTCGCCGCTGTACCATTTCCGCGAACTGACGCTACCGGTGATGCTGCTGCACGGCCGCGAAGACGAGCGCGTGGATTTCGAGCACACCCGCCGCCTGGTGCGCATGTTCAATCTCGAACAGCACCCGCCGGTGTTGTTGGCGTTCCCGGACATGGGCCACGGCTTCTCCAACCGCGTCGCGATCGATATCGCCTGGACCGGGATTGCCGGCTTCCTGCAGCAGAACCTGGGCAGCACACCGGCAATCGTGGACGCCGAGGCCAAGGCCAAGGCCACGGCGAAGACGACGCCAGTCGTTGCTGCGCCGGCGGCCGCGGTCTCGGGGCAGGGCGGCGGCAAGTAGGCGCGTGAAGTAGGCGCGGGAGCCATTGAACCCTGAGCGGCGCCCGGGCTTGTCCGCCCCGGCTCCCGCGGCGCGTTGCGGTTGGTGGCAGGTGCGCATCCCGCGCATCCCGCGCCATCCAGCCGGAGCGCCCCCATGAGCGACACATACAGCGGTAGCTGCTTCTGCGGAGCAGTGGGGATCGAGGTGACCGGGGCGCCGGAGGGCATGGGCTACTGCCATTGCGCGTCCTGCCGCAGCTGGTCTGCCGGCCCGGTCAATGCTTTCACGCTGTGGAAGCCGGACAACGTCAAGGTCACCCGCGGCGCGGAACTGATCGGGCACTTCGCCAAGTCGCCTGCCAGCGACCGCCAGTTCTGCAAGAGCTGCGGTGGCCACCTGATGACCCACCACCCGGGATTCGGCCTCACCGACGTCTATGCCGCGACCCTCCCGACCCTGGCCTTCGCGCCCGGGGTGCACGTCAATTACGCCGAAACCGTGCTGCCGATAAAGGACGGGCTGCCGAAGCTGAAGGACTTCCCGGCGGAGCTGGGTGGCTCGGGCGAGGCGATGCCGGAGTAGGCGGCGAGGGCCTGTGGGCGGGGTGGCGGGGCTGAATGCAGGTCCCTCGCTGTGCTCGGGACGACGGCTGAGTGCTCGGAAGGACGGGGCGGGATGAATGGGGGCAGGGTCGCATCGGGCGTCCGGACGGGCGCCGATGGGCCCTGACGGGCCGGTCATGCGAGAATGCCGCCCCCATTCGCGCCGCCGCCCCTCCCGCGGCCACTTTCCGGATTCCATGAAGACCCCCACCGCGCTGCAGGCGCTGATTGACGACGGCGTCATCGACGAGGTTCTGCGTCCGCTCAAGAGCGGCAAGGAAGCGGCGGTGTTCGTGGTCCGCAGTGGCGACGACGTGCGCTGCGCGAAGGTCTACAAGGACATGGCGCAGCGCAGCTTCCAGCAGCGTGTGCAGTACCAGGAAGGACGCAAGGTGCGCGGCAGCCGCGAGGCGCGCGCGATCGGCAAGGCCAGCAAGTACGGCCGCAAGCAGCAGGAAACCGCCTGGAAGAACACCGAGGTCGACGCGCTGTACCAGTTGCGCGAGGCC
>DATDBK010000038.1:0-9476 GCA_036524935.1 Lysobacter sp. | reverse complement strand
CAGGCCCTGGCGCTGCAACCATTGTGCCGCTCGCTGGATGTGCCACTGATCATCAACGACGATTGGCCGCTGGCTGCTGCTATTGGTGCCGCAGGCGTGCATCTGGGTGAAGACGACGGCGAAATCGCGCTCGCCCGGCACGAACTGGGTGCAGACGCGATTATTGGGGCCTCCTGCTACGACGAACTGCGATTTGCGCGGCAAGCCGTGTTCGCTGGCGCCAGTTACGTCGCTTTTGGCGCTTTCTTTCCTTCCACCACAAAACCCAATGCCCGGCGGGCTACGCCCGATATTCTGCGTGATGCGGCCGCCCTGGACGTCCCTCGGGTGGCGATCGGCGGCATCACGCCTGACAATGCACGGCCCTTGATCGACGCCGGCGCCGATCTGATTGCCGTCATCAGCGGTGTATTCGACGCGGCCGATCCCGCCGCGACCACCCGCGCCTATCTCTCCTGTTTTGAAGATTCCAATCCATGAAGAACGATCGCTCGCACGAGTTGTTCACCCGCGCCAGGGAGTTGATTCCCGGTGGCGTCAATTCGCCGGTGCGCGCATTCAAATCGGTGGGCGGCGAGCCGTTCTTCGCTCAGCGCGCGGAGGGCGCCCATCTGTTCGACGTCGACGGCAACAAGTACGTCGATTACGTCGGATCCTGGGGGCCCATGATCGCCGGTCACGCGCACCCGCGGGTGCTCGACGCTGTATCGCGCACGATGCGCGATGGTCTCAGCTTCGGTGTGCCCAATGCCCTGGAAGTGACCATGGCTGAAGCGATCACGCAGATCGTTCCGAGTTGCGAGATGGTGCGCATGGTCAACTCCGGCACCGAGGCGACGTTGTCCGCCATCCGCGTGGCGCGCGGCGCGACGGGGCGTTCGCGCATCGTCAAGTTCGAAGGCTGCTATCACGGCCACGGGGACAGCTTCCTGGTGAAGGCCGGCAGCGGCGTGATGACGCTGGGCCTGCCGAATTCGCCGGGCGTTCCGTCGGCGCTCGCCGACCTGACGATGACCATCGCGTACAACGATTTCGATGCCGCAACGAAACTGTTCGATGAGATCGGCAGCGAAATCGCCGGCCTGATCATCGAGCCGATCGTCGGCAACGCCAACTGCATCCTGCCGCGCGACGGCTACCTGCAACACCTGCGCGAACTGTGCACGAAGCACGGCGCGCTGCTGATCTTCGACGAAGTGATGACCGGCTTCCGCGTTGCGCTCGGCGGCGCACAGCAGCGTTATGGCATCACGCCGGACCTTTCCACTTTCGGCAAGATCATTGGTGGCGGCATGCCGGTTGGCGCTTACGGCGGACGTCGTGACCTGATGGCGCAGGTCGCGCCGAGCGGGCCGATCTACCAGGCCGGCACGCTCAGCGGCAATCCGGTGGCGATGGCCGCGGGCCTGGCAACGCTGGAACTGATCCAGGCACCGGGTTTCCACGAGGCGCTCGAGCGCGGCACGCATGTGCTGTGCGACGGGCTGGAAACCGCTGCGCGCGAAGCCGGGATCGCCTTCCACACGACCCGCGCGCCGGGCATGTTCGGCCTGTATTTCCGCGAGGGTCCGGTGGAGACGTTCGAGGACGCCAAGGCCTCGGATACGGCACGCTTCAACCGCTTCTTCCACGCGATGCTCGAGCGTGGCGTGTACCTGGCGCCGTCGGCATTCGAAGCCGGGTTCGTGTCGAGCGCGCATGGCGAGGCGGAGATCGCGCTGACGATCGCGGCGGCGCGGGCTTCGTTCGCGACGCTCTAGGGCGCACTCACGCCGGCTCCTCTGACGCGATCCCTCTCCCGCACGCGGGAGAGGGGCGCACAAGGCCTATCAGCCGTTGGCGAATGCGGTCAGCGCTGCACGCAGACGCGCCAGGCCTTCGGCCACGTCGGCATCGCTGATGTTCAGCGCGGGCACGAAGCGAAGCACGTCCGGGCCGGCCTGCAGCAGCAACAGGCCCTGCTCCACGCACAGGTCGAGGATCAGACCGGCCTTGCCGGCATGCGCTTCGCGCAATTGCGCGCCGAGTATCAGGCCGCAGCCGCGGATCTCAGAGAACAGGCCCAGTTCGGCATCCAGAGCCGCCAGCGCATCGCGGATGACCAGCGACTGACGTTCGACATTGGCCAGCACCTGCGGCGACGAAATCTCGGCCAGTGCCGCGCGCGCAACCGCGGCGGCCAGCGGATTGCCGCCGAACGTGGTGCCGTGCGCACCGAACTGCATCGACTCGGCGGCCTTGGCGCCGACCAGCATGGCGCCGATCGGGAAGCCGCTGCCCAGCGCCTTGGCCAGGGTCACGACGTCCGGCGTGACTCCGTAGCCATGGCAGGCGAAAAGATGGCCGGTGCGGCCCATGCCGCACTGGATTTCGTCGAGGATCAGCAGCGCGCCGTGGCGATCGCACAGCGCGCGCAGGCCGAGCAGGAACGCTTCCGTCGCCGGCGTGACACCGCCCTCGCCCTGCACCGGCTCGACCAGCACCGCGCAGACGTCGCCGGCGGCCATCGCCGACTCGGCCGCGGCGAGGTCGTTGAAGTCGCTGTAGCGGAAACCCGGCGGCAGCGGCTCGAAACCTTCGTGGTACTTGGGCTGTGCGGTCGCGGTGACGGCGGCCAGGGTGCGGCCGTGGAAGCTGCCGCGGAAGCTGAGGATGACGCGACGGTCGGGATCGCGGCCCTGTGCGGTGGCCCACTTGCGCGCGAGCTTGATCGCCGCTTCGTTGGCTTCCGCGCCGGAATTGCAGAAGAACACGCGCTCGGCGAAGCGCGAGGCGCTGACCAGCTCCTCGGCCAGGCGCAGCGGCGGCTCGCTGACGAAGACGTTGCTGGTGTGCCAGAGCTTGCCGGCCTGCTCTGTGAGCGCCGCGACCAGCACCGGATTGGCGTGGCCGAGTGCGTTGACGGCGATGCCGGCGCCGAAATCGACGTACTCGCGGCCTTCCCGATCCCACACGCGAGCGCCGCGGCCATGGTCGAGCACGATCCGGCGCGGCCGGTATACCGGCAGGTAATAGCGTTCGGAGAGCGAGAACAGGTCGGAGCTGGAGGCGGTCATGGTGGGGCGGCGTCAGGCAATGCGGGGAAGCGGCCATTGTCGCTTATCGCGGCGGCCCTGAGGCAGCCGTTGCTGGCCTGCCGGGCAACAGCCAGCACGTGAAAAGAGCGCTGCAGGCGATCCGGCACAATCCGGGCAGGAGGCCATCCCATGCAACTGCTGTTCGACCCCCAGCTCAATCCGGCCACCGAAACCGGCTGGCGGCGGCGCTGGTTCGACATCATCTATCGGCACGACACGCCGCGGGCCCGCAATTTCGACCTGCTGCTGATCGTGGCGATCCTCGCCAGCGTGCTGGTGATCATGTTCGACAGCGTCGCCAGCATCCACGCCCGCCATGCGTCATGGATGTACCCGCTGGAATGGGGCTTCACGCTTTTGTTCACCGCCGAATACGCACTGCGCCTGGCCGTGGTGCGCCGGCCGTGGCGTTACGCGCTGAGCAGCTGGGGCCTGATCGACCTGCTGTCGATCCTGCCGACCTACCTGTCGCTGTTCCTGCCCGGCAGCCAGAGCCTGCTGGCGGTGCGGGTGCTGCGCATGCTGCGCCTGTTCCGCATCCTCAAGCTGACCCACTACGTCGAGGAAGGCGGGATCCTGATCGGCGCGCTCGCGCGCAGCCGCCGCAAGATCTTCCTTTTCGTGTGCGCGCTGTTGACGATCGCGGTGATCTTCGGCGCGCTGATGTACGTGGTCGAAGGTCCGGAGCACGGCTTCGTCAGCATTCCCACCAGCATGTACTGGGCGATCGTGACGATGGCCACGGTCGGCTTCGGCGACATCGCGCCACAGACGCCGCTCGGCCGCCTGATCACCTCGCTGCTGATCTTGATCGGCTACGGCATCATTGCCGTGCCCACAGGCATCTACACCGCCGAGCTGGCCAGCGGCCTGCGCGAAAGCAACCAGGGCCACGGCCACCACGACCGCCGCGGTTGTCCGCAATGCGGCCTCGAAGGCCACGACACGGACGCGACGTACTGCCGCCATTGCGGCGGCACGCTGCCGACACCGATCGGCTGAATCAGCGGCGTGGCTTCTTGGCCATCTGCGAATCGGTCAGGAACAGGTCCGGGATGAGGTTCTCGCAGAATTCGTTGACCGCGTACTGGGCGAAATCGGTGACGCCGGCGGCGAACAGCACGTCGTCATCGATCAGGAAGTGCCCGTAGAAGTCGTCCGACGGCCGCACCAGCACCGCGTGCGCGGCATCGGCGACGATCTCCGGCTTGCGGCACATTTCCAGGCGCACGCCCGGGATCATGTTGACCGCGTCGGTGGCGATGACCGTGCGCGGCCACAGCGCATTGACCGCGACACCCTGCGGGCCGAACTCGGCGGCCAGGCCCAGGGTGACGAAGCTCATGCCCATCTTCGCCAGCGTGTACGCGGTGTGCGGCGCCCACCACTTCGGATCGAGGTTGAGCGGCGGTGCCAGCGACAGGATGTGCGGGTCGGGCGCCTTGAGCAGGTGCGGCATGCACGCCTGCGCGCACAGGAAGCTGCCGCGCGCGTTGACCTGTTGCATCAGGTCGAAGCGCTTCATCGGCGTCTCGAGCGTGCCCTTGAGCCAGATCGCGCTGGCGTTGTTGACCAGGATGTCGATGCCGCCGAACAGGTCGACCGTGGCCGCGACCGCGGCGTACACGTCGTCCTCTTCGCGGATGTCGCAGCGCACTGCCAGCGCCTTGCCGCCGGCGGCTTCGACCTCGGCGGCGACGCTGTGGATGGTGCCGGGCAGCTTCGGATTGGGAACCGACGATTTCGCCGCGATGACGACGTTGGCACCGTCCTGCGCGGCACGCAGGGCGATGGCGCGGCCGATGCCGCGCGAGGCGCCGGTGATGAAAAGGGTCTTTCCAGACAGGGTACGCATGGCGGTGTCCTCCAGGGGCTCAGGGCAGGGAGCCCAAGGCAGTCGTGTCGCTGTTGCAGCAGGCGGCGGCAGCTTAAGGTTTCGGCCCCTGCCCTTCGTTGTCTTCCCATTTCAGCAGCTTGCGCGTTACGAAGCGGTAGACCGGTTTGCCGGTGGCGAACCAGGCTTCGCGCAGCCACGAATGGCGCTTGAGCACGCGCCGCTCGACCGGTGTCAGGTACTGCGGGCAGTACGTGCGCTTGTGCTTGAGCAGGTGGCGCAGGTCCTCGCGTGCCAGCAGGCGCATCCAGCGCGAGCGCGGATTGCCGCGCGTGGCGAGCTGGAAATCGATGATGGCCGGCGCGCCATCGGACAGCACCAGCCAGTTGGCTTCCTTGGCCAGGTCGTTGTGCGCCAGGCCGCGCCGGTGCAACTGCTGCAGCAACCGCCGCGCGCGGCGGAAGTAGGCCTGGTCGCCGTGCGGAGGCTGCTGGTACATCGCCGATCCGGCCATGTAGCTGCGGTCGAGCCGGCGGCCGTCCCAGCGTAGAAGTTGCGGCGTCGCCTCCAGCCCATGCACGCGCTCGAGCCCCCTGGCTTCGCGCCGCGCCAGCCACCAGGCGGGCAGGCGCAGCCAGAGCGGCACATGGCGCAGGTCACGGCGCACGAACAGGCCATCGCCGCCGCGCATCAGCGCGATCCGGCCAAAGCTGTCGGCCTTGAGGGCCTGGACTTCGATGGCGTCGAGGTCGGCGGAGTCGGTGCGTGGGGCCATCGCGCCAGTGTACGGAATCGCTCGCCGCGGTCGCCAACGGCGTGCCGGCCGTCACCGTGCATTGCGGCCATCGCGCCGTCATGGGCCGGCTGCCTATAATCGGCCGATGGAACCGGCCTGGATCGAAACCGCGAGCGCATGGATCGCCGCAAACCCTGTCGCCGCCGGCGCCGTCATCTTTCTGATCGCCTTCTGCGATGCCCTGGTCATCGTCGGCATCGTGGTGCCGGCGCTGCCCCTGCTGTTCGCTGTCGGCGCGCTCGTCGGCCTGGGCCATGTCAGTGGGCCCTATGCCCTGCTCAGCGCCACGCTGGGCGCCTTCATCGGCGACGGACTGAGCTACTGGATCGGTTACCGCTGGGGGCCGCAGCTGCGCAGCCGCTGGCCGTTCTCGCGCTACCCGCAATGGCTGGATCGAGGCGAGGCACTGTTCCGCCGCCACGGCAGCATGAGCATCGTGATCGCGCGCTTCGTCGGGGCGGTGCGGCCGTTCGTGCCGGCGATCGCGGGCATGCTGCACATGCCGGTGCGGCGCTATGCGCTGCCTAGCCTGGTCGCATGCCTGGTGTGGTCGCTGGCGTTCCTGGCACCGGGCTGGGCGCTGGGCAAATCGTATGACGCAGTCGCTGCGGTTGCCGACCGGCTGGCGCTCGTGCTGGCCGCCCTGGTGCTCACGATCGGCCTGGTCTGGGCGTGCGTGCTCTACACCTGGCGCTGGTTCGCCGCGCATGCCGACAACCTGCTTGCGCGCGCCTTGTACTGGACCCGCCACCATCCGCACCTGGGGCGTTACGCCGCCGCGCTGATCGACCCGAACCGGCCCGAATCGCCCTCGCTGCTGATGCTGGCGGTGTGCCTGCTCGGCATCAGCTGGGCATGGTTCACGCTGCTGGCGTCGCTGCTCGCCAGTGGCGGCCCGCTCGCGCTCGACCACACCGTGCATGAGTTCATGTGGGGCCTGCGCAACCCGCTTGCCGACCGGATGATGGCGGGACTGTCGAGCCTGGGCGACGCCGCAGTGCTCGGCCCGGCAGCCGCGGTCGCGCTGGCCTACCTGCTGTGGCGCAAGCGCTGGATGGCGGCGGCGCACTGGCTGGCGGCGCTGGTGTTCGGCCTGGCCCTGACCTCGTTGCTGGAGGCGGCGATCGACATGCCGCGGCCGCCGACCGCGCCGGCCGGCTTCGGCTTCCCGTCCGTCGCGGTGACGATGTGCACGATCGTGTTCGGCTTCTTCGCCGTGCTGATAGCGCGCGAGCTGCCCGGGCGCACGCGCGTGTGGCCATACCTGCTCGCCGGCGTGGTCACGACCACGGTGGGATTCGCGCGCCTTTACCTGGGTGCGCACTGGCCCAGTGATCTCGTCGGCGGCACACTGTTCGGCATCCTCTGGCTGCTGATCCTGGGCATCGCCTATCGCCGCCACGTCGCCCGCTCGTTCTGGATGCGACCGCTGGCATGGCTGTTCTATTCAACCTTCGTCATTGCCGGGTTGTGGCACGCACCGCGCTCGGCCGATGCCCTGCTGGCCAAGTTCGCCGCGGCAACGCCGACCACGGTGATCGACCGGGACGAGTGGTGGCAACGCCGTTGGGCCGAGCTGCCGGCGCAGCGCAACGAGCGCGACGAGCGCCGCCGCTGGCCGCTCGACCTGCAGGTGGCCGGCCCGCTCGCGCCGCTGCAACAGCGGTTGCAGGCGCAGGGCTGGCGCGTGCAAGCGCAAGCCGACTGGGAAGATACGGTCGGCCTGCTTGACGACGACAAGCCGATCCACGGGCAACCGGTGTTGCCTGCGACCCTGGACGCCCAGGCCGAGGCGCTGCTGATGCTGCGCGACGGTGCCCACAAGGACGAGCAGTACGCGCTGCGGCTGTGGCCGGCGCCGGCGCTGCTCGACGATGGCACGCCGCTGTGGCTGGGCACGACGCAGACCCTTCACTTCACCAGGCCGCTGGGTGCTGCCGCGCTGTGGCTGCCGGCTACGGACGACGGCCGCGCGCATGCACTGGTCGCCGAGGCACTGGAGGGACTGGAGTCGCAGCAGTCGCAGCACCCGTACGGGCCGACGCTGGTGTTGCGGGTGAGAACGGACCGGAAGTAACCCGCGAGCGCCACCGCGCAGGTCAGGGCAACAGTGCCAGCAAGCGGTCCAGCCGCTGGTGCGGGTCGTCGAGCTGCAGCAGCACCTGACGTTGTGCGTCTTCCAGCGGCAGCAACTCGGCCAGGCGCCAGCCAACCCAGGCAGCATCATCGAACAGGGCATGTGGCGCCTTGGCATGCTCGCCGCCGACCTGCTCGATGATCTTCTGCAGCAAGGTCGCCAGCAGGCCGTGTTCCGGCCGCAGCACGTCGTCGGGATCCGGGTCGCACCAGTTGACGTCGGCGACCTGCAGTCCGTTGTCGCGCACACGCACACGCTGCGCATGGAAGCGGCGCGCGCCCCGGACGCGCAGGGTCAGCAGGCCATCGTCGCCGCGGCCGAAATCCTCGATCACCGCTTCAGTGCCGAACGCGGCCGCGCTGGCCGGTGCGCCGACTTCCTCGCCCTGCATGATCAGGCAGATGCCAAAGCCCTTGCCGTTGCGACCGCAGTCGCTGATCAGGTCGAGGTAGCGCGGTTCGAACACGCGCAGGCCGATCGCGGCACCGGGCAGCAGCACGGTGTGCAGCGGGAACAATCCCAGGGGCTGGGTCGGGGCGTCGTCTGCCGGCATCGAGGCCAGTTTAGGACGATTCGTGGCGCCGATGGCGGCCACGACGCCGCCCACGACACCAGTTATGCCAGGGCGGCGAGGAAGCGGCGCGGTGCGCCGTCGAAACCACCGTTGGACATGAACACGACGTGGTCGCCGTCGCGGGCGCGTTCGCGCAATGCCGCGATCAGTGCGTCGGCATCGGCGACGGCGATGCCTTCGCCACGCAGCGCCGACATCACCCGGGTTGCATCCCACGCCAGTTCCGGCCGATGCAGGAACACCACCGTGTCGGCGATGTCGAGCGACGGCGCCAGTGCTTCGGCATGGGCCCCCAGCCGCATCGAGTTGCTGCGCGGCTCCATGGCCACCACTATCCGGGCCGCGCCGACCTTCGCGCGCAGGCCTGCGAGCGTGGTCGCGATCGCGGTGGGATGGTGGGCGAAGTCGTCATAGACGGTGACGCCACGGGCCTGGCCGATGATTTCCAGGCGGCGCTTGACGCTGCGGAACCGGGCCAGTGCCGGCAGGACGGTCGCGACGTCTACGCCAACGGCGTTCGCGGTCGCGAGCGCGGCCAGCGCGTTCATCACGTTGTGGCGCCCCAGCAGCGGCCAACGGACCTCGCCGATCTCGACGCCGTCGTGGACCACGGCGAAGGCGCTGCCGTCCTCTTCGATCATGCGCGCGGTCCAGTTGAAGCTGGCGCGCGCGGCGGCGCGTTCGTCGGCTCGGTCACCGTGCCCCTGCGGCTGCGCCGCCTGTGCGGCCAGGCTCGCATCGAGGCCGAATGTTTCCACCGGCGTCCAGCAGCCCATTGCCAGCACTTCGGCCAGGTAGCGGTCCTCCCCGTTGACGATCAGGCGACCGCGGCGCGGCACGGTCCGCACCAGGTGGTGGAACTGGCGCTGGATCGCGGCGACGTCGGGGAAGATGTCGGCGTGGTCGTACTCGAGGTTGTTGAGGATCGCCACCAGCGGCCGGTAGTGCACGAACTTGCTGCGCTTGTCGAAGAACGCGGTGTCGTATTCGTCGGCCTCGACCACGAACTCGCGGCCACTGCCGATGCGCGCCGACACGCCGAAGTCCTCGGCGACGCC
>DATDBK010000037.1:0-6930 GCA_036524935.1 Lysobacter sp. | reverse complement strand
CGCGCACGGGTCCCCATCCGGGCATAATCCTCGGTCCGGCCCCACGCCGGTCCACTTCCGCACACAGCCCAGGACGAGCCGCATGGCCCGCATCATCGCCGTCGCCAACCAGAAAGGCGGGGTCGGCAAGACCACCACCGCTGTCAACCTGGCCGCCGCGCTCGCGCACACGCCGAAGCGGGTGCTGTTGGTGGACCTTGATCCGCAGGGCAACGCGACGATGGGCAGCGGCGTCAACAAGCGCGAGCTGGAAAACTCGATCTGCGAAGTGCTGCTCGGCGAAACCGAAGTGCGCAGCGCGATCGTGCGCACCGCCGAGGAGTTCGACCTGCTGCCGGGCAACATCGACCTGACCGCGGTCGAAGTGCAGCTGATGGCCGAGCCCGGTCGCGAGCAGCGCCTGCGCCTGGCGCTGCAGGAACTGCGCCCGGATTACGACTACATCCTGATCGACTGTCCGCCGGCGCTGTCGCTGCTGACCCTCAATGCACTGACCGCCGCCGATTCGATCATCGTGCCGATGCAGTGCGAGTACTACGCGCTTGAAGGTCTGAGCGCGCTGGTCGACACCATCGACGCGCTCAAGGTCAACCTCAATCCCAAGCTCGAGATCGAAGGCGTGCTGCGCACCATGTTCGACGTGCGCAACAACCTCGCCAACGCGGTCTCGGCCGAGCTGATCACCCATTTCGGCGACCGCGTGTTCCGCACCATCGTGCCGCGCAACGTGCGCCTGGCCGAGGCCCCGAGCCATGGCCAGAGCATCGTCGGCTATGACCGCGCCAGCCGCGGCGGTATCGCCTACATGGGCCTGGCCGGCGAAGTGCTGCGCCGCCAGCGCGAACGCGACCAGGCCGCCAAGGCAGCGGCGCGTCCGCCCGAAGCGAAGGAGACCACGGCATGAGCGTAGCCAAGAAGCGCGGCCTCGGCCGCGGCCTCGAAGCCCTCCTGGGCCCCAAGGCAGCCGCCGAGGCGCCGGTGCTGGAGGCGATCGAGGGCGACGTGCTGCGCAGCCTGCCGGTCGATGCCCTGACACCCGGCAAGTACCAGCCGCGCAAGCACTGGGACCAGGACAAGCTTGGCGAACTGGCCGAGTCGATCAAGGCGCAGGGCGTGATCCAGCCGATCGTCGTGCGCGACATCGGTGGCAAGCGCTACGAGATCATCGCCGGCGAACGCCGCTGGCGCGCCTCGCAGCTGGCCGGACTGAACGAGATCCCGGCGGTCATCCGCGAAGTCGACGACCGCACCGTGGTCGCGATGGCGCTGATCGAGAACATCCAGCGCGAAGACCTCAATCCGCTCGAGGAAGCCACTGCGCTGCAGCGGCTCATCGACGAGTTCGATCTGACCCACGCCCAGGCCGCCGAAGCGGTTGGCCGCTCGCGCGCCTCGGTGTCGAACATGCTGCGTCTGCTCGAGCTGCCCAACGAGATCCGGGTGCTGCTGGAGACCCACGCGCTGGAAATGGGCCACGCCCGCGCCCTGCTCGCGCTGACTCCGCAGGCGGCGATCGCGCTGGCCCGCCAGGCCGCCGAGCACGGCTGGTCGGTGCGCGAGGTCGAACACCGCGTGCAGCAGCTGTCGGCCGGCGTGATTCCGACGTCGGGTTCCAGGCCCAAGGCCGCCAAGGCCAAGCCGCAGGCCGACATCGCCTCGCTCGAGCGCGAACTGTCGGAATCGCTCAACACCAAGGTCAACGTGCTGCATGGCCGTGCCGGCAAGGGCCGGCTGGTCATCCACTACAACGACCTCGACTCGCTCGAGGGCGTGCTGGAAAAACTGCGCGGTTCTGTCACCGAATAAGGCCAGGATGGCTTTGATGAACCCCTACCGTTACCGCGTTGCGTTGCGGGCGACGCATCCCAGCGCCGATTTGTTGCCTTTGTTCGATGAACTCGGACTGGCGCCCAAGCGCGCCTGGCGCGCCGGCCAGGCCAAGCCGCTCGACGGTGGCCAGGGCGTCTACCGCGACAGTTACGGCTATGCCGAACTCACGCCCGATGGCCAGCCGCGCGAATGGAGCCGCGAGCAGATCGAGGACTTCCTCGGCGGCGTCCACTTGCGCTTGTCGATGCATCGCGATTGCCTGCATGCATTCGCCGCCCAGGGCGGTCGCTGCGGACTGTTCGTCGGGCTGTTCGGCGAAGCGGCCTACGGCTTCGAACTGCGGCCGGAACTGAGCGCCGGCCTGGCCGAGCTGAAGCTGACACTGGGCTTCGACATCCATCCCGACAACGACGGCTGATCGGGCAAGGAAGCGCCCGCGGCGCCGCCCGGAAGCCGTCGTGAGGCCGGTTCACCGCCGGTTATTACCCAAATCGGGCATCATTGGCGCCGGCCAGGCAGGCCGCCGACCGGCGTGATCGCGCCGGCCACGGCGGATCGGGCCACCGTTGCTTCCCTGGAGCAGTGGACATTGGACGAAGTCACCCCCCGGACCCACCCATGACCATCCTCGTAACAGGCGCTGCCGGCTTCATCGGCGCGTACACCTGCCGCGCCCTGCGCGCGCGCGGTGCCGAAATCGTCGGCCTAGACAACTACAACGATTACTACGATCCGCAGATCAAGCGCGACCGTGTCGCCGCGTTGTGCCCGGATGCCGACATCCGCGCGCTCGACCTGGGCGACCGCGACGGTCTGGCGGCGCTGTTCGACGAGGTGCAGCCGACCGAAGTGATCCATCTGGCGGCGCAGGCCGGCGTGCGTTACTCGCTGACCCATCCCCACGCCTACGTCGACAGCAACCTGGCAGGCTTCGTCAACCTGCTCGAACTGTGCCGCCACCGTGGCGTCCGGCACCTGGTGTATGCCAGTTCATCGTCGGTGTACGGCGACTCGGCGACGCCGCCTTTCTCCGAGGACCAGCGGATCGACCAGCCGCGCTCGCTGTACGCGGCGACCAAGGCCGCCAACGAGCTGATGGCGCATACCTACGCGCACCTCTACGACCTGCCCTCGACCGGCCTGCGCTTCTTCACCGTCTATGGCCCGTGGGGCCGTCCGGACATGGCGCCGCTGCTGTTCTCGCGCGCGGTCCTGGCGGGACGCCCGATCGACGTGTTCAACCACGGCAAGATGCGGCGCGACTTCACCTTCGTCGACGACATCGTCAATGGCGTACTCGGCGCGCTCGACCATCCGCCGGCCACCGACCAGGCGCCGCCGGCCGCACCGCACCGGGTGTTCAACCTGGGCAACCACACGCCGGTAGAGCTGGAGCGCTTCATCCAGGTCATCGAAGCCGCCGCCGGGACGCAGGCCACCAGGGTCTACAAGCCGATGCAGCCCGGCGACATGGTCGAGACCATGGCCGACACCTCACGTGCGCAGGCCGCGTTCGGTTTCGAACCGGCCACGCCGATCGAGATCGGATTGCCGAAGGTGGTCGACTGGTGCCGCACCTATTTCGGCGACAAGGCCTGACTTCGCGCATGAACGCTCCCAACCCGCAACTCTCCGTCGTCGTGCCGGTGTTCAACGAGCGTGACAACGTCGCGCCACTGGTGCACGAAATCACCGCTGCGCTGCGCGGCAGGACCGCCTTCGAGATCGTCTACATCGACGATCATTCGCGCGACGACACGCTGCAGGTGCTGCAGGCGCTCAAGGCCGAGGTGCCGGAGCTGCGCGTGATCCATCACGTGAGCCAAAGCGGGCAAAGCACCGCCGTGCGCAACGGCGTCAAGGCCGCACGCGGCGAGTGGATCGCCACGCTCGACGGCGACGGCCAGAACGACCCGGCCGACATTCCCAAGCTGCTCGACAAGCGCGACGACGCCGCCACCGGCCAGGGCATCAAGCTGTTCGCAGGCTGGCGGGTCAATCGCCAGGACAGCGGCAGCAAGCGCTGGGCCTCGCGCTGGGCGAACGCGATCCGCTCTCGGATGCTGCGCGATGACACCCCCGACACCGGCTGCGGCATCAAGCTGTTCGAACGCGCCGCGTTCCTCGAGCTGCCCTACTTCGACCACATGCACCGCTACCTGCCGGCGCTGATGCAGCGCGCGGGCTGGAAGACGGTGAGCGTGCCGGTGAACCACCGCCCGCGGTCGGCCGGCGTGTCGAAGTACAACAATTTCAACCGTGCCCTGGTCGGCATCAGCGACCTGCGCGGCGTGGCCTGGCTGATCAAGCGCGGCAAGGTCACCGCCGTGCGTGAGCTGAGCTGAGCGTCACTGCCTCCACCCCCACCAGCGGACACGCCGATGGAATACGACTTCATGAACCACCCCATCGTCTGGCTGGAATGGACCGGGCTGCACATGTCGCCGTGGAAGATCATCGGCCTGACCGGCGCGCTGATGTTCGGCGGCCGCTGGCTGGTGCAGTTCGTGGCCTCACGCAGGCACGGCAAGCCGGTGATCCCACGGCTGTTCTGGTACATGAGCCTGGTCGGGAGCGTGATGACGCTGAGCTACTTCGTGTTCTCGCAGAAGCAGGACTCGGTCGGCGTGATCCAGAACCTGTTCCCGGCCTTTACCGCCGCCTACAGCCTGTATCTGGACATCAAGCACCGCGGCTGGCACCGGGACCGGGGGAGCCACTAGCGCGAGGCCCCCCGGGAATGCGAAGATCGGCGCTTCGTGCCACCACCGGTCCCTCCTGTGAAACCACTGTTCGCGGCCCTGCTCTGTGGCCACCTCGCGCTCGCCTCCCTCGCAGCCCATGCCGGCGCCGCCGATACGAAGTTCGAAGCCATCTACAACCAGGAATGGAAGTGGCGCCAGGAACAGACCGGCGCCGCTGACGAGGACAACGACAGCTCGGCCAACAGCCACCAGCTGCCGTCGGTGGACGCCGCCAGCCAGAACGCCCGCCTGAAGGTCTGGGAGGACGTGCTCAAGCGCCTCGACGGCGTCGACACGGCCAGGCTGAGCCCGCAGAACCGCATCAACTTCGCCGTCTACAAGGCCCAGGTCGAGAACCTCGCCGCCGACGTGCGCCTGCGCGGCTACGAGATGCCGTTCAACTCGGACTCCTCGTTCTGGTCGAACCTGGGCTTCATGACCCGGCGCCCGCTGCGCACTTCGCAGGACTACCGCGCCTACATCGACCGCCTGGCCGACGTGCCGCGCTACTTCGACCAGCAGATCGTCAACATGCGTGCCGGCCTGGCGCGCGGTTTCAGCGTGCCGCGCGCGGTGCTGGACGGCCGCGACGTCTCGATCGCCGCCGTGGCTGACGACAAGGACCCGCTGCAGTCGAACTTCTACGAGCCGTTCAAGCGCATGCCGGCGACCATCCCGGCCGAAGAGCAGGCGCGCCTGCGCGCCGACGGCGTCGCCGCGATCCGCGGCCGCATGGTCCCGGCCTACGGGAAGCTGCTGACCTTCTTCCGCGAGGAGTACGTGCCACAGGCGCGGACCACCCTCGGTGCCTCGCAGATGCCCGATGGCGAGGCGTACTACCGCCAGCAGATCCGTGAATACACCACGCTCGAGCTCGACCCCGAGCAGATCCACCAGATCGGCCTGGAGGAGGTCGCGCGCATCCAGGCGGAGATGCAGACGATCATCCAGCAGGTCGGGTTCAAGGGTCCGCCCCAGGAGGACACGTTCGCGGCGTTCCTGCGCTTCCTCCGCACCGACAAGCAGTTCTACGCAGCCACGCCGCAGGCCCTGCTCGATCGCGCCGCATGGATTTCCAAGCGCGTCGATGGCGAGATCGGCAAGTTCATCGGCACCCTCCCGCGCGGCCGCTTCACGATCGTGCCGGTTCCGGCCGACATCGCGCCGTTCTGGACCAGCGGCCGCGGCGGCGCCGGTACCTACTGGCTCAACACCTACGACCTGCCCTCGCGCCCGCTCTACAACCTGCCGGCGCTGACCCTGCACGAGTCGTCTCCGGGCCACGCCCTGCAGGGCTCGCTGGCCAAGGAACAGGGCGACCTGCCGGCCTTCCGCCGCGAGACCTACATCTCCGCCTATGGCGAGGGCTGGGGCCTGTACAGCGAGAAGCTCGGCAAGGAAATGGGCATCTACGAGACGCCCTACGAGGACTTCGGCCGCCTGACCTACGAGATGTGGCGCGCCTGCCGCCTGGTCATCGATACCGGCATCCACCAGAAGGGCTGGACCCGCGACCAGGCCCTGGCCTACCTGCGCGACCGCACCGCCCTGAGCGAGCACGAGGTGACCACCGAGGTCGACCGTTACATCTCCTGGCCGGGCCAGGCGCTGAGCTACAAGCTCGGCGAGATCACCATCGTCCGCCTGCGCGCCGAGGCCGAGAAGGCGCTGGGCGCCAGGTTCGACATCAAGGCCTTCCACGACGCCCTGCTCAGCGAGGGCTCGGTGCCGTTGCCGGTGCTGGAAGCGCAGGTCCGTGCGTTCATCGCCAGATCGGCGGAGAAGACGGCGAAAGCGGGCTGATTGCCCGCGGTCGTGCGTAAGGCTGGGCGGCAGCGGCCCGGCCCAGCTTGTGGATAACTACTTGCCCGGCCTGCTTTTCCCGGGCATAATGCGCGGCTCGCTGCGTCCGGCTGGCCTTTAGGGGCTTGACCGGGCGGATCCCGGAAGCGCGATTCCGGCCCGCCTCGTGCAGCGAGAATTCCTTACCCGTATCGCGCACCGCCCACGCCCCGGCGTGACAGCGGAGGGGCCGCCGCCTCCCTGGCCAAGGGAAGCACCATTACCTTTCGAGGTGCGTATGGCCCGTGTATGCCAAGTAACCGGTAAGCGAACGACGACTGGCAACAACGTCTCGCATGCCATGAACAAGACCCGCCGCCGCTTTCTCCCGAATCTCCATGAGCGCCGCTTTTGGGTCGCTTCCGAGAACCGTTGGGTGAAGCTGCGTGTTTCCAGTGCCGCCCTGCGCACCATCGACAAGAATGGCATCGACGCCATTCTCGCCGACCTGCGCGCCCGCGGCGAAAAGATCTGAGGAGGATCGAACCATGGCTTCCAAGCGCGACAAGATCCG
>DATDBK010000036.1:0-2767 GCA_036524935.1 Lysobacter sp. | reverse complement strand
CTCAGCGCCTTTCCCGTCTCACCCCGCCGCACCTAAGTGCCCGAGGGAGCCGACTATCTTACAGCGAATTTCGATTCCGTCAACACCGTGCCGAGATCTTTTTTCGCTCCCCGTAGGCCCGTTCAGCGTCCTTTCGGACCGCCCCAGGACCACCGGGCCGCGCATCTTACAGCATGTCCGGGAACCGTCAACCGCCCCGCTCCACACCGTCTTTTCCGCGTCCCGCCGCGTTCAACTTCACCGTGGCGGGGCGCGCATTGTGCACACGCACAACGGGATTTGGAAGGGGGTTGTTGAAGTTTTTTTACAACTTTGCCGAACGAGCACGTTCGGGCCGGGAAACTGCCCTCCATAGCGGTGCAACGTCCATGGATTCCCGCCTTCGCGGGAATGACAGGACAGTGGCGCATCGCGGGGCAGCACAACTGGACGCCGCGGCGTCATCCGCCTCACAGGAATCAGAGGATTCCGCTTGACTCGCATTCATCGCTGCACGATGTTTCGTCGCGCACGGCCGCAACGGCCCCGGATCATTGCTCAAAGGAGCTTCACCATGTTCGTGCCCCGCCTACTGCTCGCCTGCTGCGGCCTTGCGTTGTCCGGTTGCGCCATGGGTTCCGGCCCCTGGGTCGAGCTGGGCGGGCAGCGCTTTGCGGTGGAAGTGGCCGACGATGACGCCGAACGCGCCCGCGGCCTGATGTTCCGCGACGAAATGGCGGCCGACCACGGCATGTTGTTCATCCATGAAGAGCAGCAGCCGCTCGCGTACTGGATGAAGAACACCCGGATTCCGCTGGATATCCTGTATTTCGACAGTGCCCGAAAGCTGGTGTCGCAGCGGCGCGATACGCCGCCGTGCTCGCTCGGCGACGGCTGCCCGCCCTACCCGAGCAATGTGCCGGCGCGCTACGTCCTGGAGCTCAATGCCGGCGAGGCGGCCAAACTGGGGCTCAAGGACGGCGCCGAACTGAAGTTCGGGCCTGGACTGGGCACGCCCTGAGGATTCCCGACCGCGACAGCGGTCAGAGCACCATCATCTCGAAATCGTCCTTGGTCACGCCGCAATCCGGGCACGTCCAGGTGTCCGGCACGTCTTCCCAGCGCGTGCCGGGCGCGATGCCCTCTTCCGGCAGGCCCTGGGCCTCGTCGTAGATGAAGCCGCAGACGACGCACATCCAGGTGCGGTAAGTGGTGGCGGCGGCGATCTCGGACATGGGGGATTGGGCAGATAATGCTGGGATTGCGGAATGCGCATTGTCCCACTGCGCCCGCGCCCACGGAAGCTTCCAGGATGAATCCGTCCAATTCAAGGCACGTCCCGAGGCATGTCCCGCGGCATGCCCCGCCGACTGGCCTCTACGCCATCACCCCTGACGACAACGACACCGCGCGCCTGCTGGCACGGGTCGAGATCGCGCTGGCCGCAGGAACCACCTGGCTCCAGTACCGCAACAAGTCCGCGGATGCGGCCCTGCGCGGGCATCAGGCGCGCGAGCTGCTGCCGCTGTGCCGGCGCCACGGCGTCGCCCTGATCGTCAACGACGACTGGCGCCTGGCGGCGGACATCGGCGCAGATGGCGCCCACCTGGGCGAGGACGACGGCGAGCTTGCCGCGGCCCGCGCCGCGCTTCCCGGCGCGATCCTGGGCGCTTCCTGCTATGCGGACCTGACCTTGGCCGAGCAGGCTGCTGCAGCCGGCGCGGACTACATCGCTTTCGGCGCGTTCTTTCCTTCGCCAACCAAGCCCAATGCCCGCCGCGCCGGCCTGGACCTGCTGCGCGACTCCGCGCGACTGGGCCTGCCGCGAGTGGCGATCGGCGGCATCACGCCGGACAATGCCCGTCCCCTGGTCGAAGCAGGCGCCGACCTCCTCGCCGTCATCAGCGGCGTCTTCGATGCCGCCGATCCTGCGTCGGCCGTGCGGCGATATCTGCACTGCTTCGATCCGCCCTCACCCCAGCCCTCTCCCGCAAGCGGGAGAGGGGGTCAAACGAGTCTTCCATGAATCATTCGCAATCGCATGAGCTGTTCACCCGCGCCCTCGAACTGATCCCCGGCGGCGTCAATTCACCGGTGCGCGCGTTCAAATCGGTCGGCGGCGAACCGTTCTTCGCCCAGCGCGCGGAAGGTGCCTACCTGCAGGACGTCGATGGCAACCGCTACATCGATTACGTCGGTTCGTGGGGGCCGATGATCGCCGGCCACGCCCATCCCAAGGTGCTGGCCGCGGTCGAGAAGACCATGCGCGACGGCCTCAGCTTTGGCGTGCCCAATGCGCTTGAAGTGACGATGGCCGAGGCGATCACCGCGATCGTGCCGAGCTGCGAGATGGTACGCATGGTCAACTCGGGCACCGAGGCGACGCTGTCGGCGATCCGCGTCGCGCGCGGCGCCACCGGCCGCAACCGCATCGTCAAGTTCGAGGGCTGTTACCACGGCCACGGCGACAGTTTCCTGGTCAAGGCCGGCAGCGGCGTGATGACGCTGGGCCTGCCGAACTCGCCTGGTGTGCCGGCTGCGCTGGCGGACCTGACGCTGACGCTTCCCTACAACGACTTCGACGCGGCGACGCGACTGTTCAACGACGCCGGCAATGAAATCGCCGGGCTCATCATCGAACCGATCATGGGCAACGCCAACTGCATCCTGCCGCGCGATGGCTATCTCCAGCATCTGCGCGAGCTGTGCACGAAGCACGGCACCGTACTGATCTTCGACGAGGTGATGACCGGCTTCCGCGTCGCGCTCGGCGGCGCGCAGCAGCGCT
>DATDBK010000035.1:0-4816 GCA_036524935.1 Lysobacter sp. | reverse complement strand
GTTGATGCTGTTCGCGGCGGACGTGCTCGACCGCAACCCGGGCGCGCAGATCATCTTCGACGTGAAGTGCACCGGGCGCCTGCCGGGCCACATCCTGCGCCACGGCGGCAGTCCGCTGATGTGGAAGACGGGCCATTCGCTGATCAAGTCCAAGATGCGCGAAACCGACGCCGAGCTGGCCGGCGAGATGAGCGGCCACTTCTTCTTCAAGGAGCGCTGGTACGGCTTCGACGACGGCATCTATGCCGCCGCCCGCCTGCTGGAGATCCTGGCCGCACAGCCGCGCAGCCCGAGCGAGACGCTCAACGCGCTACCCAACGGCGTGTCGACGCCGGAGATCAAAGTCGACGCACCCGACGGCGACCCGCACACCTTCGTCGACCGTTTCCGCGACGAGGCCCGCTTCGAAGGCGCGCGCCTGTCGACCATCGACGGCCTGCGTGTCGACTACGCCGATGGTTGGGGGCTGGTGCGTGCGTCCAACACCACCCCGGTGCTGGTGATGCGCTTCGATGCCGACAGTGTGGAAGCACTGACGCGGATCAAGGCCGACTTCCGCAGCCAGTTGCTGGCGTTGAAGCCGGACCTCGTGCTGCCGTTCTGAGGATCTTCCGGAGCCCTTTCCCGCCTGCGGGAGAGGGCTTGTGGCACCGCGTCGCGGTGCCTGTTTCAGGAGCCGGGTCGGCTCAGTTCTTCTTCATGGCGTGATAGCGCTCGAGCGCCGCGGCCAGGTCCTCGTCGATCAGTTCGCGCTCGGCAAGCTGGGCGGCCAGCATCGTCCGCTGCCGCAGCAGCAGCTCATGCTGGGTCTGGATGTTGTCGCTGGCCTTCTTCGGTACCGGCTTGCCCGACAGTTCGTTCTCGCCGGCCCGTCCGAGCAGGCTGATCAGACTCTGGCGACGGCCCTCCACGCCCAGCCGCGAAGCCTTGATGGTCTCGTCCATCACGCCGATGCGCTCGCCGAAGGCGCGGCGCAGGTCATCCTCGGTGGCATAGGACTCGGCCATGGCGCGGTCGCGTCGGGCCGCCACTTCGGCCGCCGCCTTCGCCTCCTGGTCGGCCTTGGCCTGCACGGCCGCGGCGACGCGCTCTTCGTCGGTCAATGCGCGGTCCAGCTTGCCGGTGGTGCGGCCACTCGTCGCATTGAACTCGGTGCGCGCGCTGTCCACCGCGTGCGGCGGCAGCGCGTCGCCGCAGACCTTGGCGCCGTTCTCGTTCCAGCAGTACAGCTTCTTGGTCGGAGCCTTCTGCGCCAGCGCCGATCCCGTCGCGGCGATCAGCAGGGTGCAGGCGAGCAGGGGGAGCGTCTTGTTCATGGGGGGGGGCTTGCTGGCGGCAATGTTATTCACAAGCGCATGCAAGACTCACGCCATCGACCCGGGATCAGGCCGATGCCTCGCTGCCATACGCGTCGCGGTAAGCCAGCAGGCGCTCGCGCTGGCCGGAGAGCCCGGCATCGCCGCCGGCATAGGCCAGCAGGTCGGACAGGCTGGCCACTGCGATCACCGGCAGGCCCTGGTCGACTGCGACCGTTTGTGCCGCGGAGCGTCGGGAAGTGGCAGGGTCCACGGCCTCCTGGCGATCGAGCGCTATCACTATCCCGGCCGGTTCACCGCCGGCGTCGCGGATGATCGACAGGGCTTCGCGGATCGCGGTGCCGGCGGTGATCACATCATCGACGATCAAAACCTTGCGACCCTGCAGCGGCGCGCCGATCAGGCTGCCGCCCTCGCCGTGGGTCTTGGCTTCCTTGCGGTTGAACGCCAAGGGCAAGTCACGGCCGCGGCGCGCGTACTCGCAGGCCAGTGCCGTCGCCAGCGGAATGCCCTTGTAGGCGGGCCCGAACAACAGGTCGAATCCAACCCCGTGGCTGTCGATCGCGTCGGCGTAACAGGCAGCCAGCTCGGCCAGCGCGGTGCCCGAGTCGAAGCGGCCGGCGTTGAAGAAGTACGGGCTCTGGCGACCGGACTTGAGGGTGAATTCGCCGAAGCGCAGGGCGTCGGCGCGCAGGGCGAGCTGCAGGAAGCGGGTGCGGTGGTCGGTCATGGAAGAGGCGGTCACGGATGGAGAGGAATGAGCATCAGGTGCTGCGGCCCGGCGCTGCCGCCGTGGTGCAGCTCGCCGGTGTCGATGCATCCGGCCTTGCGGTAGGCGGCGATCGCGGCGTGGTTGTTGCAGTTGACTGTCAGTACCAGCAGGGCGCGATCGGCGTGGCGCCGGCGCACATCAGCGCAGCAGGCCAGCATTGCCCGCGTGCCGAGACCGCGACCCTGCCAGCTCTGGTCGATCACGAACGCGCGCAGGCCGACACTGGGGGCGTGCATCGGCCGGCCGGCGACGGCATTGGGGGCGAAATCGAGGCGATAGAAGCCGACCACCGTGTCGCCGGAGAACACCGCCATTGCCTCGCTCATCGGGTCGCGCAGGCTGTCGCCGAGGTTGAACGCGGTGTCGCCGACGTAGCGGTACTGGTCCTCGCCCACGCGCAGGCCACGCACTGCCTGGGCAGTGGCTTCGTCGTCGACGGCGGCCACGCGCACGCGGGTGTCGGCTGCGATCAAAGCGGCGTCGGACATGGCGGGGGACATGGCGGGAATGATAGGCCCTGCCTGCCGCGTCCGGGCTATGATCGCCGCACACCGTCATGGAGTGCGCATGCGCATCATCAGCTTCAACGCCAATGGCCTGCGTTCGGCCGCCAACAAGGGTTTCTTCGACTGGTTCCGGTCCCAGGATGCCGACGTGTTGTGCGTTCAGGAAACCAAGGCGCAGGAGCACCAGCTCGGTGATGCCGACGGCCTGAAGGCGGAATTCCGCCCCGACGGCTATCGCGCCTGGTTCAAGGATGCCAGCACCAAGAAGGGCTACAGCGGCGTGGCGATCTACAGCCGGCGCGAGCCCGACGAAGTGCGCACCGCCATGGGCTGGGCGCCGTTCGACGACGAAGGCCGCTACATCGAGGCGCGCTTCGGCAATCTCAGCGTCGTTTCGTTCTACATCCCGTCCGGCTCGTCGGGCGAGGAACGCCAGGGCTTCAAGTTCGAGGTCATGGACTGGCTCAAGCCGCGCCTGGACGAATGGCTCGCCAGCGGCCGCGACTACGTCCTGTGCGGTGACTGGAACATCGTCCGCTCGCGCCTGGACATCAAGAACTGGACCAGCAACCAGAAAAACTCCGGCTGCCTGCCGCCAGAGCGAGAGTGGCTCAACGGCGTGTGCGCGGACGACAGCGGTTGGGTCGACACCTATCGCGCGCTGCATACCGATGGCCAGGACTACACCTGGTGGAGCAATCGCGGCGCCGCCCGCGCCAACAACGTCGGTTGGCGCATCGACTACCAGCTGGCGACGCCGTCTTTGCGCGAACGCCTGAAGGCCTGTTCGATCGCGCGCGACCCGCGCTTTTCCGACCACGCCCCTTTCACGGTCGACTATGAGCTCTGACGTCGCGGTCGCCGCCAAGCCGGCGCGCAAGGGTTGGCAGCTGGTGCTGGCCAACCTGAGCCAGCCCAAGGTGCTGGTGATGCTGCTGCTGGGCTTCAGCTCCGGCATCCCGATCTATCTGGTCGGCAACACCCTCGGCTTCTGGATGCGCGAGAACGGCATCGAGCTGTCGACCATCGGCTTCCTGTCGTGGGTCGGTCTGGCCTACTCGCTGAAGTTCCTGTGGGCGCCGCTGGTCGACAAGCTCGACGCGCCGGTGCTCGGACGCTGGCTGGGCCGGCGCCGCGGATGGATGCTGCTGTCGCAGCTGGTGGTGGCTGCGGCCCTCGCCGGCATGGCGCTGGTGCAGCCGCAGGAGGGCCAGCTGGTGCTGGCTGGATTCGTCCTCGACCAGCTGGTCGTGTTCGGCGTGCTGGCACTGGTGGTGGCGTTCGCGTCGGCCACCCAGGACATCGTCATCGATGCCTGGCGCATCGAGATCGCCGACAGCAACGAACAGCAGGGGTTGCTCACATCGAGTTCCGCACTGGGTTACCGCGGCGCGCTGCTGGTCACCGATGCGCTGATCCTCATCTTCGCCGCACACGTCGGCTGGTCGATGTCGTACCAGCTGATGGCGGCGCTGATGGGCGTCGGCATCGTTGCGGTGATGGTGGCGCGGGAGCCGGCGGCAAGCGCGCTGGCAGCGGCGACACCGCATCCTGCGCTGTTCACCGCGCGCGGCCTGTTTGACGCCGTGCTCGGCCCGTTCGTGGTGTTCTTCCGCGACCACGGCAGCTGGGCGCTGCTGATGCTGCTGGCGATCAGCCTGTACCGTCTGCCGGACTTCGTGCTGGGGCCGATGGCCAACCCGTTCTACGCAGACCTCGGCATCGACAAGGAAACCGTCGGGGCCGTGCGCGGCTCCTTCGGCCTGGTGGCCACCATCGTCGGCATCGCCGCCGCCGGCCTGTCGGCGATCCGCTTCGGCTTCATTCCGACCCTGCTGGCCGGTGCCGTGCTCGGCCCGGCCTCGAACCTCGCCTTCGCCTACCTCGCCCACCATGGCGCCGATTCGGGCGTGTTCACCGCAGCGATGGCGGTCGACAACTTCTGCAGCGGCTTTGCCGGCGTGGCCCTGATCGGCTACATGTCGAGCCTGACCAATGTCGGCTACACGGCCACCCAGTACGCGTTGCTGAGCTCGTTCTACGCGCTGCCGGGCAAGGTCCTCAAGGGCCTTTCCGGAGTCGCTGTCGAGCATCTGGAAGTGGGGCGCAGTTTGCTCGACGCCTATTCGCTATTCTTCGTGGGTACGGCCCTGATCGGCGTGCCTGCCTTGCTGCTGTGCCTGATACTGGCCGTGCGCCGTCCCGGCGCGGCGCCTGGTGCG
>DATDBK010000034.1:0-9613 GCA_036524935.1 Lysobacter sp. | reverse complement strand
TCAGGCGCGATTCTGGTCAGGCCCCGGCAGCCCGGTTTATGCGACAGCACGGACGCCGCTCAGCAATGGAAAGATGACCGTCACCTTGAGCAGGTGATTAGCTGGGCCGGGGTTCCTTCAGCTTTGCTGGTACACAATCGCTGCCCCTACGTCGTACCTCACGGAAACGTGCTTCCCATGGCCACGACCACTGCCAGCGAGCGTTCGCTCGCCCGGATCCGCATACCCCATAGCGCCTCGCGCCAGTCGCGGAGCGTTCGTGCACGTCGCGCGGTGCTTCGCTACCTCGCCGTCTGGGGCGCGGTTGCCCTCCTCGCCCTGATCGCGCAGGCCGTGGCGCCCGCCACAAGCTGACGGCCCTCCCGCCAGAGCACCCTCCGGCCGCCGCCATGCGCCGTAGTATGCTCGCCGTCCCATCAGCTGGAGCGGCGGCATGAAGCACGAGGCGATCTGGAAACGCTGGAGCGGCATGGCGCTGCTGCTGTCCCTGCTGGCGGCACTGATGCTGGCCGGTTGCAACAGTGGCCCGGTCCGTCGCGTTTCCGAGCCCTCCGCCCGCATCCAGCAGCTGACCGTCCGCGCCGATGGCAGCTGGTCGGCCGAGCTGCGCATCGAGAACTTCAGCAGCATCCCGATGCGCTTTGATTCGATCGACCTCGCCCTGCAGGTCGCCGACACGCCCGCCGGCAACCTGCGTGCGCAGCCCGGGCTTTCGATCGGCCCCGAATCTGCCGACGTGATCACCGTGACCGTGACCCCGCAGGCCGCGGCCAAACTTGCCGCCGCCGATGCCCTCGCCGCGGGTCGCAGCCTGGCGTACGAACTTCGCGGCCACATCGATGCCACGCCCGACCAGGGCAAGTTGCGCAGCTTCGAAGTCGAGCGCAGCAGCGCGCTGAGCCCGGCGCCCGGGCTGCCCGGTGTACTGCGCTGATTCATCCCGATTCCCGGTGAGGCCGCTGCGCGACACGCGCCCGGATCACCTCCGCTCCCACTGACGAGATTCCGATGAGCAGTTACCACGCCCCGCTAGCCGACATGCGCTTCGTCCTGTTCGACCTCCTCGGCGCCGAAGCACAGTTCCAGCGCATGGGATTCAACGACGCCACCCGCGACGTGCTCGATGCCGTGCTCGACGAAGCCGCCCGCTTCACCGAGACCGTGCTCGCACCGCTCAACGGCATCGGTGACCGCGAAGGTTGCAAGCTCGATGTGGCCACGGGCGCGGTCACCACGCCGCCCGGCTTCAAGCAGGCATACGCGCAGTTCGTCGACGGTGGCTGGTCTGGACTGACCTCGCCTGCCGAGTTCGGCGGCCAGGGCATGCCGCATGCCGCCGGCGTGCCGCTGAAGGAAATGATCGACGCGGCCAATCTGGCCTGGGGTAACTTCCCGCTGCTCTCGCACGGCGCCACCGAGGCGCTGCTGCACCATGGCGAAGCATGGCAGCAGGAAGCCTTCCTCAAGCCGCTGGTCGAAGGTCGCTGGACGGGCACGATGTGCCTGACCGAGCCGCACTGCGGCACCGACCTGGGACTGCTCAAGACCCGCGCCGAACCGCAGGCCGACGGCAGCTATACGATCACCGGCACCAAGATCTTCATCACCGCTGGCGAGCACGACTTCACCGACAACATCGTCCACCTGGTGCTGGCCCGCCTGCCGGATGCACCGGCGGGAAGCAAGGGCATTTCGCTGTTCGTCGTGCCCAAGCGCCGTGTCGATCGCGACGGCAACGTCGGCGACGCCAATGCCGTGCGCTGCGGCAGCCTCGAACACAAGATGGGCATCCACGCCTCGGCCACCTGCGTGCTCAATTTCGACGGCGCCGAGGGTTACCTGATCGGCCATCCGCACAAGGGCCTGGCGGCGATGTTCACGATGATGAACACCGCACGCCTCGCCGTTGGCCTGCAGGGCCTGGGCCTGTCCGACCGCGCCTTGCAGAACGCCCTGCGTTATTCGCGCGAGCGGCTGCAGATGCGTGCGCCGGCGGGTGCGATGTTCCCGGCGAAACCGGCCGATCCGATCATCGTCCATCCGGATGTGCGACGGATGCTGCTGACCTGCAAGGCGCTGGTCGAAGGTGGCCGTGTCATGGGTTACGACGCCGCGCTGCAGGTCGACATCGCCCACCACGCTCCTGATCACGCCGAGCGCAAGCAGGCCGATGACCTGGTTGGTTTCATCACACCCATCGTCAAGGCGTGCCTGACCGAATGGGGCGTCGAGTGCACGTACAACGCCCTGCAATGCTTCGGTGGCCACGGCTACATCGCCGAGCACGGCATGGAGCAGCTGGCACGCGATGCGCGCATCACCACGTTGTACGAAGGCACCACCGGCATCCAGGCACTCGACCTGCTGGGTCGCAAGATCATGCAGTTGCAGGGTGCCGGGCTGAAGGTGTTCCTCGGCCAGGTCGCGGCGTTCTGCGATGCGCATGACAACGACGCTTCGCTCGCCGACTTCATCGCGCCGCTGCGCGAGAAGGCAGCGCAGTGGCAGCAACTGACGATGGCAGTGGGCAAGAGCGCCGCCACCAATCCAGAAGAGATCGGCGCGGCGGCGTACGACTACCTGATGTACTCGGGCTACGTCGTGCTGGCCTACTGGTGGGCACGCAGCGTCGCCGTTGCCGATGCGTCTGCGCAGTCGCAGGCATTCAAGGATGACAAGCGCGCCACCGCACGCTTCTATTTCGCCCGCATCCTGCCGCGCACGCTCGCCCATGCTGCCGCGATCGAAAGCGGCGCGGCCGGCCTGCCGGAGCTGGATGTGGACGCCGCCTGACGTCGAGCTTGTCTGATCGGCGATCGTCGACTGCGGCCTTCCCCGGCCGCAGTCATCGCCGCAGAACCAGCCGCGGTCGGGCGACAGGTACACAAAATGTAAACAAAGGCGTATAAGCTGGTTTCCCATATGGAGACCGACAGAGCAACGCTTCGCTTGGTCAGAACCGGAACCGATCTGGGTCCGGACACACCCCTCTTCGCCCCGCGCCCCGCACTCGACCGGCTCAACTCCGTCCGACTGCTCTCACTTGATGCGCATGGGCGGGTCCTCGACTGGATGAGCTGGCAGGATGCGACCTGCCTTTACGTGCGTGGCGCTGTCGCCTGGACACTCGGCGATCCATGCCTGCAGGTGCACGGCGGCATCAGCCGGCTCAGCGGCGAGCAGAGCGTCATCGAACTGCATCCGATCGTCGCCGCGCGCAGTCATGCCCGCACGCATGCGCTTGATCCGACCCCGGCACTCACCAACGCCGCGCTGTTCGCGCGCGACGGTTACCTGTGCATGTACTGCGGTCACGACTTCAGCCGGCCGCACCTCACGCGCGATCATGTGATGCCGGTATCGAAGGGCGGCCGCGACATCTGGGAGAACGTGGTCGCCGCCTGCTTCCACTGCAATTCGCGCAAGGGCAACCGCACCCCGCAACAGGCGAGCATGCCGCTGCTGGCGGTCCCCTACCGGCCGAGCTGGGTCGAGCACCTGATCCTGTCGAACCGCAACATCCTCGCCGACCAGATGGCATTCCTGCGCAACCAGCTGCCCAAGAACGCACGCCTGCAGGCGTAAGCGCCTGGCGGGGCGAGCTCGGGGATGGGTCCTCAGCCCCGACGGTCATCCCGTCGTATTTCAGGGCTGGAGCCCCTCCCACGAGGGCCGCGTCGAATCGGACCGTGATCCATATCGCGGTTTGCCGGACTTGGCGGGACCAGCTAAATGCAGACCTGACACAAAACGCTCACTTGCGACGCATTGCGCGCGTTGACGACTGTCAGGGCGTCCGCAACACTCGCGAACCATTGCAATTCAACGGAAGCGACGATGCGCCTGACCTTAGGTCTGACGGGCATGGACCCGGCCACGGAGACCGCCCTGCAGGCGGCCTTCCAGGCCGCCAACGGTCGCCTCGGCGGACGCTGGCAAATGTTGCCGGACACCCAGGCCGACTATGTCATCGTCGACATGGACAGCATGTATGGCCCGATGAGCTGGCTGAGGCTGCATGCAGCCGGCAAGAGCGTGATCGCCCTGACCGTGTCCCAGCGCAGCCAGACCGACTTCCGCCTCGCCAGCCCCTTCGATGCCAACAGCGTCGGAGCACTGCTGCGCGAGATCGGCATGCAGGCCGGCGTTTCCTTTGATGAGGCTCCGGCAGCCGCGGCCCCGCCGCCGGCAGTCGCAGCGGCGCCTGCACCCGCACCTGCTCCGGTGCCGGCACCTGCCCCGGCACCTGCCCCGGCTCCCGCACCTGCGCCCGCTCCGAGCGTCGCAGCGGTGCCGCCGCCGGCCGCCCCGGCCCCGGCTGCGGTGGTTGTCGCCGCGCCTGTGGCAGCGCCCGCCAAGCCGGCCCCTTCGACCGCGGACACCCTGCTCGACTGGCTCGCCAACGACCGCCTCAAGGGCCGCATGCGCATCCGCGGCGACGAGGTCGTGCTGATCGACATGGACCAGCGCAGCTACCACGGCCCGGCGGCGCTGAAGCCGCTGGCGGCCCTGTTCGAAGGCAAGCTCTCGTCGGCGGACTTCATCCCGGTCGATGCCGCCACCTGGGCCAGCGAAAGCGCGCGCCTGGGCGCCGCGATGCCGCTGTCGCGCCTGGTGTGGTTCGGCAACCTGCTGGCCGGCAAGGGCGCCCTGGCACCCGAGTACGATCCGCAGCGTCGCTTCCAGATGGTCAAGTGGCCGCAGACCGAGCGCGACTACCCCAAGCACTTCCGCATCGCCACGGTGATGATGAAGGGTCCGTCCCTGATTCCCGAGATCGCCGAAGCAAGCGGCGTGTCGGTCGCCGAGGTCGCCGACTTCATCAACGCCAACCTGGCCACCGGTTTCGCCGAAGTCGAGCGCGAGCCCGAGGCGGTCGACGCGAGCAAATCGGGCAGTCTGTTCGGACGCCTGCGCGGCCGCTGAGCCTCGCGCAGGAGCCCGACTGCTGAGCCAGCCGCTGGCTCGTGCGAGCGCACCACGACGAAAACTGAACGGTGCGCCTTGCCCGCCCCCCACCAGGGCGGGACAATGGCGAACTTGCCGTCTGACAACGTCGTGATGATCGACCCGCAGCGCTATCCCCACCTTTCCCGCATCCAGGTTCCCGCCGATCTGCGCCAGTTCCCGGAAGAGGAACTGCCCGCGATCGCCGACGAACTGCGCGCCTACCTGATCGAACAGGTCGCCCTGGTCGGCGGTCATTTCGGCGCCGGCCTGGGTGTGATCGAACTCACCGTCGCCCTGCACTGGCTCTACGAGACGCCAGTGGACCGGCTGGTGTGGGACGTCGGCCACCAGACCTACCCGCACAAGATCCTGACCGGTCGCCGCGACAGCATCCACACGGTCAAGCAGAAGGATGGCGTGGCGCCGTTCCCGAAGCGCGAAGAGAGCGAGTACGACACCTTCGGCGTCGGCCACAGTTCGACCAGCATCTCGGCCGCGCTGGGCATGGCGATCGCGCTGCAGCAGATGGGCGACGAGCGCAAGGTCGTGGCGGTGATCGGCGACGGCGCGATGACCGCCGGCATGGCGTTCGAAGCGCTCAACCACGCCGGCGGCATGGGCGTGGAGCCCGGTTCTGTCGAGCCTGATCTGCTGGTGGTCCTCAACGACAACCAGATGTCGATCTCCGAGAACGTCGGCGGACTGACCCAGATGCTCGGCCGCCTGACCGGCAGCCGCACGCTCAACGCGATCCGCGAAGGCGGCAAGCGCCTGCTCGGCGACAAGAACAAGCCGGCGGCGAAGTTCGTCAAGCGCTGGGAAGAACACTGGAAGGGCATGTTCGTGCCGTCCACGCTGTTCGAGGAAATGGGCTTCCACTACACCGGTCCGATCGACGGTCACGACCTGCCCGCCCTGCTGGCCGCGATGAAGACGCTCAAGACCCTCAAGGGTCCGCAGCTGCTCCACATCATCACCACCAAGGGCAAGGGCTACGAACTGGCCGAGGGCGACCAGATCGGTTACCACGCAGTGGGTCCGTTCGATCCGTCGACCGGCCTCGTCAGCAAGCCCGGCGCGAAGAAGCCGACCTACACCGACGTCTTCGGCGACTGGCTGTGCGACATGGCCGCGGCCGAACCGAAGCTGCTCGGCATCACCCCGGCAATGCGCGAAGGCTCGGGCCTGGTGCGCTTCAGCAAGGAATACCCGCAGCGCTACTTCGACGTGGCCATCGCCGAGCAGCACGCGGTGACGCTCGCCGCCGGCATGGCCTGCGAAGGCGCCAAGCCGGTGCTGGCGATCTATTCGACGTTCCTGCAGCGCGGTTACGACCAGCTGGTGCACGACGTTGCGATCCAGAACCTGGACGTGCTGTTCGCGCTCGATCGCGGCGGCGTGGTCGGCCCTGACGGCGCGACGCACGCCGGCAACCTCGACCTGAGCTACCTGCGCTGCGTGCCGAACATGGTGGTGATGGCGCCGGCGGACGAGAACGAGTGCCGGCAGATGCTCAGCACCGGTTACCACTTCCAGGGCCCGGCCGCGGTGCGCTATCCGCGCGGCACCGGTCCTGGCGTGGCGGTGCAGTCCAGTCTCGACACGTTGCCGATCGGCAAGGCCGAGTTGCGCCGCCAGGGTTCGCGTATCGCCCTGCTCGCCTTCGGAGCGATCGTGCCGGCGGCGGAGAAGGCCGGCGACGAACTCGGGCTGACCGTGGTCAACATGCGCTTCGTCAAGCCGCTCGATCGCGCACTGATCCTCGAGCTCGCACGCAGCCACGAAGGCTTCGTCACGCTCGAGGACAACGTCGTGGCGGGTGGCGCCGGCTCCGGCGTGGCCGAGCTGCTGGCCGCCGAAGGCATCGCCATGCCGATCCTGCACCTGGGCCTGCCCGACGAGTACCAGCACCACGCCAGCCGCGAGCAGCTGCTGGCAGAAGCGGGGCTGGACGTCGCCGGCATCCGCGCCGCGGTGCTCAGGCGCTGGCCGCAGGTGAACCAGCCATTGGCGCCGCGCACGGCCGCGATCTGACACGGCCGGCTTGCAGGAGCGGGGCTTGCTCGCGATCACGGTCGCGAACAAGCGGGTTCCTGCGCGGCCCTTACGGTTCCTCGATGGTATAGCCCTTGGCACGGAGCTGGGAGATGTAACCGTCGGGCTTGAGCAGCTCGCGCATCGGCAGCACTCCCAGGCTGACCCGGTTGTTCTTCAGCGCCAGCTCGGCGGCATCCAACCAGCGCTCACGCACCTGCGCCTCGATGTCGCCGGTGCGCTTGCGCAGCACCGCCGCCTGCGACACCGCGCGAAGGCAGACTTCGTTCTGGTCGGTATAGGGCAATGACTTCAGCGTCGCGATATCGCCGACCGCCCAGGCGTTTGCACGCTCGCGCATCATGTCCAGGTCCGATTCCAGGCGCTGCATGGTCTTGCCGAAGCAGTCGACGTCGTCGAGCTTGGATTCGCGGAATTCCTGCAGCGCGACCTTCGGGTCCTCGATCACGATGGTGACCCGCGTCGTCGTCAGGGGAACCTTGTGTCGGCGGGCCATCTTCTCGACCACCGGTGACACTATGCCGTACTGCTTGAGGCCGATGTCGTCCATGGCCTCGTTGTAGAGCTCCAGTGCCGCCAGCATCGGCCGCCACTCCTCGACGCTACGGTCGTTACCCATGTACTTGCGCTTGAGCACCTGCCAGCGCGCATACATGTCGGGCGGTACGGCCTGTTGCAGGGTTTCGCCGTTGGGATTCTTGCGGGCGCCGAGCGCCTTCGGTGCGAGCAGCAGGCGCTGGAAGATCCCGATGTTGGAATCGATCCGCACGCTGGGCGCCTCGATCACCTCCTGCGCCTGGGCGATGACGTTCTCGACGTCACGCGACTCCCACTCCATACGCTTTGGCAGCGGCGACAGTGTGCCGAGCACATACAGCGTGTGATCGTCGCGGCTGACCTTCCACATGCCGGGCCCGGGCTGGATGCCACTGACGACGAGCGTTTCCATGTCGCGGATAGGAGGCAGCGGCTGCTGCGCCGCGACAGGGGCGGTGGCGAAGGCAATCGACAGTGCAAGCATTGCGGGGGCAAGGCCGGTTCGCATTTCCACTCCTTGTGGGCGATTACAAGGGCAAACCGCCGACGTTTGCCAGGATCACTGCCACGTCGCTGCCCTCGGCCAACAACTCAAACCCTTCCCACACAAACCCGGGCGACACCGTGCAGGCCACGAGCGTGTACGCGCCCAGTGGCCGTGCGGCCTGCCAGTGCCCGGCGGGCACCACATGCATCGGCGCCCCCTGCCCGCTCCGGTCGAGCAGCGTCGAAACCAGCGCGCCGGCCACCGGATCGAACACCAGAAGTTCCAATGCGCCGCCCTCCTGCCAATGCCAGCTTTCGTCAGCATCGACGCGATGCCATTGGCTGACCTCTCCACCGGCAAGCAGGAAGTGGATTGCGGTCAGCGCAGGTCGCATGCGGCCATCCTGCTCGACTGCGATGGCCGACTCGTACATGCGACGAAAGTGCCCGCCTTCGGGATGCGGGGCCAGTTGCAGTTCGTTGATGAGCTGGGCGGCGCGGGAATCCATGGCCAGTCCCAGTCGCGCTTCAGACGGCCTCGGCACGGACCAGCCAGACTTCTCCGCGCCGGGAACGCGGCAGGCCACTGATCGCAGCCAGCGCATACGAGAGGAGATGCACCGACAGTCCCAGCTTGCGCGCGCGTGAGAAGGGGCTGCCAACGCCCTGCTCCTGGCGCAGGACGAAACCCGACTCATGCAACGCCTGGCTGAGCGTCCATGGACTTAGCGGGGTGATGTGGCCCTGCTCGCGGTAGTCGGAATCGGTGAACCACTGATGCTGTCCACGCCGCAGGAACAGGGATTGCGATACCGGGTTGGCGATGTTCGGCGTCGACAGCACGAGCTGACCGCCTTTGGGCACCAGGCCTCGCAATTGACGCAGCAGATGACGCGGATTCTCCAGGTGCTCGATTATCTCGAGCGCGACGATGGCGTCGAAAGGGCCGGGTAGCCGTGCCGCGAAGTCTTCGTTGAGGTCCGCCCGTACGAACGGGATTTCCGCGGGCCGAAAGGTCTCGGGCAGCAGGTCGGTCGCAGTCATCTGGTAGCCCGCATCCTGCAGTCGCAGCGACAGCGCCCCGGAGCCGGCCCCGACGTCGAGGATGCGGACGCCCGTCGGCACGGTTTCTTCCAGCAGGCGATGCGCCGCAGGATGCAGTTCCTTCGCGGCATAGATCGGCAGGCCGCGATAGTCGTTGAGGCGACGGCCCTGGAAGCTCCGGCGAAAGTTGTCTGCACGCGAGTGGGTGTGGTCGATAGTGCTCATCGTTTGCAGACTTTCCCATCAAACGGACAGCTGCGCCAAGCGGCGGAGGCTGAAAAAATCGCATCCGGCGTCCGGTCGCTCGACTGGATGCCCGTTACACACGATGGTCGACCTCAGGGGCGACGGTGGCAATAGGGTGCAGAGCCATGCTCGATGCACCCAGCCATGCAATTAGTGGTCGGGACGGCCGGATTTGAACCGACGACCCTCTGCCCCCCAGGCATGTGCCGTGACGGATTTAAGTTAATGATTTTGAAAGGTTTGAGGGTCGAAACACCCCCGTCAATCTCGCCCGCTCCGATCAATACGGATCAAG
>DATDBK010000033.1:0-30381 GCA_036524935.1 Lysobacter sp. | reverse complement strand
GTCTGCTTGGCGCGCTTTTTGGCGGACTTGATGTTTGCCACGGCGAATTCCTGGAAACTGGTAAGAGAAAAATGAGATTGCGGAAAATCAGACCGGAAAGTATGGAGTATTCAGTGGGTTGGGTCAATAGCAGGGGGAAGGTCGAATGAGTGGGGGCCTGCTGCGCTCTACAACCGTTTTCAGCGCGATGACGTTCATCTCGCGCGTCTCCGGGCTGGTGCGGGACCAGATCTACGCGGCCGTGTTCGGGGCCAGCCCGGCCATGGACGCCTTCGTGGTGGCCTTCCGGATCCCCAACTTCATGCGCCGGCTCTCGGCCGAGGGCTCGTTCTCGATGGCCTTCGTGCCGGTCCTGGCCGAGTACAAGGCCAGGCACGACGAGGCCGCGGTGAAGGAGCTGATCGACCGGGTCGCCGGCACCCTGACCGCCGCGCTGCTGGTCATCACCGCGCTGGCGGTGATCTTCGCGCCCGTGGTGATGCGCCTGTTCGCGCCCGGCTTCGAGCCCGGCAGCGCCCAGAGCGACCTCGCCGAGTTGATGCTGCGCATCACCTTCCCGTATGCATTGTTCATCTCGCTGGCGTCGTTCGTCGGCGGCATCCTCAACAGCTACCAGCGCTTCGCGATCCCGGCGCTGTCGCCGGTGCTGCTGAACATCTCGATGATCCTGGCCGCGCTGTGCCTGGCGCCCCAGCTCAAGGAGTGGGGTTACGAGCCGGTGCTGGCGCTGGCCTGGGGCGTGTTCGCCGCCGGCATCGCCCAGCTGGTGTTCCAGCTGCCGTCGCTGGCGCGGCTGGGCCTGTTGCCGCGGCCGCGCTGGGGTGGCGACCACGGCGGCGTGCGCAAGATCATGAAGCTGATGGTGCCGACCCTGTTCGGTTCCTCGGTCGCGCAGGTGAACCTGCTGTTGAACACGATCATGGCCTCGTTCCTGATCAGCGGCAGCGTGACCTGGCTGTATTACACCGACCGCCTGCTCGAATTCCCGCTGGGCATGTTCGGCGTTGCGATCGGCACGGTGATCCTGCCGCACCTGTCGGCGCGCCATGCCGACACCGACCCGAAGGGGTTCTCGCGCGGCCTGGACTGGGGCTTCCGCCTTTGCATGATGATCGGCGTGCCGGCCTGCATCGGCCTGGTGCTGTGCGCCAAGCCGCTGATCGCCGCGTTGTTCCAGCACGGCCATTTCAGCGCGCAGGACACCCGCATGGCGCAGCTGAGCCTGATCGCGCAGTCCACGGCCGTGCCGGCGTTCCTGCTGGTGAAGGTGCTGGCACCGGGCTTCTATTCGCGTCAGGACACGAAGACCCCGGTGAAGTCGGCGGTGGTGTCGGTAGCGGTGAACGTGCTGATGACCATCACGCTGATGATGGGCCTGCTGTTCCTGACTGATGTCGGTGCCGCGGCGCGGGCGCAGTCGACCGGGCTGCTCGATGCCCTGGGTCGCATCCCCGGCGCGCATGCGCTGCTAGCGCTGGCCATCGCCATTGCCGGCTGGACCAACGCCCTGCAGCTGTGGTGGTACCTCAGCCGCGCCAAGGTCTACGAGATGCAACCGGGCTGGCGCCGATTCCTGCGCCAGATTGCGGTGGCCAGCATCGCGATGACGGCCGTGCTGCTGGCCATCCTGTGGGGTTGGCAGGGGTGGTCGGAGTGGCCGTGGTGGGAGCGCGTGTGGAAGCTGGGCGTGCTGGTCGGCGCCGGTGGCATCGCCTACGCGGCCGCGCTGTGGCTGCAGGGCATCCGACCGCGCGACCTGCGCGGGCATTGAGGGCCATGGAAATCCCTTGCCCCGGCTATACTTAATGGCAATGAGCAGGCTTTTTCGTGACGTCGAGGGCGGGCCCCGGTGCCCGCACGGCAGTGTGGTCTGCATCGGCGCATTCGACGGCCTGCACCTCGGGCATCAGGCGCTGGTGCGCCACACTGTCGCCCGTGCCCGCGCGTTGGGCGTGGAGGCGGTGGTGCTGAGCTTCGAGCCGCTGCCGCGCGAGTTCTTCGCCCCGGCCGCGCCGCCGCCGCGGCTGCTGCTGACCCATGCGAAGGCCGAGCGGCTGTTCGCGCTCGGCGCCGACCAGCTCGGCCTGCTGCGCTTCGACCGTCGCTTCAGCAGCATGTCCGGCGAAGAATTCATCCGGACCGTGCTGATGGGGCGGCTGTCGGCGCGCGAAGTCTGGGTCGGGCCGGAGTTCTGTTTCGGCAAGGGCCGCGCCGGTGACATCGCGCTGTTGCAGGCCATGGGCGTCGAACACGGCTTCACGGCCGGAGAGATCCAGCCGTTCCTGCTTGATGGCGAGCGCGTATCAAGCACGAAGATCCGTGAAGCGCTGCGCTCGGGTGACTTCGAGGCGGCTGCGTTGCTGCTTGGTCGCCCCTATGCGATCGACGGCCACGTGGTGCCCGGCAAGCGCCTGGGGCGCACGCTCGGGTTCCCGACCGCCAACCTGCGCTTCGCCGGCAAGACGCCGGCACTGTCGGGCATCTACGCGACTTGGGTGCATGGCGTGGGCGACAAGCCGCGTGCGTCGGTGTCGAGCCTGGGCACGCGCCCCACCGTGGCGGGCGTGGAGCCGTTGCTGGAAGCGCATCTGTTCGATTTCAACGGCGACCTGTACGGGCGCCGGATAGAAGTGGAATTCGTCGCCAAGCTGCGTGACGAACTGAAGTTCTCCGATCTGCCGGCATTGACCGCGCAGATGCATCGCGACGCCGAGCAGGCGCGCGCCATCCTTTCGCAAGAAGTTTTCGCCTGAGCGCACGCTGTGACCAATAACGACACGAACCAGTACAAAGCCACCCTGCATCTGCCGGCGACGGATTTCGCGATGCGCGGCGACCTGCCCAAGCGCGAGCCGGAAACCCTGGCGCGCTGGGAAGGCGAGGGCCTGTACCAGCGAATCCGCGAGAAGGTCGGCACGCGCGAGCGCAGCTTCGTGCTGCACGACGGCCCGCCGTACGCCAATGGCGTGATCCACATCGGTCACGCGGTCAACAAGGTGCTCAAGGACATCGTGGTCAAGTCGAAGCTGCTGTCCGGCTTTGATGCACCGTACGTGCCCGGCTGGGACTGCCACGGGCTGCCGATCGAACATCAGGTCGAGAAGAAGTTCGGCAAGGTCGGCGACAAGCTCGATGCCAGCGAGTTCCGGCAGCGTTGCCGCGACTTCGCCGCCGAGCAGATCGACCTGCAGCGCCGCGATTTCAAGCGCCTGGGCGTGCTCGGCGACTGGGAGAATCCGTACCGCACGATGGACTTCCGCTACGAGGCGGACATCATGCGCTCGCTGGCGAAGATCGTTGAGCGCGGTCACCTGGTGCGCGGCGCCAAGCCGGTCTACTGGTGCTTCGATTGCGGTTCGGCGCTGGCCGAGGCCGAGATCGAATACGCCGACAAGCAGTCGTTCGCCATCGACGTTGCCTACGACGCACGCGACCCGCAGGCGCTGGCCGCGCTGTTCGGCGCCACCGTCGAAGACGGCGTGCGCGTGGCGATGCCGATCTGGACCACCACGCCGTGGACGTTGCCGGCCAGCCTGGCGGTGAGTGTGGGCCCCGAACTCGAGTACGTGCTGGTCGAAGGCCCGCGTGCCGCCGACGGTGGCCGTCGCCTGCTGGTGGTGGCAGAAGCGCTGGTCGGCAAGGCGCTTGCACGCTATGGCATCGACGAAGTCGAAGTGCTCGGCCGCGCGGTCGGCAACGACCTCGACAGCCAGCTGCTGCAGCATCCGTTCTATGCCGACCGCGACATCCCGGTGCTGGTCGGTGACCATGTCTCGGCCGAGGACGGCACCGGCATCGTCCACACCGCACCGGGTCACGGCCAGGAAGACTATGCCGTCGGGCTCAAGTACGCCCTGACGGATCGCTACACCGCCGCCCAGATCAATCCGGTCGATTCGCACGGACTGTACCTGCCGTCGACGCCGCCGGCGGACGGCACCGTGCTGGCTGGCCTGCACATCTGGAAGGCCGAGCAGCCGATCCTCGACGTGATCGCCGCCAGTGGCCACCTGCTGGCCTCGCACCGCATCACCCACAGCTACCCGCATTGCTGGCGCCACAAGAAGCCGGTGGTGTTCCGCGCCACGCCGCAATGGTTCATCTCGATGGACCAGGCCGGCCTGCGCCGCGACAGCCTCGCCGAGATCGGCAAGGTCAGCTGGGTCCCGGAGTGGGGCGAGGCGCGCATCTACAACATGATCGAAGGCCGTCCGGACTGGACGATCTCGCGCCAGCGCTACTGGGGCGTGCCGATCGCGCTGTTCTTCAACCAGGAGACCGGCGAGCCGCATCCGCGCTCGTCCGAGCTGATGCGCAAGGTCGCCGACCGCGTCGAACGCGAAGGCGCCGATGCCTGGTATGCGATGACGGCCGAAGAACTGCTTGGCGACGATGCCGCCGGCTACGAGAAAGTCACCGACATCCTTGACGTCTGGTTCGACTCGGGCGTCAGCCACGAGTGCGTGCTCGCGCAGCGTCCGCAGGACGGCCTGCGCAAGCCCGCCGACCTCTACCTGGAAGGCTCCGATCAGCACCGCGGCTGGTTCCACAGCTCGCTGCTCACCGGCGTGGCGATGGACGGTGTCGCCCCGTACCGACAAGTGCTCACGCACGGCTTCGCGGTCGATGCGCAGGGCAAGAAGATGTCGAAGTCGGTCGGCAACACGGTCGAGCCGCAGAAGGTCATCAATGCGATGGGCGCCGACGTGTTGCGCCTGTGGATCGCCTCGACCGATTACCGCAACGAGATGTCTGTGTCAGACGACATCCTCAAGCGCAATGCCGACGTCTACCGTCGCATCCGCAACACCGCGCGTTTCCTGCTGGCCAATCTCAACGGTTTCGACCCGGCCGTGCACCTGCGCCCTCTCGGCGACATGGTCGCGCTCGACCGCTGGATCGTGCACCGCGCCGCAGAACTGCAGGACCGCATCGCCAGCGCGTACGAGCGCTACGACTTTGCCGAGATCGTGCAGGCGCTGTCGAACTTCTGCAGCGTCGACCTGGGCTCGCTCTACCTCGACGTGACCAAGGACCGCCTGTACACGATGCAGGAGGACTCGCGCGGCCGCCGTTCGGCGCAGAGCGCGATGTACCGCATCGCCGAGGCGTTCGCGCGCTGGATCGCACCGATCCTGGCCTTCACCGCCGACGAGATGTGGCGCCACCTGCCGGCCGTCACCGCTGATGGCCCGCGCGAGGACAACGTCCTGTTCACCACCTGGTACGACGGCCTGGCCGTCCTGGGCGAAGAGGATGCGTTGTCGCCGCAGGACTTCGACCGCCTGCTGGCCCTGCGCGAGGACGTCAGCCGGACACTGGAGCCGATGCGTGCCGCAGGCGACATTGGCGCTGCGCTCGAAGCCGAGATCGCGCTGCGCGCCGGTGTCGCCGACCAGAACTGGCTGGCGCAGTTCAACGATGAGCTGCGCTTCCTGTTCATCAGTGGCGACGTGGAAGTGGTTGCCGACGACGGCATCAAGGACATCGCCGTGCTCGCCACGCCGACGACCAAGAGCAAGTGCGTGCGCTGCTGGCACTACCGCGCAGACGTCGGCAGCGATGCCGACCATCCGGAGCTGTGCGGCCGCTGCGTGCTCAACATCGCCGGCGCCGGCGAAAACCGGGAGTGGTTCTGATGGCGCCGGTTCGTCCCAATGCGCTGCCGTGGCTGCTGCTGTCGGCGCTGGTCATCGTGCTCGACCAGCTGACCAAGTGGTGGGTGCTCACCTCGCTTCCCGAGTACACCGCGATCCCGGTGATCGAAGGCTTCTGGAACTGGTACCGCACCTACAACACCGGCGCGGCGTTCAGCTTCCTGAGCGACGCCGGCGGCTGGCAGAAGTACGTGTTCGTGGTGCTTGCGGCCGGCATCAGCGGCCTGCTCGGCTGGTGGCTGTCGCGCACCCCGCGCAGCGACTGGAAGAGCGCGCTGCCGTATTCGCTGGTGATCGGCGGCGCCGTGGGCAACGTCATCGACCGGCTGCTGCACGGCCACGTCGTCGACTTCATCCAGTGGCACTGGCGTGAGCACTATTGGCCGGCTTTCAACATTGCCGATTCGGCCATCGTCGCCGGCGCGATCGGTATCGCCCTGTTCGGCCTGCTGGCGGGTAAACCGCAGCCGGCGGCGAAGCAGGGCAGGCCCTGAGTACGGCAGACACAGCGGAGTACAATGGCGCCATGGATGTCCTGCTAGCCAATCCCCGCGGTTTCTGCGCCGGCGTCGACCGCGCCATCGAGATCGTCAAGCGCGCGATCGAGACGCTCGGCGCGCCGATCTACGTGCGCCATGAAGTCGTGCACAACCGCTTCGTGGTCGATGACCTCAAGCATCGTGGCGCGATCTTCGTCGAGGAGCTCGACGAGGTGCCCGATGGCGCGACGGTTATTTTCAGTGCCCACGGCGTCTCCAAGGCCGTGCGCGAGGAAGCGCAGCGGCGCGACCTGAAGGTCTTCGACGCAACCTGTCCGCTGGTGACCAAGGTCCACCTCGAAGTCGCCCGGCACTGCCGCGCGGGACGCGACGTGGTGCTGATCGGCCACGAGGGCCACCCCGAGGTCGAGGGCACGATGGGCCAGTGGAAGCGCGAGGCCGGATCGGGCCGCATCTACCTGGTCGAGGACAACGACGACGTTGCTGCGCTGGAGATCGACCAGCCACAGAACGTCGCCTACACCACCCAGACCACGCTGTCGGTGGATGACACCCGCGGCGTGATCGAGGCGCTGCGGACCAAGTATCCGGCCATGCAGGGTCCGAAGAACGACGACATCTGCTATGCCACCCAGAACCGCCAGGACGCGGTGCGCGAGCTGGCCGCCAAGTGCGACCTGGTGCTGGTGGTGGGCTCGGTCAACAGCTCCAACTCCAACCGCCTGCGCGAACTGGCCGAGCGCGAAGGTGTGCCGGCCTACCTGATCGACGGTGCGATCGAGATCAACCCGTCCTGGGTGGAGGGCCGCAAGCGCATCGGCGTGACCGCCGGCGCGTCGGCGCCCGAGGTGCTGGTGCGGGGCGTGATCGAGCGCCTGCGCGAGCTCGGCGCCCAGCACGTCAGCGAGCTCGACGGCGAGCCCGAGGACATGGTGTTCGCCCTGCCGAAGGAGCTGCGACTGCAGCTGGTCGATTGACCACCGATTGATTGACCAGGAGCCGGCCCAGCGCCTAGAATTCGCGCCTCGCGGAGATTTCCGCAGCCGGCCCATCTGCTCCAGACCCTGGTCAGAAATGGGGCCCGGCCGTAAGACCCGCCGGAATAGCTCAGTTGGTAGAGCGGCGCATTCGTAATGCGTAGGTCGTAGGTTCGATTCCTATTTCCGGCACCATTGAAATCAAGGGCTTGCAAGGTTTTTGCCTTGCAGGCCCTTTTTCATTACCGCCAGTAAGTCAGAGGGGCGAAGCGGTCCTTCCGCCGTGTGTCAGGCCAGGTTGGGCAGGACATACGCGAATATCGCACCTGCCAGGATGCAGACGAGCGCCGTCCACCACAGCACGAGACTGGCCAGGCGCAGCCGCGCGCAGGCACGGGCCAACGCGGGGTCACTCGGGCATGGCATTCGTCGCGCTCTCCACAACATGACCCCCGACAGTGCGAGCATCGCCGACGCAAGACCGAACACGCCGGTCTTGTGCTCGGAGAGCCAGACCAGTTGCGGCACAGCGGTGACGAGACCAGCCAGTGCCGCGCCGGCCCCCAGCGCGACCATCACCGCAGGCAGGACGCAGCACACCAGTGTGCCGCCGCTGGCGAGCAGGGTGAGGAACGTGACGCCAAGATTGCGTTTGAGCGGTGCTTGCGCGTGCGCGTCAGTCATGGCCCTTGACCCGTTGGCGAATGGCATCGAGGGGCTCGTCGGTGCGGCGAATGGCCACCACGGTGTAGCCCGAATCGGTGATCGCCTTGCGCAATGCGGCGTCGTCGATATCGGTGCCATCTTTGAGGTGCACGGCGACGATGCGGTGCTCGAGGCTGACGAAAACGCCATCCGTCGCCGGAAACGCCTTGAGCGATTTCTCGATGCCCTGCGCGCAGAACGCGCACACCAGCCCGTTGACGTCCATTTCGATGGTGGCGGCGGATGCCAGCGAGGAAGCGGCCAGCATCGCAGCTGCGACCAATGACTTGAATCGGATTGAGTTGAAGCGGTGCATGGAATCTTCTCCGTCAGAAGTTGAACATCGCCATTGCCTGTAGCTTGCCGTCCGTCGTGGCGCCGACCTCTACCCAGGTACCGCCCTTGAAGAACCGGACGAGCAGGGCGGTTTCGGTGCCATCGAACAATTCGCCGGTATAGCGGCGGCCTTGGACGACGAACCAGGTGGCCAGCGTGTTGTAGTCGTGCTTGTAGGGCGCCCAGCCGAGCTGGAGGGTGTCGATCCGATGCGAGAAGTGATCACTTTCCTGAAGGTCCGACCGGAACGAGCCATAGACGCGCCGCGTCTCATAGTCGGCCTGGAAGCCAGCGTTACGCGCAAGATCGCTGCCGTCGAAGTCATTGCCTGTTGCGCGGCCGAGGCCGCCCCAGACAAAGACGTTCGCCTGGGCGGCCGGCATGTTCCAGCGCTTTGCGAGCAAGTTCCCGCGCAGGTAAGTGACGTGCCGTTGCTTGCTGTCATCCTCGCTCTTGAGTTCGAGCCAGCCGCCGCCCACCGAGTACCAGTAGCGCGGGGCGTAGAACAGCTGCGCCTCATTCATGGTGCCGGCGCCGTACTCGACCATCACTGTCGTGCCCTTTGCGAAGGCAATGGGCTTGGCCGCCGCCGCCAAGGGCAGGAGCCCGAGCAGCATGAAAGCTGCCCACTGTTTGAATGTGTTCACGTGTGTGTCTCCGTGATGCCGCGCAAGGCGGCATGAGGGCGCGGATACGCCCGCTCTTGCTACGGAGCGGTCAGGCGATGGGAGGCCTGAAGGGAGTTTCGATCCTGCCAGTGAGCACCGGCGGCCCGCGCCACGGGGTGGCTACGACTCCAGGCGGGATGCTGGCGGACAGGCGGGGCAGTTCGGGCAGGCATCCCGTGCCCAAGCACGCTGAGAAGTCGCAGGTGCGCGAATCGCAGCAATCGCAGGGCGGCTGTCCGGCGGACGGTGAACGCATCGCGTCGCAAGGAGCGTTGTGGTCCACGGCATTTGCCGAGCCCGCGGCCACTGCCATCGCGTCGACGACCGCCCGTGCTGGGGCAGCGATCCCGGGAACAGCCAGGAATGCCACCAGAAGCAGATGCAGTGCAACGCGATAGGGCAGACGCCAAAACATGGCCGATAGTGTAATCCCGTCGTGCCGGCGTCGGTACGGGCTCAGTATTGCCGTCACTGGTGCGCGAGTACTCGTGCCAAGGCGGAAGCGTCCCTGTTCAATTCGCTGATGGAGAGCAATCCGCCTTACGCCGAGTATGTACCCATGCTGGAGCGCAGCAATCCGCTGTACGAGAACACCTCGCCCAGTAACGGCATGCCGAAGCCGACGTGGAACCGATAGCGATCATGCTCGATGTGTTTGTAGGCCGTCGACCGCGGCACCAGCCAGCGCGGCACCGGCAGGCCGTGCACTCGCAGCGACACAGTCCGCCAATGCCAGCCGCCGTCGACGACCTCCACTGCGAGGGCAAGTTCGATAGGGCCGGTCCTCTCGAGCCATACGCCATCGGGCCAGTGACCGCTCGGATGGAAGCTGGAGCGAACCCAGTGGCTTCCATCGAAGCAACGGTTCCACTGCAGCGTTCCACAGTCATGGCCGATCTCCACCTCGAGGCGATGCGGGCCTGCCTGTATCGGCACTCCGAGTCGGCGCGCCATGCGGCGTCCGAGCACGCCGGCCAGTCCCGAGCCGAATCGCAGGGTAGCTTGGCCACTGAGCCGGCCGCCGTGAAGATGCAATGACTGCAGCAGCGGGTGCAGCTGCGCGAAACCCGCGCCGAACCATTGTGTTACCGCATTGCCCGGCGCGGCTTCGGCGACGATGGCTGCCATTGCGATTTCCTACGGCGAGGTGGGTTTGAGGTTCTCGATGTAGGCGATCCCCATGACCTTGAGGACGAGGTTGCGGATGGCCTTGCCGGCAGGATAGAAGAATCCCGCGCGGCGGGTGCCGCCGAAGAACAGGTAGTTGATGCGATTGAACAGGCCCGACGGAGAACTGAGCAGGCTCAGCATGCGGATCGCCTCGGGACCGTAGTACAGGACGTCCTCGAACTTGACGACCATGCCCTGGTCGATGTCCAGGCCTGCCGCAGTGATTTCGTCCATCAGCGGACTGGGCTTGCGGGCATCGACAAGGTGCAGTTCTCCGACCGCGTCACGGATGCGCGCGTACTTGCAATAGGTGTTGCAAACGGGGCACTCACCGTCGTAGACCAACCACACGTTGCCTTTCCCGATCGAGCTGCTCATGGGGCGTTCCTTGGAGTGGACTTCGAGGCTGGAAATGAACCGCGTTGTGGGGTGCATTACACACTAATTAACTAAATAGCTAACTAACTATGAAAGTGGATGCCGTCTTTGAGGCGCTGGCGTCGACGCCCCGGCGCAAGATCCTGGCCTATCTGTCGGAGACCTCCATGACCGCCGGGGAGATCGCCGACCGCTTCGAGATGAGCAAGCCGGCGCTGTCCAAGCATCTGAAGATTCTCGAGAACGCCGGCCTGGTCCGCGGCGAGAAGAAAGGACAGTTCGTCCACTACAGCCTGGCCGACCAGAACATGCTGGCCACCCTGCACAGCTTCCTGACCACGTTCTGCCCCGTAGGCGGCCCGCTCAAGCGCGAGAGCGCGGCCAAGGCGAAGGCCAGGGGTGTAACCGGAGCAGGGCGCTGATGGCGATCATCGACAACGCGATCTACGACCGTGTGGCCTCGACCTGGTGGGAAGAGGATGGCTTCATGGCCTTGCTGCGCACCTCCATCAATCCGCCACGGTTCGAGTACTTCCGCGAGGTGCTGGTGCAGCGCCTTGCATTCGATCCGGACGGTCTGCGCATGCTCGATGTCGGCTGTGGCGGCGGTCTGCTTTCGGAGTCGTTCGCTGCGCTGGGTTGCCAGGTCACGGGAGTGGATCGCTCGCTGCCGACTCTGGCGGCGGCGCGGGCACATGCCGGGCGATCGGGGCTGGTTATCGACTACCGCGAGGGCAGCGCCGAAGCGTTGCCTTTCGACGATCACTCGTTCGATGTCGTGTGCTGCTGCGACGTGCTCGAGCATGTCGACGACGTGGAGGCCGTTGTGGCCGGAATCTCCCGGGTGCTCAGACCCGGCGGCGTGTTCTTCTTCGACACCATCAACCGCACGCTGCGCAGCAAGCTGGTCGCGATCAAGCTTGCCCAGGACTGGCGCCTGACCCGGCTGATCCCGCGCGATGTCCACGTCTGGGACAAGTTCATTCGTCCCGATGAGTTGACCGCGCTGCTGGACCGGCATGGCATGGGGCGGCATGAGTTCGCCGGCCTGTCGCCCGCGATGAACCCGTTGACCGCGCTTGCTGCGCTGGTCAGCAACAAACTCGGGCGGATGAGCTTCGCCGAACTGGGCTCGAAGCTCAGACTCAGGGCCGGGTCGGACCTGTCGGTCTCCTACATGGGATACGCGCTGCGCTCAGCCTGAAAAACCGCCTGTCAGGTTGAGTTCCCGGGCACCGGACCATTTGTCCACCCAGCCTTCACCCGGTGTCGCTTCTAGTGGGGAACTGTGAGGCGCCGCGCGCACCCGCTGTTCAAACAACCCATACATCACGCCAATCGAGAGGCAGGCACGTGGACAGGATCCGCAACCTACCCATCACACGGCGCGACCTGCTCAAGGCAGGCGTGACCTCGGCCACGGCGCTGGCAGTGCCATCGTTCGCATCCGAAGCAGGCTCGGGTCCGCCGGCGGCGCCGCCGGTGATCAACAAGGTCAGGTTCCAGGTGAACGGCAAGGCTCACGAGCTCGAACTCGACACGCGCACCACGCTGCTCGACGCGCTGCGCGAGCACCTGCATCTGACCGGCACCAAGAAAGGTTGCGATCACGGCCAATGCGGTGCCTGCACCGTCATCGTCGATGGTCGCCGCATCAATGCCTGCCTCACGCTGGCCGTGATGCACGAAGGCGACCGCATCACCACCATCGAAGGCCTCGGCACGCCAGAGGATCTGCATCCCATGCAGGCGGCCTTCGTCAAACACGACGGCTACCAGTGCGGTTACTGCACGCCCGGGCAGATCTGTTCGGCGGTGGCGATGCTTGACGAGGTCAAGGCCGGCATCCCCAGCCTGGTCAGCGCCGACCTGACGGCACGGCCGCGCCTGGGCACGGAGGAAATCCGCGAGCGCATGAGCGGCAACATCTGCCGTTGCGGCGCCTACTCCAACATTGTCGATGCGATCACCGACGTGGCGGGGAGGTCGGCATGAAGGCCTTCGAGTACGAGCGCGCGACGTCGCCCGCCGAGGCGGCGGCTGCGGCCGCGCGTACCCCCGGCGCGAAGTTCATCGCCGGTGGCACCAACCTGCTCGACCTGATGAAGCTGGAGATCGAAACGCCGAGCCATCTGATCGACGTCAACGGCCTGGAGCTGGACAAGATCGAGAAGAGCAGGGGTGGCGGCCTGCGTATCGGCGCGCTCGTGCGCAATACCGACCTTGCCGCCGATGCACGCGTCCGGCGCGACTACGGCCTGCTGTCGCGCGCGTTGCTCGCCGGTGCGTCCGGGCAGCTGCGCAACAAGGCCACCACCGCCGGAAACCTGCTGCAACGGACCCGCTGCCCGTATTTCTACGACACCAACCAGCCTTGCAACAAACGTCTGCCGGGCAGTGGCTGCGCGGCGCTGGAAGGTTTCAGTCGCCAACATGCGGTCGTCGGCGCCAGCGAATCGTGCATCGCCACCCACCCCAGCGACATGGCCGTGGCGATGCGCGCGCTCGATGCCGTGGTCGAGACCGTACGTGCCGACGGATCGACGCGCAGCATGCCGCTCGACAGCCTCTACCGCGCGCCAGGCAACACACCGCACCTGGAGACCACACTCGACAAGGGCGAGCTGATCACCGCGGTGACGCTGCCGGAACCGGTTGGCGGCACGCAGATCTACCGCAAGGTTCGCGATCGCGCCTCGTACGCATTTGCCCTGGTGTCGGTCGCCGTAGTGGTCCAGCGCGATGGCACTGGCCGGGTCGCACTGGGCGGCGTGGCACCGAAGCCGTGGCGCATCGAGGCGGCAGAGGCCGAACTTCCGCGCGGTAGCAGGGCGGTCACCGATCGCCTGTTCGCCGGCGCGCGCACCACCGCGCAGAACGAATTCAAGACGCTGCTCGCACAGCGGACGCTCAGTGCGGTGCTGGTCGAGGCGAAGGGATAGACCATGAAATTCGATACCCCCGCGGGCACCAACCCCATCGATCAGCTCAAAGTCGTCGGTCAACCTGTCGATCGGATCGACGGCCCACGCAAGACCACCGGCACGGCGACGTATGCGCACGAATGGCATGACGCATTCCCCACGCCGGCCTACGGCTACGTGGTCGGTGCCGGCATCGGCAAGGGGCGGATCGCGTCGATGGACCTGACCGCGGCCGAGTCCGCGCCGGGCGTGCTGAAGGTCGTCACGGCAGCCAATGCCGGCCCGCTGGCCAAGGGCGACTTCAATACCGCGAAGCTGCTCGGTGGGCCGGATATCCAGCATTACCACCAGGCCATTGCCGTGGTCGTTGCCGAAACGTTCGAGCAGGCGCGCGCGGCGGCGCAGCTCGTGCGGGTGCAGTACGACCGCGGCCAGGGTGCCTTCGACCTGCACAAGGCCAAGCCCGGCGCCCAGGTTCCCAAGCGGGACCCCAAGCCCGACACCGCAGTCGGTGACTTCGACGGCGCCTTTGCCACGGCCGCGGTGACGCTCGACGAGACCTACACCACGCCGGACCAGTCGCACGCGATGATGGAGCCGCACGCATCGATCGCGGCATGGGACGGCGACAAGCTCACCGTCTGGACTGCCAACCAGATGATCAACTGGGGCCGCGGCGACGTGGCCAAGACGCTCGGGATTCCGCGCGAGAACGTCAGGCTGATTTCGCCCTACATCGGCGGTGGATTCGGCGGCAAGCTGTTCGTGCGTTGCGACGCGGTGCTGGCCGCGCTGGGCGCACGCGCCTGCGGTCGGCCGGTCAAGATCGCGCTGCCGCGGCCACTCATGGCCAACAACACGACCCATCGACCGGCCACGATCCAGCGCATCCGGATCGGCGCGGGCCGCGACGGCAAGATCACCGCCATGGGCCACGAGAGCTGGTCCGGCGACCTGCCTGGTGGTGACCCGGAGGTGGCGGTCCAGCAGACGCGATTGTTGTATGCCGGTGCGAACCGGATGACGAGGATGCGACTGGCCGTGCTCGACCTTCCCGAGGGCAATGCCATGCGCGCGCCCGGCGAGGCGCCGGGGCTGATGGCGCTGGAAATCGCCATGGACGAGATGGCCGACAAGCTCGGCCTGGATCCGGTCGAGTTCCGCATCCTCAACGACACCCAGGTCGACCCGGAGAATCCGAAGCGTCCGTTCTCGCAGCGGCAGCTCAACGAGTGCCTGCGCCAGGGCGCGGAGCGATTTGGCTGGAGCCGGCGTGCCAAGGCACCCGGCAGCCAGCGAGACGGTCGCTGGCTGGTCGGCATGGGCGTGGCGGCCGGTTTCCGCAACAACCTGACGATGAAATCTGCGGCGCGCGTGCGCCTGGACAGCAAGGGCGTGGTCACCGTCGAAACCGACATGACCGATATCGGCACCGGCAGCTACACGGTGATCGCGCAGACCGCGGCGGAGATGATGGGCGTTCCGCTCGACCACGTGGTCGTGCGCCTGGGTGACTCGTCCTTCCCGGTGTCGGCGGGCTCCGGCGGCCAGTGGGGCGCCAACAGTTCGACTGCGGGCGTGTTTGCCGCCTGCGAGAAGCTTCGCCAGGCCATCGCCACGAAACTCGGTTTCAGCGCCGACGATGCGACCTTCGCCGATGGACGCATCCGTGCCGGCGGGCGCGACATTCCGCTGGGCCAGGCCGCCGAGGGTGGGGACGTGGTGGCCGAAGACATGATCGAGTTCGGTGATCTCGGCAAGAGGTACCAGCAGTCGACGTTCGCCGCGCACTTCGCCGAGGTCGGCGTCGACATCGCCACGGGCGAGTCGCGCGTGCGGCGCATGCTTGCCGTCTGTGCGGCTGGGCGCATCCTCAATCCCAAGTCGGCGCGCAGCCAGGTGATTGGTGCGATGACGATGGGCATCGGTGCGGCGCTGTCGGAGGAACTGGTGGTCGACAAACGGCTGGGCTTCTTCGTCAACCACGACCTTGCCGGCTACGAAGTCCCGGTGCATGCCGATGTGCCGCACCAGGAAGTGATCTTCCTCGATGAAACCGACCCCATGTCGTCGCCGATGAAAGCCAAGGGCGTGGGGGAGCTTGGCATCTGCGGGGTCAGTGCCGCGATTGCCAATGCAATCCACAACGCCACCGGCGTGCGCGTTCGCGATTATCCGATCACGCTCGACAAGCTGCTCGCGCGGCTGCCATCGCTGGCGTAGTCGCCGCCAGTGGCGCGGTCGCTTCCGGCTGATGTGATGTCCTAGAATCGCGGGGCAGCGCGGCGCACGGTGCGCGCGCATCGATCCAGGACCCGCATGAGTCGAAGCACCTTGCTGTGGTTGGCCGTTGGCCTCACCGCGGCGGCGCTCGCCGCCACTTTCTCTTTCGAGCCAGCGCGACGGGTCGTGATCGTACCGGCCGGGCCGGCACCGACACCCTTTGCGTGGACGGCGAGGCTGGAACTGCTGGCCGGCGATGGGGTGTCTGGCACGCGGGACGGCGCCACCCTGCAGGCCCGCTTCGCGGATCCCTACGGCGTCGCAGTCGCCAGCGACGGCACGGTGTTCGTTGCCGATGCCGGTGACAGCAACCGAATCCGCCGGATTGGTCGTGACGGGGTGGTCTCGACGGTGGCAGGTTCGGTGGAAGGATTCGTCGACGGAACCGGCATGGCGGCTGCGTTCAACACTCCATCCGGACTGGCTTTGGACTCTGCCGGCAACCTCTACGTCGCCGACACTGGCAATCATGGGATTCGCAAGGTGTCGCCACAGGGCGTCGTCAGCACCGTCGCCGGCACCGGCACGCCGGGTCATCGCGATGGACCCGGTGCGCAGGCGCAGTTCAACGGACCGATCGGCGTGGCCGTGGACAAGCACGGTCGCGTGTATGTCGCCGACACCTACAACGACCGCATCCGCGTGATTGCGCCCGATGGCGTCGTCAGCACGCTGGCCGGCGGCGAGTTTCCGGGGTACCAGGATGGCCTTGGCGCGCAGGCGCGCTTCGACACGCCGACCGGTCTGGCGATCGATGGATTCGGGCGGATCTGGGTCGCCGACACGCGCAACAACGCCATCCGTCGCGTCACTCCGCGCGGCGATGTCGACACTGTGCTGCGCGGCGCGCCGGAAGACGCCAATCCCGTCGTCCACCGCCCGCTCAGCCTGGCCATTGCCCACGACGGCGTGGTCTACATCGCCGAGAACAGCCGCGGCACCGTGCTGCAATTCACGCGCGACGAGCGCTGGTCGGTGATTACCGGCGCCGCGAAGGAGCAACGCCTGTCGCGACCGGCCGGGCTGGCGATCGATGGCGACGGCGGCCTGTACGTTGCTGACGCCGCCAGTTATCGCGTGCACCGGATTGTTCCCGCCTCGACAACTCCGGCCGCGCCACCGGTGTTGACGGTAGGGCCGGCTGCGGACGCGCCGCTGCCCGACACGCAGGGACGCTGGCCGCTGCGACCGCAGGACGGCTGGCACGAAGTGGTCGGCACGCTCGGCGAGGTCCGCGGCAACTATCAGCACGAGAGTCGCGACCACCTGCACGGCGGCCTGGACATCCGCGGCGATGTCGGCCAGGAAGTGCTGGCGATTGCCGACGGCAAGGTCACCAGCCCGACCGCGAGCTGGGCGCTGGGCAAGCTCGGTGAAGGCCTCGAGTTGGACACGATCGGCTACATCCACATGCGCGTCGGCCGCAGCGCGCAGGGCAAGCCGATCGATCCAGAGCGTTTCCAGCTGATCCACGACGAAGCGGGCGAGCCCGAGCGCATGCGCGTGCGCCGCGGCACCCGATTCAAGGTCGGCGACGTGCTGGGCACGATCAATGGGATGGCGCACGTGCACCTCAGCGTGGGCGCCTACGGTTACGAGCGCAACGCGATTGCCCTGGGCTTCCGCGACTACGCCGACAGTTATCCGCCGCGCATCGACCGCATCGAACTGTTCGATGCCGCCCAGCAGCCGCTGGTGCAGAAGCAGGACGGCCGCGTGCTGCTGTCACGCAGCTTGCCAGGCGTGCAGATCGTGGTCGATGCCTGGGACCAGGTCGACCGCAACCTGCCACGCCGGCGTCTCGGTCTGCACACGTTGGGGTACCAGTGGCTGGACGTGGCCGGGCAGCCATTGCCGGGCTATGAAGCCCCACGCATGAACATCGCCTTCGACCGCATGCCGGCCGACGACGACGCGGTCAAGGTCGCCTACGCACCGGGGAGCGGCATCACCGTCCACGGCAGCGCGATCACGCGGTTCCAATACGTGGTGACCAATACCGTGCGCGATGGCCAACTCGCCACGGGTGTATGGCAACCGGCGGACCTGGCCGCGGGCGATTACATCCTGCGGATCACCGCCAAGGACTACATGGGCAATGCCGCCAGCGCAGGGCGCGACCTGGCGGTGCGCTTGCAGTAGCGGCAACCCTGAACCGTCGCGTCGCCAGCGTTCATTTCTTCACGCCTGCATGGCGCCGCGGCCGACAGCATCGGGCGCTCACACCGATCCACCGGAGCGCCGCCATGGCTGCTGTCGACAAGAACGCGAAGACGATCGGCGAGCTTCTGAAGAAGATCGACATCGCCATGCTGACCACGGTGGGGAAGGGCGGCTTCCTGATGAGCCGGCCGCTGTCGACGCAGCAGGCCCGGTTCGACGGCGAACGGGTCTGGTTCTTCACCGAAGCCGACAGCCCCAAGGTCGCCGAGATCCGCAAGAACCCGAAGGTCAACCTGGCCTACGCGTCCAAGGGTAAGAACGTCTACGTGTCGCTGACCGGCAAAGCCGTGGTCAACCGCGACGCCGCGGCGATCGAGGCGTTGTGGAGCGATGCGATGAAGGCCTTCTTCCCCAAGGGCAAGGACGACCCGAACCTGGTCCTGCTGGAAGTGCTGGTGCATTCGATCGAGTACTGGGAAGGCCCGGGCACGTGGCTGGGCAAGGCGATCGGTTTCCTCGTCGCGCGAGTGACGAAGAAGGAAGAGTTGATGGGCGAGAACCGCATCGTCGACTTGACCGGCAAGCGGCCACGCTCGCGACTCCCGCCTTCGGACAAGTCCAGCGGCGGCAAGCGTGCGACCAGTGGCACCCAGGTCACCAAGGCCAACAAGCCGACGAAGGCGCGCAAGGCCCCGGCCAAACGAACGGCCGGTGCAAGGAAAACCGCGACGACCCAGCGACGGGCCGCCAGAAAGTCCGCGTAGTTGCCGGTCGCCAGTTTCGGCAAATGCGCGAGCGCGGGATGCGGCGACCATGACGCGTGGTCGCCTGCCGAAGTTGCTTTGCGTCACGGGATCGGCGGCAGCGGCTGTGTTCCAATAGCGCGCTTCGCCGTCTGCGCAAGCGCGCAAGTCCCCGGTCCCTATGCATTGCCCGCTTGCGCATGCCGCAATGGTGGGCACTGGAGCATCGATGCGTCGTAACGTACTGGCCCTGGCCTTCACCGTCGCGGCATTCGCCGCACAAGCCTGCCTTGCCGCCGAAGGTGGCAGCCAGCCGGAAACCCTTCATGCACTGCTCGATTCGCAGATGCAGAGTGCCATCGTCCATGACCCGGAGCTGCGCAGCCTGCTGGGCATCTCGGGCGACGGCATCGACCTGTCGGCGCAACTGACCGACGTCTCGCTGCCCATGCGCGAGCAACGCCGCGCTGAAATGCAGGCCAACCTCGACGCGATCCGCTCGTTCGATCGCGGCAAGCTGGCCGGGCAGGAACGCTGGAACTACGATCTCGCCACCTGGTTCTACACGACCCAGATCGACCTGATGCGCTTCGACTGGGCTCCCGCGTGGTTGCCCGCAGGCGCCACGAACTACGCCGTCGATCAGCTCTTCAGCGTGCCGGTGACATTGCCGCAGTTCCTCGACAACAACCATCCCGTCACCGACGAGGCCAGTGCGCGCAACTACATCGCGCGACTCGGCGCGGCGGGGACCAAGCTCGACCAGGTTCGCGCGAACTTCGACATGCAGGCCGGCAAGGGCGTGGTTCCGCCGCAGATCGCGCTGGAAGGCGCTGCAGCGCAGATCCGTGCGCTGCTGAAGCCGCAACCGGCGGACAGCGTGTTCGTGCAGTCGCTGCGCCGCAAACTCGGCAAGGTCGCGACGATGACGCCGGCGCGCCGCGAGGAACTGCTCGCCCAGGCCGCCGGCGCCGTGGCCAACCAGACCAATCCCGCCTATGCCCGGCTGCTCGCGCGCCTGGACGAAGTGATCGCGACCCGGCCCGGCAACCGTGGCGTATGGGCGCTGCCGGACGGCAGGGCGTTCTACGACGCCGCGTTGCGCTGGAACACCAGCACCGATCTCGATGCGGACACGATCCACAGGATCGGCCTGACGGAGGTGGCGCGGATCGACAAGGAGATGGATGCGCTGCTGGTCCGGCAAGGGCTGGACAAAGGCACGGTCGGCGAGCGGATGCTGGCGCTGAACAAGGACAAGCGCTTCCTGTACGACGACTCCGATGCTGGCCGCGCCGAGCTGGTCGCCGACATCCGCCACACGCTGGACCGGTTGCAGCCGCACATCCCGCAGTACTTCGGGCGCGTGCCGAAGCAGCCACTGGAAGTGCGCACCGTGCCGGTGCAGGCGCAGGCCACCGCACCGGGCGGCTACTACTCACCGCCGGCGATGGACGGCTCGCGTCCAGGCGTCTTCTTCATCAACCTCGGCGACATGGCCGCCAACACGCGCTTCAGCCTGCCGACGCTGACCTACCACGAAGGTTCGCCGGGCCACCACTTCCAGATATCGCTCGGCCAGACTCTTACCGACCTGCCGCTGCTGCGCCGCAGCCTCAACCCGAGCGCCTTCACCGAAGGCTGGGCGCTGTATGCCGAACAGCTGGCCGCCGAGATGGGCCTGTACAAGGACGACCCGTGGGGCGACCTGGGGCGCCTGCGCGCGGAGATGTTCCGCTCGGTGCGACTGGTGGTCGACACCGGTCTGCATCGCAAGCGCTGGACGCCGGAGCAGGCCATCGCCTACATGCAGGCGAAGACCGGCATGACCGAGGCCGAAGTCCGGATCGAGGTCTACCGCTACCTGGTGCAGCCGGGGCAGGCCTGCTCGTACAAGATGGGTCATCTCAAGATGGTGGAGCTGCGCGAGCGGGCGCAGCGCAAGCTCGGCAAGCGCTTCGACATCCGCGCCTTCCATGATCTGGTGCTGGGCAACGGCGCACTGCCGCTGGCGGTGCTGGAGAAGGCCGTGGACGAGTGGATCGCCTCGGTGGCGTCGGGAACTGCGAGCAGCGGCGACGGGCCGACCTGAACCCGTGCTGCAACGGACAGTGAACGTTTCATCATCCCGCCATCTGGATTTCACAATTTTTTATCCATCCACTCGCCACCATGCCGCCTGTTTTTCCGGAAGAGGCGTCGACAAGGTGTTGACCATGCGGATGGATGTTTTTGTGGTGGGGCAGGACGATGGCTTCGTGGTGGCGCCGTGCGGCGCACCCCTGCCTGACGACGAGATGGCGGTGCTGGGCAACCTGCGCTTCGGCTGGACGCTCGACAGTGAGTCGGCGGCGCCGCGGCTGGACTGGCAGGGCATCGCCAAGGACATCGACGCGCGCGGCTACAGCATCGTGCCGCAGGGCGATGTTGGAGGATTGCTGGGCGCGCCGCAGCAGGAGCTGAGTGCGTTTTACCCGGAGTACCACTTGCGGTTCGCGGCCTAGCGAGGTCTGGCGCACGGGTGGTCCACCCGAGTCTCGCCTGACGCGACGCTGGCCCGTACAGTGGCAGCACGTTTCCCATGCGTTGCCCGCCATGCCCAAGCCTGCTGCCAAACCCGCGTCCAAGTCCCGCACCGCCTACGTCTGTTCCGAATGCGGGGCCGACTTCACCAAGTGGCAGGGTCAGTGCGGCGAATGCGGCGGCTGGAACACCCTGAGCGAGTTCGTCGTCGAGCCCGCCGCCAAGGCCGGCGCCAGCGTCGCCGCGAGCCGGCGCAGCAGCTGGGCCGGTCGCGCCGACGCGCCTGCGGTGACCGCGCTCAGCGACGTCCGCCATAGCGAAGAAGACCGTGTCAGCACCGGCATCGGCGAATTCGACCGGGTGCTGGGCGGTGGCATGGTGCACGGCTCGGTGGTGCTGGTCGGCGGTGATCCCGGCATCGGCAAGTCGACGCTGCTGCTGCAGGCCATCAGCAAGATGGCGGGGACCCTGCCCGGGTTGTATGTCACCGGCGAAGAGTCGCTGGCGCAGGTTGCCGGCCGCGCCGCGCGCCTGGGCGTGCCGGTCGATGGAGTTCATGCGCTGGCCGAGACAGGTGTCGAACGCGTGCTCGAGCACGCAGTGAAGATGCGCCCGGGCCTGATCGTCGCCGACTCCGTGCAGACGTTGTGGACCGAGGAACTCAGCGCGGCACCGGGCTCGGTCAGCCAGGTACGCGAGAGCGCGGCACGGCTGGTGCGCTACGCCAAGGAGACCGGGACCGCGGTGTTCCTGGTCGGCCACGTCACCAAGGAAGGCGGCATCGCCGGCCCGCGCGTGCTCGAGCACATGGTCGACGCGGTGCTGTATTTCGAGGGCGAGAGCGGCAGCCGCTTCCGCGTGCTGCGCGCGTTCAAGAACCGCTTCGGCGCGGTCAACGAGCTGGGCGTGTTCGTGATGGGCGACAAGGGCCTGCGCGAAGTGCCCAATCCTTCGGCGATTTTTCTCTCCGGCAGCAACCGCGCGCAGCCGGGCAGTTGCGTGATGGTCACGCGCGAGGGAACGCGTCCACTGCTCGTGGAAGTGCAGGCACTGGTGGATGCCTCGCCGCTGTCCAATCCGCGCCGGGTCGCGGTCGGCATGGAGGGCAATCGCCTGGCGATGCTGCTGGCGGTACTGCATCGCCACGGTGGCGTTGGTGTCGGCGACCAGGACGTGTTCGTCAATGTCGTCGGCGGCATCCGCGTGCAGGAAACCGCGGCGGACCTGCCGGTGCTGCTGGCGGTGTTGTCGTCGCTGCGCGACCGGCCGCTGGCCGACCAGACCGTGGCGTTCGGCGAAGTCGGACTGTCCGGCGAGATCCGCCCGGTGCCCAACGGCGAGGAGCGTCTCAAGGAAGCCGCCACGCACGGTTTCAAGCGCGCGATCGTGCCGAAGTCGAACGCGCCCAAGAGCGGTCGTATCGGCGAGATGGAAGTGATCGCGGTGCAGCGTCTGGCGGACGCGCTCGAACAGGCCTGACCGAACCCGGGTGCGGCCTTCGGCCTTACCCGGGCTACGCACGTCTACCCCGGGCTACGTTCGACCTACCTCTTCGTAGCCCGGGTAAGCGAAGCGCACCCGGGGCCCACAACCGACCCGGGTGCAGCCTCCTACACCGCGAACACCACCGTCCGGTGGCCATTGAGCAGGATGCGGTCGTCCAGCCAGTAGCGCAGCGCCTGCGCCAGCACGCGGCGTTCGATGTCGCGGCCGATGCGGATCAGGTCCTGCGGCGTGTCGTGATGGCTGACACGCTGGGTGTCCTGCTCGATGATCGGGCCTTCATCCAGGTCGGCGGTGATGAAGTGCGCGGTCGCGCCGATCAGCTTGACCCCGCGTGCGTGCGCCGCATGATACGGCCGCGCGCCCTTGAAGCCGGGCAGGAACGAGTGGTGGATGTTGATGCAACGTCCGGCCAGACGCGTCGCCAGCGATTCGCCCAGCACCTGCATGTAGCGCGCGAGCACCACAAGTTCGGTGCCGCTGTGCTCGATCAACGCAAGCAACTCGGCTTCCTGCTCGTCCTTGCGTCCCTTGGCGACGGGCAGGTAATGGAATGGAATTCCGTCGAGGTCGAGGTACTGGTAGGTCTCGCGCGGGTGGTTGGAGACCACGCCGGTGATCTCCATCGGCAACTCGCCGATGCGCCAGCGATAGAGCACGTCGGCCAGGCAGTGGTCGAACTTCGAGGCCAGCAGCATCACCCGCCGCGGCACGCTGCGGTCGCGCAGCGACCAGCGCATCCCGAAGCCTTCGGCCAGGGTGGCGAAGGTGTCGCGCAACGCTTCGATGGCATCCGCGTCGAGCGCGAACACCGTGCGCATGAAGAATCGGTCGGTTTCCAGGTCGTTGTATTGCTGCGCGTCGAGTATGTTGCCCTCGAAGCGCAGCAGGTGTCCGGTCACGGCATTGACGATGCCGGGACGGTCCGGGCAGGAGAGGGTGAGGACGTACTGGGAGGGGGGCATTTCGGCATCGGCTGGGGCTTCAAGCGATACAACGGGGTTTACCGGCCGCTGCGGGCAGGCTGCCCTCACCCCAACCCCTCTCCCGCAAGCGGGAGAGGGGCTATATCCCTTCTCCCGCTCGCGGGAGAAGGTGGCACGAAGGGCCGGATGAGGGCGCTTTTTGCCTCAGTGCCCGCCGGCCGCCGCCCCGCCGCCACCCAGCTTCGCCGCGAACGGCGGTTTGGCGAACCACACGAAGATGATCACCACCAGGAACAGGATGCCGAGCAGGTGGAAGATCTCGTTGAAGCCGATCTGCACCGCCTGCTGCGAGATCATCTGGTTCAACGCCACCGCGCCGCGCTGTGGATCGCCCTGGCCCAGCGCCGTCACCGTCTGCTGCATCGCCGGATCGTAGGCACTGATGCTCTCGGTCAGGCGCGCGTGGTGAACGGTACTGCGCTGGTTCCAGGCCCAGGTGGTCAGCGAGGCGGCGAAACTGCCGCCAAGCGTGCGCACGAACGTGGCCAGGCCCGAGCCGGCCGCGATCTCGTGCGGTTCCAGGTCCGACAGCAGGATCGTCAGCACCGGCATGAAGAACAGCGCCACGCCCAGGCCCTGCCACAGCTGCACCTCGGCGACCCGTTCGAAGTTCACGTCGAGGTTGAAGCCGGCACGGATGAAGCTGGTGCCGGCCATCACGATGAAAGCGAACGTCGCCAGGATGCGCAGGTCGAACTTCTGCGCGTATTTGCCCACGAACGGCGTCAGCAGCACAGGCAGGATGCCGATGGGCGCACTGGCATAGCCGGCCCAGATCGGCGTGTAGCCGAGGTTGCGTTGCAACCACAGTGGCACCAGCAGGCCGACGCTGAAGAACGCCGAGTACGCCATCACCATCGCCAGCGTGCCACTGGCGAAGTTGCGGTGGCGGAACAGCCGCAGGTTGACGATCGGGTCCTTCTCGGTCAGCTCCCAGATCACGAACACGACCAGCGCGATGGCGGCGACGATCGCCAGCCAGACGATCCTGGTCGAGTTGAACCAGTCTTCGTCGTTGCCCAGGTCGAGCATGATCTGCAGCGCGCCGACGCCGAGCACCAGCATCGCCAGGCCCATGTAGTCCATCTTCGGCTTCTCGTGCCTTTCAGGCCGGCCCTTGAGCTGCCTGCCGACGACGATGCTGGAGAAGATGCCGATGGGAATGTTGATGAAGAAGATCCATTCCCAGCTGTAGTTGTCGGTGATCCAGCCACCGAGGATCGGCCCGGCGATCGGCGCGACCACGGTCACCATCGCCAGCAGGGCGATGGCCTGCCCGCGTTTGTGTGGTGGATAGATCGAGATCAGCAGCGCCTGCGTCACCGGGTACATCGGGCCGGCGACGAAACCCTGCAGCGCACGCGCCGCAACCAGCAGGCCCATGCTGTTGGCCAGGCCGCACAGCAGCGAGGCGATCACGAATGCCAGTGTGGCCCAGGTGAACAGCGTGCGCTCGCCGAAGCGGCGGGTCATGAAACCGGTCAGCGGCAGCGCGATGGCATTGCTGACCGCGAACGAGGTGATCACCCACGTTGCCTGGTTGGAACTGGCGCCGAGGTTGCCGGAAATCGTCGGCAGCGAGACGTTGGCGATCGTGGTGTCGAGCACCTGCATGAACGACGCCAGGGCCAGGCCAATCGTCGTCAACGCCATGTTCGGTGGACGGAACGCCGCCGCCGCGGGCGCGGAGGGCGGAGTCACCGGCAGCCCGGCGTTTTCTTCCTGTTGCGCGATGGTGGACATGGCGTGCTCAGGCCGCTCAGTGGTGTGCCGCGGTCGGCAGGTTCTGCTTGATGACCTTGCCGATCAGCGCGTTGGCATCGTTGAGCTGCTGTTCGTAGGCCGCGGTGGTGAACAGCGTCTTGTTGCCCTTGCGGGCGTCGGCCAGGACAGCGCCTTGCTGGTCACGCACGGTGACATCGACATGCATGCTCAGGCCCAGCCGCAGCGGGTGCTCGGCGAGCTGGCGCGGTTCGACCTCGATCCGCACCGGGACGCGCTGCACGATCTTGATCCAGTTGCCGCTGGCGTTCTGCGCCGGTAGCAGCGAGAACGCGCTGCCGGTGCCCATGCCGAGGCTGGCGACCTTGCCGTCATACTCGACGCCGCTGCCGTACAGGTCGGCGTGCACCTTCACCGGCTGGCCGATGCGCATGCGCGAGAGCTGGGTTTCCTTGAAGTTGGCTTCGACCCAGATCTGCTCCAGCGGCACGATCGTCATCAGCGTCGTGCCCGGCTGCACGCGCTGGCCGAGCTGGACCTGGCGCTTGGCGACGTAGCCCGACACCGGCGCGACGATCGCGGTGCGCTGCAGGTTGAGGTAGGCCTGGCGCAGCTGCGAGGCGGCGGCTTCGACCTGCGGCTGGCTGCTGACCGTGGTCGAGTCGACCAGGGCGCGGTTGCGCGACAGGTTGCCGTTGATCGAGCGCAGTCCGGCTTCGAGCACGGCCAGCTCGTTGCGGGCATGGGCGAGTTCTTCGGCCGATACCGCACCGTTGCCGACCAGGCCTTCGCGGCGCTTGAGGTCGGCGCGTGCGCGCTCGACCGTGGCCTGGCGCGCAGCCAGGTCGGCGGCGCCGGCATCGACGGCGCTGTACAGGCCGCGCACCTGGCGCACGGTGTTGGCAAGGTTGGCGACGGACTGGTCGAAGGCGACGCGCGCATCGTTCGGGTCCAGGTGCACGAGCGCCTGGCCGGCGACGACCTTCATGCCGTCGTCGGCGTCGATGCCGACCACAGTGCCCACGGTCTGCGGCACGATGCTGACGACATTGCCCTGCGCGTAGGCGTCGTCGGTGTCTTCGTGCCAGCGTGCGACCAGCATGTACCAGGCGGCCCACGACACTCCGGCCACGACGACGACGGCGAGCAGGATCAGCAGCGCGCGCTTGCGCTTGCCGTTGGACTTCGGCTCTGCGGCCTTGGGGGCGTTGGGGTTCGGTTCGGTGGTCATGGCGTGGGGGCCTTGGCGATGTCGCTGGTGGATTCGGGTGAGTTGAGTGCGAGACCGCCGCCGAGGGCGCGGTCCAGGTCAATGGAGGCTGCCAGTCGTTGCGCGCGCAGCACGGTCAGGATGCGGTCGGCTTCAAGCAGCGGACGCTGCGCGGCGAGCACGTCGAGCTGGGTGCCGAGACCGGCGCGATAACGCGACGTGGCGATGTCCCAGGCGTCCTGTGCGGAATCGCGCGCCTGCGTTGCCGCGACGATCTGGCCGTCGAGCGAACGCGCCGCATGCAGCGCATCGGCGACTTCACGCAGCGCGCCGACCAGGGTCTGGTTGTAGCTGGCCACGGCGAGGTCGTAGTCGGCGTCGCTGCGCGCAAGCTGGTTGCGCAGGCGGCCGCCGTCGAAGATCGGCAGGGTCAACGCCGGGCCACCGCCGTAGATCAGCGCATCGCTGGAGAACAGGTCGCCGAGGTTGCCGGCGGCCACGCCGGCGATCGCGACCAGGTTGACGGTCGGATAGAACGCCGCCTTGCTCGCCTTGATGCCCTGTTGCGAGGCTTCCACGCGCCAGCGCGCCGCGACCACATCGGGACGATGGCCGAGCAGTTCGTTCGGCAGCACCGACGGTACGCGCGGTGTGCCGGCGTTGAGCAAGCCCGGCTGGGCGATGTCGCGGCCGCGGTCGGGGCCCTTGCCGAGCAGCGCGGCGAGCGCATTGCGCGTGATCTCGATCTCGTGTTCGCTGGCCAGGATCTGCTGCTGCGCGCTGGCAACGGCACTTTCGGCCTGGCGGATCTGCAACTGGTTGTCGAGTCCGGCGGCGACGCGCTGGCGACCGAGGTCGAGCAGTTGCGACGCGCGCTGATGGTCGGACTCGGCAACGTCGTGCGCCGCGAATGCCTGCGCCAGCGCGACATAGGTGCGGGCGATGCCGGACGACAGGGTCAGGCGCGCGGCCTGTGCATCGACTTCGGCGGCACGCGCCTGGCCGACGGCGGCCTGCCAGCGCGCACGCTCGCCACCCCACAGATCGAAGGTGTAGCTGAAGCTGAGGTTGAGTACTTCGACGCCCTGGTAACTGCCTCCGATGGGCGCGGGCGCGAGTGTCTCGGGCAGCTGCACACCCGAGTACTGCGCGGCGGCGCCGACCGTGGGCTTGCGCGCGGAGTCGGCGATGCCCGCCTGGGCGATGGCCTGGCGCACGCGCGCATCGGCGGCGTCCAGGCTCGGCGTGCCAGCCAGCGCTTCGGCGATCAGCGCGTTGAGCTGGGCGTCACCGAGCGACGTCCACCAGTCCTGCGCCGGAAAGGCGGCGTCGGACGCAGCGGCGCCGGACAGGCTGCGCTGCGCCTGCAGGCTGTCGGCGTCGAGCGGCGCATCCTCGGGGGCGAGGCCGCGCGAACTGGCGCAACCCGCGATGAGGACAGCAACGGCCAGTGCGGCGAGCACGGGCTTCAGCCCGCGGTGCGGGCGTGGGGCATGGGGGGTCATGGTCAGGTGTCGGAAAGGGAAAGGTTGTCGCGGACCTGCTCGAGCATCCGCATCAGCAGCTCGCGCTGGGTGTCGTCCATGCCGTGCATCGCGCGCTCACGCACGCGCTGGCCGCATTCGTTGACGTCCAGCCACATCGCCTGGCCGGCGTCGGTGAGATGGATGTTGATGCCACGGCGGTCGGCGGGGTCGGCGGTGCGGGCAACGAAGCCGCGCGCCTCGAGCTTGTCCAGCAAGCGGGTCATCGCACCCGGATTGAGCTCGGCGGCGCGGGCGAGGTCGGTCACGCCAGCGGGGCCGGAGGACAGCAGCTTCAGGGTGATGTACTGGCTGAAGGTGAGCTCATGGCCGGCGTTGGACAGCTCGCGCTCCATCCGCCCCCACATGGCGTCGCGGACTTGCCTGAACAGGAGTCCCAGCGTGGATCCGCTGCAGGCGGCGAGGGGTAGCGTTTTCATGGGCGAAATTTTGTTCGCCCGCGCAATAGTTGTCAATGCAAATATTGTTGCAGCAATGGAACGCCGGGTTGCGCCAGCTGAACAGGGCTCAGGTGGGGCGGCCGAGGACCAGCTCGAGGACGAATTTGCTGCCGAAGAAGGCCAGCACCAGCAGCCCCATGGCCGCCAAGGTCCAGCGGACGGCGATGCCGCCGCGCCAGCCATAGCGCCAGCGACCCAGCAGCAGGCTGCCGAAGGCCAGCCATGACAGAACGCTGAGCACGGTCTTGTGGACCAGGTGCTGGGCGAACAGGCTCTCGACGAACAGCACGCCACTAAGCAATGTCGCGGTGAGCAGGGCGAAGCCGACTGCGATGGTGCGGAACAGCAGGGTTTCCAGTTCCACCAGCGGCGGCAACGCGCGCAGCCACTGATGGAACTCGCGCCGGCGCAGGGCACGTTCCTGCAGCCACAGCATCACTGCCAGCAGCGCCGCGATGGCGAGCGTCGCGTAGGCGAGCAGGGCGAACCAGGCATGCAGCTGCAGGCGCCAGTCGAGGCGTTCGGCGATCACGTGGCCGTGGTGCTGGTAGCCGAACAGGGTGAGCGCGGCCAGCGGGAACACGACCACGCCGAGCGCGGCCATGCGTCCGCCGCCGCCGACCAGTGCGGTCAGCATCGCCATGCCGAGGCCGACCAGTGACAGCGCGGCATAGAAATGCAGGTCGGCGCCGCCGGCCTGGTGCCAGGCCAGCAGGTGGGCGAGGGCATGCAGCAGCACACCGGCCCAGGCCGGCAGCAGCCACAGGCGCGACTGCCGCGGGGGCTGCTGGCGCACTCCGCTGATGAGCATCGCGGTGGCCAGCAGATACAGCACTATGGCGATGAGAACGATTGTCATCGCCGCAGTGTCGCATAGCTGCGAGACGAACCGCAGTGGCCAGCCCCGGGTCGTCGCGGGCGCTATACTTCGCGCCCCGCTTTGATCCATTCCGCGTCCGCGCGATCCGCAGGTGTCCCCCGCATGTTCGAATCCCTGACCCAACGTCTCTCCGGCACCATCGAGCGCCTTCGCGGCCGCGGCCGGCTGACCGAGGAGAACATCCGCGAGTCGCTGCGCGAAGTCCGCATCGCCCTGCTCGAGGCCGACGTCGCCTTGCCGGTGGTGCAGGCACTGATCGAGCGCATCAAGGTGCGCGCGGTCGGCCAGGAAGTGCTCAAGTCGCTGACCCCGGGCCAGGCGCTGATCAAGATCGTCCGCGACGAGATGTCGGCGGTGATGGGTTCGGCCGCGACCGACCTCAACCTCAACGTGCCGGCGCCGGCGGTGATCCTGCTGGCCGGCCTGCAGGGCGCTGGCAAGACCACCACCGTGGCCAAGCTCGCCAAGCACCTGAAGGAAAAGCGCAAGAAGAAGGTGATGGTGGTATCGGCCGACGTTTACCGTCCCGCCGCCATCGAGCAGCTCAGGACGCTGGCCGGGCAGGTCGACGTGCTGTTCTTCCCGTCGAGCGCCGACCAGAAGCCCGAAGACATCGTCAAGGCCGCAATCGACGATGCACGCAAGTCGTACGTCGACGTGCTGCTGGTCGACACCGCCGGCCGCACCAGCATCGACGAAGCGATGATGGCCGAGATCAAGGCGCTGCACGCCGCGGTCAAGCCGGTCGAGACGCTGTTCGTGGTCGACTCGATGACCGGCCAGGACGCCGCGGTAACCGCGAAGCATTTCGGTGAAGCGCTGCCGCTGACCGGCGTGGTCCTGACCAAGACCGACGGCGATGCCCGCGGCGGCGCCGCGCTGTCGGTGCGCTACATCACCCAGCGCCCGATCAAGTTCATCGGCACCAGCGAGAAGCCCGACGGCCTCGACGTGTTCCACCCGGACCGCATCGCCAGCCGCATCCTCGACATGGGCGACGTGCTGTCGCTGGTCGAGCAGGTCGAGCAGCAGGTCGACAAGGACAAGGCGCAGAAGCTCGCCGAGAAGG
>DATDBK010000032.1:0-24614 GCA_036524935.1 Lysobacter sp. | reverse complement strand
CTGGATGGCCGCGGCCACCAGCTACAGCACCAACGACCTGCCGATGCTGCCGTTCTACATCTACTACTCGATGTTCGGCTTCCAGCGCATCGGCGACGCCGCCTGGCAGGCGGCCGACATGCGCGCGCGTGGCTTCCTGCTCGGCGCCACCGCCGGCCGCACCACGCTGAACGGTGAAGGCCTGCAGCACGAGGACGGCCACAGCCACCTGCTCGCCGGCGCGATCCCGAACTGCCGCGCGTACGACCCGACCTTCGGCTTCGAAGTCGCGGTGATCGTCCAGCACGGCATGCAGCGCATGCTCACCGAGCAGCAGGACGAGTACTACTACATCACCCTGATGAACGAGAACTACGGCCACCCGGACATGCCAGAAGGCGCGGCCGACGGCATCATCAAGGGCATGTACCTGCTGACCGACGCCGGCAAGCCGAAGAAGGGTGAGCTGCGCGTGCAGCTGATGGGCAGCGGCACGATCCTGCGTGAAGCGATTGCCGCGGCCGAACTGCTCGACAAGGACTTCGGCGTGACCGCCGACATCTGGTCGTGCCCGAGCTTCAACGAACTGCGTCGTGATGGTTTCGATGCCGAGCGTTGGAACCGACTAAACCCGGAAGCGAAGACCCCGCGCAAGCCGTACGTGACCGAGCTGCTGGAAGGCCGCCAGGGCCCGGCGATCGTCGCGACCGACTACGTGCGCGCCTACGCCGACCAGATCCGCGCGTTCGTGCCGATGCACTACACGGTGCTGGGCACGGACGGTTTCGGCCGCAGTGATACGCGTGCGAACCTGCGCCGCCACTTCGAGGTTGACCGCTACTACATCGCGCACGCCGCGATTGCAGCGCTGGCAGCGGAAGGGAAGATGACGGCGAAGGATGTGGCAAGAGCCATCAAGACTTACAAGATTGATGGGGAGAAGCCGAATCCTGTTGGGGTTTGAGCCCAATCTTTAGAAAGGGGGCGGCCTAGCGGCCGCCTTTTTTTTGGCGCGGGTAGAAGCGTGCACTTTGCTTTGACGGGAATTGTGTAGTAGTTGTGAAATGGCAGAGGGGTCTGCCGCCAAGCTCGGGTAAACCGGTAGGCGACAAACAGGCTGGGGGGCTTGTGAAACAGTTTCGAATGGGCCGCTTCTATCGGTATGCGAAATCAATTGCACCTGATCAAGAGGTGCTAGATGGAATACCGAACTTTCACTACGTAGTGTCGACGCCTGGGATGCGATCCCTGCAGCTGGAGAGCGGCATCAATGTGCCTGCTCCGACGCTATCCTCGGATGGCGAGCGTGTCGCCGTCATTCTTCTATCAAGCAATGAAAACAAGCGCGGTTCGGCGGAGAACCCATGGCATGACACGCTCGAGCCAGACGAGGGTTTTGCGCGTTACTTTGGCGACAACAAAACGCCGGATCTCGATCCAGGTTTCGCGAAAGGCAACAAACGGCTGCTTCAGCAGTTTGAGCTTCACACGTCGCCGGATCGGAAGAAGCGAGAACGAGCCGCCCCCATTCTGTTGTTCAGATCATCGAGAAAGGGTTACAAGGAATTTGCGGGGTTAGCCGTGATTACGGGCGCGAAGCGAGTAACCCAGTACTCAGAGCGCAACGGCGGCTACTTCACGAACTATCTTTTCGACCTGGCCATCCTGTCCCTCACCACCGAAAGTGAGAGCGTCGACATGGCATGGATCGCCAGCCGCAGAGAAAGTGGCTGCGACCTGGTAGTGGCCAACGCCAAGGCTCCTATGGCATGGCGAGAGTGGATTCAGTACGGCAGTGCGGATCTGGAGAGGTTGAGGCGGCGCGTTGCGCGATATCACATCGTGCCTAGGAAGGACCAGGTCGCTCCCACAGATTCAACCAAACGAAAGACGTTAGATGCCATCTACTCGTTCTATGAAGGTAGGAAGCACCGATTCGAGGCACTCGCGAGTCTCGCGTGCGAGTCAATGATCCGCGGCACCGGCGCAAACTACCGCAGGGGGTGGCTGACCCGTGGGTCCGGCGATGGTGGATTGGATTTCGTTGGCCGCATTGATTTGGGTGAAGGCATTGCGCGGACAAAACTCGTGGTGCTTGGGCAGGCCAAGTGCGAAAAAGTCGACTCTCCGACCGGCGGTGTCCACATCGCGCGGACTGTTGCCCGCCTTCGAAGGGGATGGCTCGGAGCGTATGTCACGACGTCGTTCTTCTCCGACGCCGTGCAGCGGGAAATATACGAGGATCAATACCCCGTCATGCTCGTCAACGGTTCCAGTCTCGCCGACGAGGTGACAAAACTTCAGCTGGCGGCCGGGCTTCCCACTGTCGAAGCGTTTCTGACTCACGTGAACTCGACCTACGAAGACCAGGTCAGCAGCCGGTTGCCCGAAGAGATACTTTGGGAGTAGCCGGCGACGGACCAGAAGCTTGGTTCCCCGCGGACTAGTCCTAGACGCTCTTGGTGACGTCTAGTTCTTCGCCCCCAACCGACGCAACCGATCCAACGCATCCTTATTCATCCGCCGCGAATACCCCGGCAGCCGCTTGGCCTGTTTGAGCGCGCCATCGCACACCGCCTGCGCCCGCTCGCGCTCGCCCCAGTCCACCAGCGCCTGCGCGTAATACGCCTGCGCTTCGAACCCGCTGCTGTAGCCGATCAGTGTCTCGAACTCTTCCTTGGCCTTGTCGCGGTTGCCTTCCGCGGCGACCGCTCGCGCGTACACCAGGTGCCCCTGCGCTGAGCGGAAGTCCGGCTTGCGCTTGATCAGTTCGTCCAGCAGTTGCCGTGCTTCGCCGGGCTTGCCGGATTCGAGCAGCGCCTGCGCGAGACGCACCTGGATGTCCGGGTCGTCGCTGTGGATGCCGCGCAGGGAGTTGCGGTAGTGCTCGGTCGCATCGCCTGGACGCTTGTCGGCGACGAGGGCGTCGGCCAGGCGCAGTCGGTTGTCGACGGTTGCGGCGGTGTCGTACGCGTCCTGCGCTTCACGCAGTTCGCGGCCCGGATTGAGCAGGCGATCGACGCCGCGCGTGACTGCGCGTCCCTGCTGGGTGTGGCGCATCGATGGCAGCCAGATCGCCAGCGCATACACCGCGCTCCCGAGCAGCGGGAACATGAAAAGAATGATCAGCCAGTAGCGATCGTGGCCATTGCGCACCGCATGCACCGCAAAGCACACCGCGATGGCGATGTGCAGCCCCATCCCCAGAAACGGCATCCCCATACCCTTGCTGTATTGGCAGGGCATGAGTCTGCCCGAGCGGCGCCGGGTCAGGAAGGGGGACTGACCTCTCCGGGGTGCTCAGGCCGTTGCTTGCAGTCATTGGGTTCGAGACGACTGCCGTGGACATGGAACAGACCGCGAAGCTCATTTCGGCCCTGGCCTCCCTGGCCTGGCCGGTGCTGATCGCCGTGCTGGTGTACAGCCTGTTCGAGCCGATCCGGGGCCTGGTTGAATCGGCCAAGTCGCGGAAGTTCACCGTCCGCGTCGCCGGCAACGAGCTGAGCATGGAGGAGGCGTCCGAGCAGCAGCGGGCGATCCTCAGCGACCTGCAGGCGAAGACGGCGGAGCTGCAGAAGCAGGTGGGCGCGAACGCGCTGTCGATGGGTGTTCCGGCGACGGAAGCAGGCCGACCGAACCCACGCATCTTGTGGGTGGATGATGAGCCAAGGAACAACAGCTTCCTCGAAGCCGCGCTTCTGGACAGGGGCGCCGCCGTCGACACCGCGACCACCACGGACGAGGCGATGCAGCGCGCAGGGAAGGCCAGCTACGACGCCATCATCTCGGACATGAGCCGGCCGGAAGGGGAGCGCGCCGGTATCGACCTCGCGCGCAAGCTCAAAGCGGCGGGCGTGGCTACGCCGATCTACATCTTCTGTGGGAAGCGGGCCGCCACCACGCTGCGCCAGGAAGCCCTGCAGGCGGGAGTCACGGACATCACCGATTCGGCGACGACGCTCTTCAGCTTCCTTCCCCTTGCGACGACTGGCTGAACGAAATCCCTGGCCAGGCGCCTGCACGGCGCCTGCCAAAAGTCATCCCGCCCGCGGGATGTTCATTCCCTGATTCCCCGCCTTATCTCCGCTCGTGGTGACTCCAAGTCGTTGGGGAGCGTTGGCCGTGTGCCGTCGCCTTTCTCCCACTCCCCGGAAATCCATCATGAGCAAGCTTGCAGGCAAGGTCGCCGTCGTCACCGGCGCATCAAAGGGTATCGGCGCCGCCATCGCCACCGCACTGGCCGCCGAAGGCGCGGCGGTCGTCGTCAATTACGCGTCCAGCCAGGATTCCGCCGATGCGGTCGTGGCAGGCATCACCGCCGCCGGTGGCAAGGCCATTGCAGTACGCGGCGACGTCTCCAGCAAATCCGATGCCGAGGCCATCGTCGACGCAGCCGTCACCAAGTTCGGCCGGCTCGACATCCTGGTCAACAACTCGGGCGTCTACAACTTCACCCCGCTGGAAGAGATCACCGAAGCCGACTTCCACCGCCACTTCAACATCAATGTGCTGGGCCTGCTGCTGACCACGCAGGCAGCGGCCAAGCATCTTGGCGAGGGTGGCAGCGTCATCAACATCGGCTCACTTGTGACGCGCATCACGCCGGCAGGCAGCGCGGTCTACACCGGCACCAAGGGCGCGGTCGACGCGATCACCGGCGTGCTGTCGCTCGAGCTTGGCCCGCGCAAGATCCGCGTCAACTCGATCAATCCGGGCATGGTCGAAACCGAGGGCACGCACGCCGCGGGCTTCATCGGTTCGGACTTCAACCAGCACGCCGTCGCGCAGACCCCGCTGGGTCGAATCGGCCTGCCGAATGACATCGCGTCGATCGCGGTGTTCCTGGCCTCGGACGACTCCGGCTGGCTCAATGGTGAGCTGTTGAACGCCGCCGGCGGCATGCGCTGACCGTTCGGCGGGGCGGGGGCACCGTGCCTCCGCCCCGCCTGATGGCGGGCGCCGGGCCGTGCGATCATCGCCCGGCTGACGCGATGCCTGGGGAGGCCGCGCAGCCGCAGGGGCCATTGCGCTCCGCTGGGGGATCTCTTGAGAACACGCAACGCCGTCGCGTGGATTGCGGTCGCCATTGCCCTTCCGCTGGCCGGAAGCTGCCTTGCCGCGGACCCGATACTGGTGTCGTCGCCGCCGCCGCCGCCGCCGCCGCTGCTTCCACCGCCTCCGCCCGCTTCCGATTCAACGCAGTCACTGAGGCTGCCTTCGTACGTTCCGCCGTTCAAGCTGACCAACCAGCTGCCCAATCTCCCGGAGGAGGCGCTGTGCCGGCAGCTGACGGGTCAGGCCAAGCTCGTGCTGACGATTTCGCCGACAGGATCGGTGATGGACGCGGTCGTCGAAAAATCCAGCGGGCATCCGTCCCTGGACAGCGCCGCCCACGAGGCGGGCATGGGATGGAAGTTCAGGCCGGCATTCGCATACGGCGTTCCCGTCGGATCGAGGGCACGCGTCCCGGTGGACTTCGTCGCTCCCGCGGAGTGGCCGCACTGCAGCCAGGGCGTACGCGTCCTGGCTACCTATACGCTTCTCGGGGCCGAAGGCAGCGATACGGGCGCGGCCATGTTCACGCCGATGTTCGCGCCTGGCGACAAAGTGAGCGCGATCGTCGAGTACGTGGTGACCTCGCCGGACGCGGTGGGTGAGTCCCTGAGCGTCCGGTGGATCTACCTGGACGATGCAGGCCATCCGGTGATCCGGCACGAGCAGACATCGCCGCTGCAGATAGGCGGCCGCAAGCGCTTCGTCATGTCCGGCACGCAACCCGGTGGTTGGAAGCCAGGGCGTTACCAGATTGAAGTGCGGCTCAAGGACGACGTCCTCGGGCAAGGGGAGTTTGCCGTCCGCTGACGACGCCGCCGGCTAGCGCGCCAGCTCCGCCGCGAGCGACCGCAGAAGCGCCGCACCATCCCCGCGCCACGCACTCCCATGCATGCACGCCAGCGTATGCGGGTTCGCCTGCGCCAGTTTCTCCAGGATTGCGCTGCTGTTGGTTGAGTGGGCGTAGTAGTCCATCTGGTGGCGGAAGGCTTCGCTGGGGCCGAGAACATCGGTTTCCGTCAGCGACAGGTGGCCGGTGCCCGGTTGCGTGAACAAGTCACCGCAGAACATCGTCGAAGTGTGTTCTTCCATCAGGTAGCCGCACTCCCAGCCATGCGGCAGGTGCGGTGCGTCGAACCAGCGCACGCGATGGCGGCCGAGCGAAATCACTTCGCCATCGGCAAGCGCGCGCGGCGGGCGGTCGGCGAGGTCATTCATCGACACCATCGCCGCGATCGTCCCGCATAGCGGCGATGCGTTGGGCGCCACGGCCAGCCACTGGTTCATCGAGCCGCACTCGTCCGCCTCGACATGCGAGAACGCCACGTGCCGCAGCCGTTCCAGCGGCATTACGCTCGCCACCGCCTCGGACACCATCGGGAACAGTCCGCGCAGTCCCGTGTGGAACAGCAGCGGCTCATCGTCGACCACCAGGTACTGGTTGAACGAGAACGGCGTGCTCCCCGGCAGCATCACCGGGGTGTTGATCCGGTAGATGTGCTCGGCGATCTCGTGGACGTTGGTGCCTGACTGGGTGTTGGTGACGGTCATGGTGGACTCCGCGCCGGCCGCTGGCGGGATTCGGGCCGACATTCCGGGTCAACGTAATGACCACGGCGAGGGGGTCAGCCGTGTTGCCGGGCGCGCCGCCGCGGCCGCACCAGCACCCACTCCACCACCACCAGCGCCGCAAACACCGAGTACGCCGCCACGAACGCCCACCAGGGCGCCTCGAAGAAGATCGCCTTCGACAGCCAGTGGCCGATGAACGATTCGCGGTAGACCGTCTGGCCCGCGTGGTGGCGCAGCGCCTGCTCCCAGATCGTCAGCGGGCATAGCGCGCCCAGCCACGCCTGCGATGCGATGAACACCATCAGCAGGACGTGCGCCAGCCGCCAGCGGAAGCCACGCACCCAGTGCCATCCGCTCAGGCCGCCGATCAGGATCGCCACCGCGCCGAGCACGACGAAGGCGACGATGCCGACGTGCAGGACCAGGATGGCGTCGGCCAGCAGGGCGGCGGTGGACGGCGACAGGGCGTGCATGACGTGGACTCTACGGCTCCGCAGGCAGGCACTCCAACTGGAGATTGGCAGTCGCCGGCGTCGGCGGGTTAGTCCAAGATGCGTCGGTCCCCAACCTCCCTCGCCGGTCCATGAAGTTCTGGAGCATCGTCTTCCTCATCGGTGCCGCGCAGGCGGCGCTGCTCGCGCTCGCGTTGTGGCGGCGACCGGTCAACGCGCAGGCCAACCGCGTGCTCGCGGTCTGGATCGCGGTGATCGGGTTCGACCTGGCGGTCAAGGCGATCTACTTCCGTGAGCCGTCGGTCGACCTGTTCAAGCTGTACCGATTCGTCGGCTTGTTCCCGTTCCTGTACGGCAGCGCGTTCTATCTCTACGTCCGCGCGCTGACCCAGGGCCGTGCGCCGGGCGTTCGAGACGGCGTGCACCTGCTTGGCTTCATCGCCGCGCTGGCGCTCCACGCCAAACTTTTTCTGATGGATCGTGCGCAGACGCAGGCATTCCTGGATCGTCTTGCCGCGGGCGGGTCGTGGGGCTCGCCATGGCTGGACGTCGCCCTGTACGCCTACAGCCTGTCCTACGTCTTCGCCGGCCTGGTGCGCGTGCGCCGCTATCGGCGCGAGCTCCTGCAGCGCCGCTCCGACGCCGACCGCATGTCGCTGCACTGGATCGATGCGATGGCGATGTCGCAGGTCGTGATCTGGTGCATCGCGGTGGTGCAATGGCAGTTCCGGATCCCCTGGATCGACTATCCGCTGATCTATGGTGCGGTCGTGGCCTGGGTGTTCGTGGTGGGCTACCTCAGCCTGAGCCAGGTGGCGGTCGCGGTGCAGCCAGCGCAGGCCGACGCGGTGCCGGCCGAGACGCCAGGTGCGGACGATCCGCGCTTCCCGGCGGTTGAGTCCCGCCTGACGCAGCTGATGGAAAGCGAGCGCCTTTACAGCGAGCCGGCCCTGACCATCGGCCAGCTGGCGCGTCGCAGTGGCTATCCCGAGTACCTGGTGTCGGCAGTGATCAACCGCCGCTTCGCCGGCAACTTCTGGGATTACATCAACCGCCAGCGCATCGAAGCGGCGCGCGCCCGCCTGGCCGATGCCGGCGACACGCGCACCATCCTCGACATCGCCTACGCCTGCGGCTTCACGTCGAAGTCGACCTTCAACGCCGCGTTCAAGCGGCAGCTGTCGGTGACGCCGAGCGCTTACCGGCAAGCGCGGGGGCAGGCGTCATCCATGGCCGACGCTGGCTCCTGACATCGAGCGCCCCGGTGACATCCACGCCCGGATCACCGGCCAGTGCAGCCACAGTTCGCATAGCGCCAGGTTGATCGTCCAGCAGCTCCACGCTGCGAAGATGTAGACCGGCACGAACGGCAGGTGCAGCACGGCGGCGCCGACCACCAGCGTGATCCGCAACGTGATCGCCGATGCGGTGAGGGCGATGCTGCGTGCCATCCAGCGCCGGTGCAGGGCGATGTTGCCGGCGATCGCGTGGCGGATGCCTATGCCGGTGACGGTCAGCCAGGTGATCGCGAGCAGGGCGAAGCCGACCCCGGCGGCGGCACCGCCGGTGGCGTGCGTGGACAACGACAGGCCGCCCAGGCCACCCATCAGCACCCCGCCGGTGTAGAGCCCGCCGCTCAGCCGGTGCAGGCGCGGCACCCGCCGCCGGATCCCGGCGCTCATCTGCACCGGCGCCAGCAGCAGCGCCAGCCCGGCGCCGAAGAAGTGGGCCGGCACGTCGAGCCCGGAGAGCGCGAACTTCGCCGCCATCCCGTCGCCGGCCCCGTGCAGGCGATACATATAGGTGAACGCATACGCCGAGACCGCCAGGCACAGTGCGAAGAAGACCAGCGCCATCGCCCAGCGCAGGGTAGGGGATCCGAAACGTTGCCAGACGAGATGCATGGCCTGCCTCCAGGTGGGGAGGCGCCAGCGTCGTCCCGCGCAGGCCCGTGGTCGTCCGGATCCGGGGATTCGTACGCGCCTCGCCTCCCGATGCGCAACGCTGTGGCCCGCCGCGCACGGCTCCGTCACATGCTGCGATGCAGCATAATGGCCGCATGCCTGCCTCCGTCCCCTCCGCCGCGCCAGTCGCGGCGCCGTCGCCCGTCCTTTCGCCGCGCCAGGTCACGCTGATCCTGTTCGCCCTCGCCATGGGCGGTTTCGCCATCGGCACCAGCGAGTTCGTGGTGATGGGCCTGATCAACGAGATCGCCCGCAGCATGGGCGTTAGCGAGCCGCAGGTCGGCCACGTGATCAGCGCCTATGCATTGGGCGTGGTCGTCGGCGCACCGACGCTGGCCATCCTCGGATCGAAGCTGTCGCGGCGCAGCCTGCTGCTGGCGCTGATGGGGTTCTACGCCGTCGGCAACCTCGCCAGCGCGATGGCCCCCGATTACCACACGCTGATGCTGGCCCGCTTCGTCGCCGGCCTGCCGCACGGCGCCTACTTCGGCATCGCCGCTCTGGTCGCCGCCCGCATCAGCCGGCCCGAGCAACGCGGCGCCGCGGTCGGCCGGGTGATGCTGGGCCTGTCGATCGCGCTGCTGGTCGGCAACCCGCTGGCGACCTGGCTCGGCCAGGCGTTCGGTTGGCGCTGGGCGTTCGTGCTGGTATCGGTGATCGCGCTGATGACGGTGGCCATGACCATGCGCGTGCTGCCGCGCGGCATGAACGCACCGCGCCCGGATGCGCTGCGCGAACTGCGCGACTTCAACCGCAAGCCGGTGTGGCTGGCGCTTGGCATCGGCGCGATTGGTTTTGCCGGCATGTTCTGCGTCTTCAGCTACCTGGCGCCGACGCTGGTACACGTCACCGGAGTGCGCGAGTCGTTCATTCCGTTCGGCCTGGTCGCGTTCGGTGTCGGCGGAATCCTCGGCACCCTCGGCGGCGGCTGGCTGTTCGACCGCTTCCAGTTCCGCGCCGCGGCGCTGGTGCTGGTGTGGTCGATCATCGTGCTGCTGCTGTTCCCGCTGGCCGCGAAGTCGGTGTGGACGGTGCTGCCGGCGGTGGTCGCGGTCGGCACGATGGGCGCGCTGGCGACGATCCTGCAGGCGCACCTGATGGACGTTGCCGCCGAAGCGCAGACGCTCGCCGCCGCATCGAACCACTCGGCCTTCAACATGGCCAACGCGCTTGGCCCGTGGCTCGGCGGCATGGCGATCACCGCCGGCTACGGCTGGACATCGACCGGCGTCGTCGGTGCGATCACCGCGCTGGCCGGGTTGCTGATCTACGCATGGGCCCGACGCGATGCGGCGCAAGGTGCGGTGGCGCTCGCGGTGGGTGAGGCGGAGTAGCAGCGGCGTCATCCCTGCCTCTCACCGTCATCCCGGCGACCGCCGGGATCCATCTGCTCCTGCCGTTGCGCCTGCCGTCGCCCGAAGAACAACGTCGATCGATCCCCGCCTTCGCGGGCGCGACGTCTTCCTCGTATCCTTCGCCGATGCCCACCTACATCGCCCTGCTCCGCGCCGTCAACGTCGGCGGCACCGGCAAACTGCCGATGGCCGAGCTGCGCGCGCTGTGCGAGGCGGCGGGATTCAAGAATGTCCGCACCTACATCGCCAGCGGCAATGTCGTGTTCGACACGTCCGGCACGGCAGCGAAGGCCAAGGCGATTCTCGAGGCGGCGCTCGAGCGCCATGCCGGAAAACCGGTCGGTGTGATGATGCGCACGGGCGCAGAGATGGCGCAGGTGCTGGCCGACAATCCATTCCCCGATGCCGCGCCCAATCGCGCGCTGGCGATCTTCCTCGACGCAGCGCCACCGGCGGATACGCTCGCAACCGTGCGACATCGCACCGACGAGCGCATTGCGCTGGGCAAGCGCGAGATCTATGTGCACTACGGCGACGGCATGGCCAGCTCGAAGCTGGTGATCCCGGCCGCGAAGGCCGGTACCGCGCGTAACCTCAACACCGTGGCGAAGCTGGCGGAGATGGCCGGACGATAGTGTCCGGAGAACGCTGCTCAGCCGGTGCCCGGCCTGACATGGAATCCCAGCGCACCTGCAACCGTCCGCAGCGCCTCGTCGTCGCGCTGCAACGTCATGAAGCCGGCATGCGTGTCGTGCCCGGTCTCCCAGGTCCACAGCGTGTAGTGATGCTCGCGCAGGCGGTCGTAGGCGGTGTTGATCAGCGACGGCACTTCGGCGTCGGACAGGAAATCCTCGTCGGTCGGATCTTCCACGCCCCACTCGATGCGCAGGTTGAAGCGCGACGCCAGTTCGTCGAGCACCTCGATCAGTCCGGCCGGGTCGGTGTCCTCGACATGGAAGCCCGACTTCCAGTCGATCACGTCGCGGATCAGCTCGACCGGATCCTCGCCTTCATCGAGCGCATCGCGGCAGGCCTGGAACTGCTGCATCGCCGCGTCTTCGTCGCCGGGATTGATCAGCAGCAGGAGCTGCCACGCCACCGCTTCCAGCGCCGCTTCCTCGTCGATGTCGGCGTCCGCGGTGAATGAACGGGCGAAGTTGTCGTCGGGGTCGTATTCGGTGTGGGTGCTCATGGCGCTCTCCGCCGATTGGCCAGGGTGACAGGATACGGCGATCGAACGCCTGACGCTTCTTTTCGCGGCCGAGGCGCTTCTCGCCCGCCTCACGTCGGGTTGCGCACTTGGGCGCTATCTTCCGTGCGCAGACGGCAAGACGCTTGCCGTCTTCACATGCATTCGACAGGAGCAAGCCCATGGCTTCCATCCGCAGGGAAATCCAGGCGTCGGTGCCACCTGCCCAGGCGTGGGACGCGCTGCGCGACGTTGGCCGCATTCATGAGCGGCTGGTGCGCGGCTTCGTCACCGAATGCCAGCTCGTCGGCGACGTCCGCACGATCACCTTCGCCAACGGCATGTCGGTGCGCGAGCGCATCATCGATGTCGACGATGGCGAGCGGCGCGTGGTCTGGTTGGCGCAGGGCGAGCCGTTCGAGCACTACAACGCGTCGGTGCAGGCGTACGAGTCCGGTGACGGCGGTACCCGCCTGGTCTGGATCGCCGACCTACTCCCCGATGCGCTGGAGGAATCCGTCGCCGGCATGATCGAGCAGGGCCTGGAGGCGATGAAGAAGACGCTCGAGGGCGTCGACTGAGCCAGGCAAGCGCCGCCACCGATCAGAACCGATACGAGACGTTCGCTCCATACAGCACGGTCGAGTCCACGTCCTCGTCGATCGGCATGCCGTTGTCGTCCTCGAACTCGTGGCTGCGGTCGAACTCGTAGCCGACCACGGCGTCGAGCTGCCAGTGCGGCGTGATCGCCCATTGCGCCAGCAGCTGCGCGCGCCAGGCCTTGGTGATGTAGAAGAACTCGGCGCCGTCGCGCTCGTCGCTGACCACGTGCCATCGTCCACCCGCCGGAGCGATGTGGATGCCCAGGTCCACGCGTTGATGCACGTGCCAGTCGATGCGCGTGCGCGGCCATCCGAGTTCCATGGAAACCGCATCGCCGCGTCGCACCAGCGCCAGCAGGGGATAGGTGCGCTCGTCCCCGAACGAATCGTCATAGGCGGCCCCGACGCGCCAGCCCCAGCCGTGGTCAGGCAGGCGCTCGATGCTCGCGTTGCCATACAGCGAGAAGTCATCGCCGCCGCCGCGCGAGAAGAGGTCCTTGAACACGTTGGAAGACGCCGCGACGGTCGGCACCAGGCCGACGCGCGCATGGGTCGGTGCGTCACCGGCCCAGGTCAGCGGCAGCTCCAGCCGATGCAGGTCGCGGTCACGCGTGGCCAGGCCGGCGTACTCGTAATGGGTATAGGTGTAATCGGCGGCGACGTCGAAGGCGCCGACACCGACATCGAACTCCGGCGTGCGCATCAGCAGGCTGTCTTCGCGCCCGTCCAGTTGCGCGTCGCTGCCGAGGTCCGCGTTGGCCAGGGTCACGTGGCGCGCCTCGATCACGGCCTGCGCGGCCGCCGGGCCAGCGGCCAGAACGGATATCGCCACACCGCCCAGGGCAGTGATGAACAGGAGCGCGCCCATGCAGGCCTCCAGGGCAACAGCGCGGGAGCAGCAAGCATAGCGCTCCGATAGGCGTTTTTCCCTGCACATTCAGACGAATCTGATAGGTTGCCGCGATCGCACGCGTTCAACTTCTCATCCAGTCAGCACTGTTGTTGCAGCCCATGGGTGAGCGTGAACGGTTCTTCGATGCACTGTGCGGTTTCAAGGGATTTGTTCCGGTACCGCTGACAGATCCGCACGTCGCGTTGATCCGCGAAATCCGCTTCGACTGGATGCCGACCGACACCGGTGCCCCCTGCGTCAACCCGATCACGCCCTTGCACCTGGACGGGACGGCTTCGCATCATTGACGCGGTTGACCGCCCTGGCCGACGAAAACGACCGCCTGGGTTTGTTCATGGAGTCGGCATTCGCACTGCCGGAGTTCCTGGAGAAGGCCACGCTGGCCCCGGGCGCATACCGGCTTCCGCGTGATGTCGTCGAGTTCCTCTATGCGCCGCAATCGGGACTGTCCGGCGATTGCTTCCAGCTCACCGGCGAGCACCTGAAACTGCTCAAGGCCGCATCGTGGCGCACGCGCCAGGTGTCCTCGCCATTGCCGTACATCGCGCCGCACCGGCCCTACGGCGATTTCTCCGACGTCCCCATGGACGCCGCGCTGGTGCTGGGCTGGCGACACAGTTACAGCGACCTGCACACCGAGCCGCTTGAGCCGCTGACGCACGATGAACGCGCGTCTCTGGCCGGGTTGCACTACCAGACGCTGGCCGCGATCCACGCCTTCGTGCGCTACGCGCAACTGTGACGGGTCCGCCCTGGGGCCGGTACCGGGGTGACCCTTGAACTGTATATGATCGACATCATATAAAGGCGCATGCGCTATGACACCGACCACAAGCTCCAGACCCGCCAGCGGGTGCTGCGCGTGGCCGCACGGGCCATCCGCAGCGACGGCCCGACCCGCGTCGGCGTCGCGGCGGTCATGCGCGAGGCGGGCCTGACCCACGGTGGCTTCTATGCCCACTTCAGCTCGAAGGACGAGCTGGTCGCGGCCGCGATCGGGCAGATGTTCGAAGACGGACTGGCGCGATGGCACGAGTCGGTCGACGGCAGGGACGTGGCCGACGGCCTGGCTGCCTATCTGCGCCGTTACTTGTCGGCGGTGCATCGAGATGCACCGGGGCATGGCTGCGCGATCGCGGCCCTGGCGGGCGAGGTGCCGCGGCTGGATCGGGCCGCGCGCGATGCCTTCGCCGAAGGCTCGCACCGGCTGACGCAGGCCCTTGCCGATTCACTGTCACGACTCGGACACGGGGACGCGCCGACGCTGGCCACCTCGGTGCTGGCCGAACTGGTCGGCACCCTGGCCATGGCCCGCTGCGAAAGCGATCGCACCCGTTCCGATGCCTTGTTGGCGGCCTCGCGCCGGCAATTGGGCCGCCGCCTCAATCTGGAGATCGATGCATGAGCATGGTCGACGAAATCGGTGCCGGCCTCGATGGCCTGGCGCAGCTGCGCGCGCTGATCGCCTCCGGACGCAAACCCGGCATCCTGCATTCGCTCGACTTCGATTTCATCGAAGTGGAGCCCGGGCGCGCGGTATTCGCCGGAACGCCAGGCGACCACGCCTACAACCCGATCGGCATGGTCCACGGCGGCTATGCCGCGACCCTGCTCGATTCGGCCTGCGGTTGCGCCGTGCATTCGCAGCTCAACGCCCAGCAGGCCTACACCACGCTTGAACTCAAGGTCGCGTATCACAAGGCGGTGACGCGCGAATCCGGACTGCTGCGCGCGGAAGGCAAGGTCGTCTCGATCGGACGTCGCGCCGCGTTCGCAGAAGCACGACTGACCGGCGCCGACGGCCGCCTGTACGCAACGGCCACATCCACGCTGCTGGTGATCGACCGCACCCCCGCTCCCCAATAGCAGCCAGCTCGCTGCGATTGCTGCATCCCCCCGAGAGTTGCCCATGTCCTCACCGAACGACCCCATCGTCATCGTCTCCGCCGTGCGCACGCCGCTCGGACGCTTCCTCGGCGACCTGTCTCCACTGACCGCGCCGCAGCTTGGCGCGCATGCGATCACCGCAGCGCTGGAACGTGCCGGTCTCGCCCCCGAGCGCATCGACGAAGTCCTCATGGGCTGCGTGTTGCCGGCCGGCCAGGGCCAGGCACCGGCGCGGCAGGCATCGCGCGCCGCGGGATTACCCGACGCGGTTGGCGCGACCACCGTCAACAAAGTCTGCGGCTCGGGCATGAAGGCGACCATGATCGGCCACGACCTGCTCCTCGCCGGCTCGGCCGACCTGGTGGTTGCCGGTGGCATGGAGTCGATGTCGAACGCGCCGTACCTGCTGCCGAAGGCGCGCAGCGGCTACCGCGTCGGCCACGACCGCATCTTCGACCACATGATGCTCGACGGCCTCGAGGACGCCTACGAACCTGGCCGCGCAATGGGCGAGTTCGGTGAGGCCGCGGTCGCGAAGTACGGATTCACCCGCGCCGACCAGGATGCTTACGCGGTGGAAACCTTGAACCGCGCGCGGCATGCGATAGAAAGCGGTGCGTTCGCCGACGAGATCGTGGCCGTGCCGGTGCCGGCCAAGGGCGGCGAGCGCATCGTCGACACCGACGAACATCCCCTGAAGGTGTCCCCGGAGAAAATCCCGACACTCAAGCCGGCCTTTGCCAGCGACGGCACCATCACCGCCGCCAGCGCATCGGCCAACGCCGACGGCGCCGCCGCACTGGTGCTGACGCGGCGCTCGCTGGCACAGCGCGAGGGCCTGCCGATCCTCGCCGAGATCCGCGCCCACGCCAGCCACAGCCAGGCGCCGGCCTGGTACACCACCGCCCCGATTCCGGCCATCGGCAAGCTGCTCGACAAGGTCGGCTGGAGCGTGTCCGACGTCGACCTGTTCGAGATCAATGAAGCGTTTGCCGTAGTGGCGATGGCCGCCGCCCAGGACCTCGGCATCGAACGCGACCGACTCAATGTCAACGGCGGCGCATGCGCCATCGGGCATCCGATCGGCGCCACCGGCGCACGCCTGATCGTCACGCTGCTGCACGCGCTGCAGCGCCGTGGCCTCAAGCGTGGCGTGGCGGCGCTGTGCATCGGTGGCGGCGAGGCCACCGCGATCGCCATCGAACGCATGCCGTAGTTCCCGGACAAACCCAAGACACTCCCCACAGAGGTGCACGATGGACATCAGCAACGCAGTGGTACTGGTCACCGGCAGCAACCGCGGGCTCGGACGGGCCCTGCTCGAGTCGCTCAAGCAGGCCGGCGCGGCGAAGATCTATGCGGCCGCGCGCAACCCCGCGTCGATCGACATTGAAGGCGTCACCGCGATCGCGCTGGACGTGACCTCGCCCGACAGCATCGCCGCGGCCGCCAAAGCCTGTCCGGACGTCAACGTGGTGATCAACAACGCCGGCATCGCCCGCAGTGGCGTGTTGCTCTCCGACACGGGCGAGCAGACGGCGCGCGAGGAAATGGACACCAACTTCTGGGGCCCTTGGCGCATGACGCAAGCCTTCGCACCGGCGCTGGCGCGCAACGGCGGCGGCGCCCTGGTCAACGTCCTGTCCGTGCTGAGCTGGATCAGCCTGCCGGGCACCGCGACCTACTGCGTTTCCAAGGCGGCCGCGTGGTCGCTCACCAACGGCCTGCGCAATGAACTGCGCGGGCAAGGTACGCAGGTGATTGGCGTCCACCTCGGGCTGATGGACACCGACATGACCGCGGGCTTCGACGCACCCAAGATCGCGCCGAAGGACGTGGCCGACCAGATCGTGCGCGCGCTGCAGGATGGCAGCGAGGAAGTCCTCGCCGACGAGACCAGCCGCCACGTCAAGGGCAGCCTGTCGTCAGCCCAGGCGGCGTACCTGTCGGCCGGCAGCGAATAACTACCGGTGGCATTCCGGGCGCAGCGAGGACCTGCCCGATCCCCGCTGCGCCAGGAGCGACGCTGGCTTACGGCAGCGGCGTGCCCTGGTCGGCGATCGCCAGCCAGCGGTGGCCGTCATGGCTGTAGGTCACGCCGGTCAGGGCGTGCTGGCGGAAACCGATGCGCGGGATCTCGTACACGGTTTCGTACAGGATGAAAGCCGAGTTGCAGCCGTCGACCACCCGGTACTTCTCGGTCCAGGTCCACACGGCTTCGCGGCCCGAGAAGTGGCTGGCCAGTGCGGTCATGATCGCGTCGATGCCATAGCGCACCGCGCCGCTGCCGAAAATGGTGACTGCGCGCTCGTCGTGGACGGCGCGGAAGGTCTCTTCGTCATAGTCACGGAAAGACTCCATGTCCATGCGCTGTGCCAGCTCGAACTGACGCGCGCAGCCGCGGGCATTGCCGTGGCCGCCGGCCAGGGCCGCCGGGACGATCGAAAGGGCGGCCAGGGCCAGGATGGTGGCTGCGAGCGGGCGCAGGGCGTGGTGGGAGCGAGTGTTCATCGTCGACCTCTCCTTGGGGTTTGGGGGGAGCGCGGTCGACGATAGGAGCGCAAGCGGACCCACGCGAGATCCAATATCTCCCCTGTTGGAGGGGCCAAATTGGCCCCTCCGGTCCCGGGTGCCACCGCGTTTTGGAGTCCCGACTCGGCCCCGGACCCCATACTCTGGGCAGGGCATCACTCCAGGAGCGCACGCATGACGATTCTCGTGACCGGAAGCGCCGGCCACCTTGGCGAGGCCCTGATGCGCAAGCTGCGGGCGGCGGGCCGGCCCGCCGTCGGCATCGACATCAAGCCGTCGCCCTTCACTGATCACGTCGGTTCGATCAACGATCGCGACTTCATCCGCCATCGCATGCCGCACGTGCAGGCGGTGATCCACACCGCCACGCTGCACAAGCCGCATGTGGTCACGCACCCCCCCCAGGACTTCATCGACACCAACATCAGCGGCACGCTGGTGCTGCTCGAGGAAGCGGTGGCCGCGGGCGTCGCCTCGTTTGTTTTCACCAGCACCACCAGCACGTTCGGTGCGGCGCTGACGCCGGCGCCGGGATTGCCGGCCGCATGGATCACCGAAGACGTCGCGCCGATCCCCAAGAACATCTATGGCGTCACCAAGCTCTCGGCCGAGCACCTGTGCCAGCTGTTCTTCCGCAAGCGGCGGCTGCCGGCGGTGGTGCTGCGCACGTCGCGGTTCTTTCCTGAGCCGGACGACAGCATCGACATGCGCAGTGGCTACGTCACCGCCAACGCCCAGGCCAACGAGCTGCTCTATCGCAGGCTCGACATCGAGGACGCGGTAGACGCGCATCTGCTGGCAGTCGAGCGTGCGCCTGATATTGGCTTTGGCCGCTACATCCTTTCAGCCACCACGCCTTTCAGCGAAACCGACCTGGCCGACCTTCGCCGTGATGCGGCGGGCGTGGTCCAGCGTCTGTTCCCCGAAGCCGCATCGCTGTATGCAGCGCGTGGCTGGCGGATGTTTCCCCAGCTCGATCGCGTCTACGTCAATTCGCTTGCGCGATCGGAGCTTGGCTGGCAGCCGCGTTACGACTTCGGCGGTGCGCTTGCTGCGATGGCCAGTGGCGGCGAGTTCCGCAGCGCGCTGGCCGAAGCGGTTGGCAGCAAGGGTTATCACGACACCGTGTTTGAGGACGGCCCATATCCGGTGAGTGGCTGAGAAGCTCCTCACACAAACCCCTCTCCCGCGGTCGGGAGAGGGGTTCTTTCATCAGCGGATGCGCTCGATGTTGAAGGCGCCGACATCGACGCCGAGGTTGATGCCTTCGCCGCCGCCGGCCAATGCCAGCGACACCGGGCCCTTGGTCAGCACCTGAGCTTCGCCGGACTTCACGATGCCGGCGTTTGCGCTGGCCTGGACGTAATTGCCGAGCACGTCGTTGATGTTGTGCACGTCGGTGAAACGGCCCTTGCCGTTGTCGATCTGCCATTTGCCCGCGGTCAGGCCCACCGCCTTGGCACTGACGTGCACCGGAATCGACTGGCCATTACTGCAGGTCACCGTGCCGTTGCCGGAGGTCTGCTTGTAGATGAAGGACCAGCCGTCCAGGTTGTAGGCCAGCTTGCAGTCGATGTCGGCCGCGCGTGCCGGCGTCGGAGTGGCTATGGCGATGGCCATCGCACAGGCGAGTGCTGCTACAGACGTGGAGCCAAGTGACTTGATGCTCATGCAACACCTCCTTGGGGAATGCATGGCCAAGTCTCCACTGCCCGCCTGAACGGGGAAGAACCTGCGCCGGATTGCTTCAGCCCGCGGTCGTGGACGTGCTGATGGCGTGAAGTACGGGCCATGAAAAAGGGCGGCACGAGGCCGCCCTTTCCGTGCACGCGACGATCACTTCCGGGGATTGATCTGCACCGCAGCGGCTTCGGTGAAAGCGATGCGCAGCATGTCGCCGATCTTCAGGTTCTTCAGCCGTGCCTGGTGTTCGGGCTTCTTGACGTCGAGGGTGACCACGTTTCCGCGCGGGCCCTTGACGGTGATGGTGTTGTTGACGGTGTCGATGGCTTCGATCGGGGCCAGCACCGTCACCACCTGCGACTCGCCGTAGCGCGGTTTGTCGCCGGCCTTGGCAATGTCCTGGTCTTCCTTGATGTAGGCACCCGGCTCGGCGCTGCCGGCGGGCTGGATATCGACGGTGACCGCGTTGACGTAGTCGATCTGGACGACGTCGCCGACACGGATCTGGTTGAAGTTGCGCACGGTTTCGTCGGCGTGCACCTGCACCTGCCTGCCGTCCGCGGTCTCGATCGTGACAAGGCGGGACGGGGTGTCGAGGTCGACGATCTTGCCCGTGGCCTGCACGTTCATGGCAACCGTTTCACTCGGGCCGGTACTGGCGGGCGTGGCAGTCGAACAGGCCGTGGCGAGGGCGAGGGAAAGCGCCAGGGACAGGGGAAGGGCGCGTGACAGGGAGGAAGTCTTCACTACGTTCTCCGTTGATTGCCGGACAGCGGGGTGGACGGCCGTGGCATGGCGGCGACCGGAAGGTTCCCGGCGACGGTATGCCAAACAGCGCCCCGATTCAGTCTGCGCAAGGGCAAGTGAAGGCCGGGTATGCCCCGCCCGGAGCAAAAGCCCTGTCCGGAAAACACGAAACCCCGCCGGAGCGGGGTTTGGTGTGCGAACGGCTAGTTGGCCTCAGTGGTGCAGCAGCACGTCGGCAATGATGCCGGTGGCGACGGCAATCAGCACGTACTTGCCGTCGTCGCTGCGCACCCAGCGGTGGCCCCGCGGCGGCGCATGCAGTTGGTAGTGCGAATAGTCGTCGACATAGACGCGGCGCTCGACGTAGACCACCCCCCGGCGGTATTCCTGCTTGTGGTGGCCCTTGTGCTTGCCGGGATGGCCATCGTGATCATGGTCGTGGTCACGATCGTGGTCGTCGTGGTGGTGATGGTCGTCGCCGCGGTTGTTCTTGCCCTTGGCGAAAGCCGCCACCGGCGCGAGGAAGACGAAACCGATCAGTAGGACGGAAAGCAGGCGCTTCATGGGTTCCCCTGTGGATTGCTGGTGCGGCTGCGATCCTACGTTGCCGCCGGCGCCCGCAAGGCCCAGCCATCGCGAACCATGACGGCCGTCGCTATTCGCCGGCGCCGGTCTTCATTCGGCCTTTAGGAAAGCGCTTCCAGAGGGCCGCCTTCCGCGGGCAACAGCCGGAGGCAAAAGCCGGGGCGGCGCGAAGGGCCCAGTCCGCGCACCGCCCCGGTATCTCCCTGACGAGGAGGCGGCCAGTGTCGATGGCGGCTGTCGCACCGGGCGAGACGGCCCGCCGCTGGCCGCGCCGCGTCCTCGTCGCCTGCCCTACACTCGGGCGGGGAATCCGCATCGTCACCAAGGGGAATCGAATGAAACTGCAAGTCGCTGCAGCGCTGACGGGCGTGTCGCTCGCACTGTCTGCCGTGCTGACCGGTCACGCCCAGCAGCCCGCCGAACCATCTGCCGACCAGGTGAAGCCGGCGGCAGCGCCCGTGCAGCCGGTCGTGCTGAAGGCCGCGCACTTGTTCGATGGGCGCAGCGGGCGGATCTCGTCGCCGGGCGTGGTGGTGGTGCAGGGTGACCGCATCGTCGCCGTCGGCCCCTCCGCGGCGCTGCCGCCCAATGCGCGCGTGATCGACCTGGGCGAAGCAACCCTGCTGCCCGGTTTCATCGACGCCCACACCCACATCGCTTCCGACCACGACGACAACTGGGCGCAGGGCTTCTACGACAACATGCTGCGCTTCCCGGTGGAGCAGTCGTTCCATGCCGCACGCAACGCCCGGCTGACACTGGACGCGGGCTTCACCACGGTGCGCGAGGTGGGCGCGCCCGACTTCGTCGACGTCGCCCTGCGCAATGCCATCAACGGCGGCCTGGTCGAGGGCCCGCGAATGCTGGTGGCCGGCCACGCCATCGGCTCGACCGGCGGCCATTGCGATGCGTCGCCATTCCCGCCCGAGCGCGTGAAGCCCGCCGGTACGCTGGAAGGCGTCTGCAACGGCGCCGAGCAGTGCCGCCTGGCAGTGCGCGAGCAGATGAAGTTCGGCGCCGACCTGATCAAGATCTGCGCCTCCGGTGGCGTGCTGTCCGAAGCCGACCCCGTCGACGTGCCACAGCTCACCCCGGCCGAACTCCAGGCGATCATCGGCGAGGCCCACACCTGGGGCCGCAAGGTTGCCGCGCACAGCCACGGCGATGCGGCCGCGCGGCTGGCCGTCGAGGCCGGCGTCGATTCGATCGAGCACGGCAGCTTCCTCACCGCTTCCACGCTGCAGCTGATGAAGCAGAAGGGCACCTACCTGGTGCCCACGCGCATGACCCAGGTCTGGGTGGTCGACAAGGCCAACACCTACCCGCCGAAGATTGGCGACAAGGCCCGTGCAGCCGGCGCGGCGCACACGAAGATGTTCAAGGAAGCGCTGCGCATTGGCGTGCCGATCGCATTGGGCACCGATGCCGCGGTCTACCCGCACGGCATGAACGCCCAGGAATTCGGCGACATGGTCGACCTGGGCATGAGCCCGGCGACCGCCCTGCTGACCAGCAGCCAGGGTTCGGCGAAGCTGCTCGGCCTCGCGGGCGAGACCGGCACGCTCGAAGTGGGCAAGCTGGCCGACGTGGTCGCCGTGCCCGGCGACGTGCTGCAGAACATCCGCGCGACCGAGCGGCCGACGCTGGTGATGAAGCAGGGCAAGGTGATTCGCGGCGGGGAGTGAGCCCTTCAACGGTCCCTCCCCGCAACGGGGAGGGATGCTCTGCTCAGGCGCCTACGCGCTCGCGTACCGCTTCCATGTCGCGGACCGGCCGCACTTCAATCGAGCCGACGCGGATCCACGGGAACGAGTGCGCGATCTCCAGCGCTTCCTCGATGTTCGCCGCTTCGATCAGGTTGAACCCCGCAAACACTTCCTTGGCCTCGGCGAACGGGCCATCGAAGATCGTCGTGCTGCCGTTGCGCGCGCGCAGCGACTTGGCCGTCACCGGCGCCTCCAGCTGCTGCGCATCGAGCAGGACGCCGCTGGCGCGCAGTTCGTCGGCTTTGTGCAGGCAGCCGCGCATCATGCGGTCGAACTCGCCCTCGGGCAGCGCATCCATCAGCTTCGGGTCGGTGTAAACCATGAGCAGGTATTTCACGGTGCCTCCTGGCAGGTTGGAACTGGGAGCCCTCATTGTGGACGATCGAGCCTGCGGCTCATGTGCCAAAGGCGACAGACGCGCGATTCGCCCGCTGACGGGATGATTCCTCCCCCGATCAGTGACTTATCGCCGCCGCCTTGGCTGCCTACTCTGTCCACTCCCCCGACGGAGCCGTACCCCCATGACGACGCCCGCCAACAACAACGCCGGATCCCACCTCGTCCGCGTCCTGTCCTCGATGACTTCCCGCCTGGTGCGCGCGCTGGCGCCGCAACCCGCTCGTAGCCCCGGAGCGATGGGCTGAACCGGGATGACCACGCTGGCCGCGGCGGCTCGGCCGCCGCCGCGCTCGGTTACGATGCGGCGCTGCCTTCCGTGCAAAAGGATTCACGCGTGCCGCCGGTCATCGATGTCCGCAACCTCACCAAGACCTACGCCACGGGCTTCCAGGCGCTCAAGGGCATCGACCTGCAGATCCGGCGTGGCGAGATCTTCGCGCTGCTCGGGCCCAATGGCGCCGGCAAGACCACGCTGATCAGCATCATCTGCGGCATCGTCAACGCCAGCTCGGGCACGGTGCTGGCCGACGGCCACGACATCGTCCGCGAGTACCGCGCCGCACGCAGCAAGATCGGCCTGGTGCCGCAGGAACTGTCGACGGATGCTTTCGAAAGCGTGTGGGCGACGGTCAAGTTCAGCCGCGGCCTGTTCGGCAAGGCGCCCGATCCGGCGTACCTGGAGCGCGTGCTGCGCGATCTTTCGCTGTGGGACAAGAAGGACAGCAAGATCATGGCGCTGTCTGGCGGCATGAAGCGGCGCGTGCTGATCGCCAAGGCGCTGGCACACGAGCCGCAGATCCTGTTCCTCGATGAGCCCACCGCCGGCGTCGACGTCGAGCTGCGCCACGACATGTGGCAGATGGTGCGACGCCTGCGCGAGAACGGCACCACCGTGATCCTGACCACGCACTACATCGAAGAAGCCGAGGACATGGCCGACCGCATCGGCGTGATCAACCACGGTGAGCTGGTCCTGGTCGAGGACAAGGCCACGCTGATGCGCAAGCTCGGCAAGAAGCAGCTGACACTGCAGTTGCAGTCGCACCTCGATCGCCTTCCCGAGGGGCTCTCGTCCTATCCGCTGGAGTTGTCGGAAGACGGCACGACCCTGGTCTACACGTTTGATGTGCAGGCGCAGGAGACCGGTATCGCCGCGTTGCTGCGGCGCCTGCACGAGCACGGCATCGATTTCCGCGACCTGCATTCCAGCGAGAGCTCGCTGGAGGAGATCTTCGTCAGCCTGGTGCGCCAGGGCAGCAGGGAGGGGCGCGCATGAACCTGCACGCCATCCGCGCCATCTACCGCTTCGAGATGGCCCGCACCTTCCGCACGCTGATGGAGAGCATCGTCTCGCCGGTGCTGTCGACGTCGCTGTACTTCGTCGTGTTCGGCGCGGCCATCGGCGCGCGCATGGGCGAGGTCGACGGTGTCAGCTACGGCGCCTTCATCATTCCCGGCCTGATCATGCTGTCGCTGCTCAGCGAGAGCATCTCCAACGCCTCGTTCGGCATCTACATGCCCAAGTGGGCCGGCACGATCTACGAGTTGCTGTCGGCGCCGGTGTCGGCGTTCGAGATCGTGCTCGGTTACGTCGGCGCGGCGGCCACCAAGTCGGTGATGCTGGGCACGCTGATCCTGGTCACGGCGCGCTTCTTCGTGCCGTACGAAATCGCCCATCCGTTCTGGATGATCTGCTTCCTGCTGCTGACGCAAAGCGTCATGAATGCATCGTTTGGCATCTATTTCCCGCGCTTTGTCGGAACGATCTACGAAATCCTGTCGGCGCCGGTGTCGCCGTTCGAGATCGTGCTCGGTTACGTCGGCGCGGCGGCCACCAACTCGATCGTTCTTGGCCTGATCATCCTGGCGACCTCGGCGCTCTTTGTCCCTTTGCACATCGCGCATCCGGTCTGGATGATGGCCTTTCTGGTCCTGAC
>DATDBK010000031.1:0-8648 GCA_036524935.1 Lysobacter sp. | reverse complement strand
GCCCATCTGGCCGACCTTGAACTCGACCCACACGAACGGCACTTCGGGCAGCAACCTCACCAGCGCATGCTCGGCCTCGCCGACTTCGCAGATCAGCAGGCCGTGTTCGCTCAGGTGTTCGGGTGCATCGCGCAGGATCTTCAGCGCGAGGTCGAGGCCATCGTCGCCCGCGCGCAGTCCCAGATCCGGCTCGTAGGAGTACTCCTTCGGCAGCGCATCGGTCTCGGCGTTGGTGACGTACGGCGGGTTGGTGACGATCAGGTCGTAGACCTCGCCCTTGAGGCCATTGAACAGGTCGGACTTGCGCAGCGTGACGTTGTCCGCATGCAGCCGCTCCTTGTTCTCCGCGGCCAGCGACAACGCGTCGTCGTTGATGTCGGCGCCGTCGACCCGCCAGTTCGGGTGGTAATGCCCGGTGGCGATGGCGATGCAACCCGAACCGGTGCACAGGTCGAGCACGCGCTCGATGTCGCGGCCGCCCAGCCACGGCTCGAAGCCCGCAAGGATGAGCTCCGCGATGGGCGAACGCGGCACCAGGGCGCGGCGGTCGCTCTTGAAGCTGAGGCCGGCGAACCATGCCTCGCCCGTCAGGTAGGCGGCCGGGACGCGCTCGCTGACGCGACGCTCGAACAGCGCCAGCACCATTGCCTGCTCGGCAGCGGTCACCCGCGATGCGCCGTAGACCGGGCTGAGGTCATGTGGCAGGTGCAGCGCGTGCAGGACCAGCTGCGTGGCTTCGTCCAATGCATTGTCGTAGCTGTGGCCGAAGGTCAGGCCCGCCTCGTTGAAGCGGCTGCCGCCGTAGCGGATCAGGTCGATGATCGAGACCTGTTCGAAGCGGGGGGATTCGGCGGCCACGGGCGGGATCTGCATCAAAAGGGGCGGCAATTATACGGTGCGGCCCTCCCGGTCCCGCTGTCGAATGCGCGCAGCCGGGAACGAGCGGCCATAAGAGCCGGTGGTTTGCCATCGTCGGCCGCGCGCGCGGCTCAGCAGCGCCGGAGCTTCAGGGGCTATGGCGGGCGGGTACCATGTGCGCGCATTTCCAGGGAAACCGCGATGTTCAACCGCACCACTGTCTATGTCCTGATCGCTGCGATCGCCGCCGCGCTTGGCCTGCTGGCCGCGCAGGCCTGGTTCGCCCATTCGCCCCAGGGCTCGCGTCCGGAGCTGAAGACGGCACGCCTGTTCGACCCACCGCGCGAGATTCCGCCCTATTCCCTGCGCCAGTCCGACGGCACGCCCCTCGTGCCCGGCGAGCTCAAGGGCCATTGGACGCTGGTGTTCCTGGGCTTCACGCATTGCCCCGACGTCTGTCCGACCACGCTGGCGCAACTGGCGGGTGCGCAGAAGCAATGGGCGACGCTGCCCGAAGCGGTGCGGCCGCGCGTGCTGTTCGTATCGGTCGATCCCGAGCGCGACACTCCCGATGCGATCGGCGAGTACGCACACGCGTTCCATCGCGACACACTCGCCGCCACCGCGGACGTGCCCGCGCTAGAGACGTTCGCGAAGTCGCTGAGCATGGTCTTCGCCAAGGTGCCGGCCACCGATGATGCTCCCGCCGACCAGTACTCGATGGACCACAGCGCTTCCCTGGCGGTGCTCGACCCGCAGGGGCGGCTGACCGGTTTCATCCAGCCGCCCTTCTTCCCGCAGGACATCGCCGCCGACATGACCGCCCTCAGCGAGGCCACGAAGTGAGCCCGATCACCGCCCTCACCTACGTCCTCCCGCATCGCCTGCTGTCGTCGCTGGCCCGCAAGCTGGCCTACTCCGACAATCGCGCGGTCAAGCAATGGTTGATCGACACGGTCACGCGCAAGTTCGGCGTCAACCTGGCCGAGGCCGCGCAGCCCGATCCACAGGCGTACCCGACCTTCAATGCGTTCTTCACCCGCGCACTCAGGCCGGGCGCGCGCGTGGCCGATGCCGATCCGCGCGCGCTGGTAATGCCCGCCGACGGTCGCATCAGCCAGTGCGGCCCGATCGAGAACGGCCGGATCTTCCAGGCCAAGGGCCAGTCGTTCACCGCTGCCGAACTGCTCGGCGACGACGACGCTGCCGAGCCGTTCAACAACGGCCTGTTCGCCACCGTGTACCTGTCACCGAAGGACTACCACCGCGTGCACATGCCGTGGGGCGGCAAGCTGCGCGAAACCGTGCACGTGCCGGGTCGCCTCTTCAGCGTCGGCCCGGCCGCGGTGCAGAACGTGCCACGCCTGTTCGCGCGCAACGAACGCCTGGTCTGCCACTTCGACACCGACTTCGGTCCGATGGCCATGGTGATGGTCGGCGCGCTGCTGGTTTCGGGCGTGGAAACGGTCTGGAGCGGTGAAGAGATCCCGTGCTACGGCGACACCGTGACGGTCAAGGACTATCGCGGCGCCGACATCACCCTGGAGCGGTTCGAGGAGATGGCGCGCTTCAATTACGGTTCGACGGTCATCGTGCTGCTGCCGCCGGGCGTTGCCTCGCTGGACCCGTCGCTGAAGGGCGAGTCGCCGGTGCAGCTGGGCGAAGTTCTGGCGCGCCGCATCTAGATCCGTCCGTCCCAAGATCCGGTCGCCCCAGGATCCGGTCGTCCCAAACGAAAAGAGGGACCTGCCCGAAAGCAGATCCCTCACTCGTCCCGTGACGCCGGCTGTTGCGGGAGGGGCTCAGCCCTCGCAGCCGGCCAGCTTGATCTTCTGCCCGGGCTTGATCGCGTAGCGCGGCGCCTTGAGCTTGTTGGCCTTGGCCAGGTCGCCGGTATCGCACTGGAACTTCTGCGCGATCGCGGTCAGCGTCTCGCCGCGCTTGACGGTGTAGGAGCTGGGCTTGGACGACTTCTTCGGCGCAGCCTTGGCCGACGCCACGGCACCGGCAGAACCGGTGCCTGCACTTTCGGCTTCGTACACCGGATCGCCCGACAGCACCGGCGTCACCGGCCCGGTGCGCACGATTGCCGAGCTGGCATCGCTCATCACCAGCGTGTGCGCCAGGTCGGCGCGCTGGCCCTGGACGCACCAGCGGTTGTACAGGCCGACGATCTTGGTGGTGGCGTTGAGCGTGGTCCCGGCCGGCAGGTAGCGATCGGCCTCGTAGCGCGGGTTGAGGTTGCGCAGCGCGCGCATGTAGCCGTCACGCGAGCCGCTGCTGCCCAGGCAGATGGTCAGTTCGTAGATCGAGCTCGGCTTGCCCAGGCGCAGCGCCGCCGCGCGGGCGTCGACCTTGGGGAAGGTCAAGCCGTATTCCTTGGGATGCAGGAACAGCCACGCCGCGGCGATCACCATCGGCACGTAGTCGCGGGTTTCGGCCGGGAACTGGTTGTAGACCGACTCGTCCCAGAAGTTGCGGCCGCCCGAGCCGTTGTAGACGCGCAGCGCGCGGCCTTCGCCGCCGTTGTAGGCGGCCAGCGACAATTCGATGCTGCGGTTGAGCTCGCCCAGCCGCTCGTTGAAGTAGGAGGCTGCCGCCTGCGCCGAAGCGCGTGCGTCGTAGCGGGTGTCGAAGCCGGTGCCGTCATCGCCCAGGCCAAAGCGGCGACCGGTGGCGTACATGAACTGCAAGGGCCCGGCGGCGCCGGCACGCGAGGTCGAATGGATGCGGCCGTTGGACTCCTTGGCCATCACGCCGAACAGCAGCGCCTCCGGCAGGCCGGCGCGCTCGAACTGCGGCCACATCGTCTGGCGCAGGTACTGGTAGTTCTCGTGGGTGTCGATCAGCGCCGGGCGCATGTCGGTCAGCCAGCGGCGGATGCCCGCCTGCACGGCCGGGTTGTACTGGACCATCTTCACGAAGCGCTCGCCGTCGGCGCTGAGCAGCGCCGCCGCACGCGCGGCCTCGGGCACGTCGGCGGTGATCGTGCCGGCGCCTTCGTCCTCATTGTCCTCGGGAATGTCGTCGCCCGAGGCCAGGTCGGCGTTCTGCTTCAGCAGGCGCTTGTAGGCGGCGCCCATGGTGGTCGGCGAGCAGCCCTTCTGCTTCACGCAGGCGGCCATCACGTCTTCCATGTCCTCCAGCGCGGCATCGACCTCGGTGCGGCCGGTCGGGTCGGCGTTGCCAACCTTGACGATGGCCTGGCGGTAGCGGGTCTCGGCGGCCTGCATGCGCTGGTCGAGGGCCTCCACTGCCGCCTGGTCACGCTTGGAGAGGGCATGCGCGCTCGGCGCGAGTGTGGCGAAACCGAGCGCGAGCAAGGCGACGGAAGGACGAACCAGTACGGGCATGGAATGCAACTGCAAGCGGGGGACTGGGAGGGTAGCGTTGCCGTGCAAACGGGGGCAAGCGCTGTTTTTGCCTTGATGCGTGAATGGGGATATGCGTGGCAGTTGCGCCTGCCCGTCCCCAGGCACCGGGCTGGTTGGGCATTTTTCCCGGGCACCGTGCGCGACCGGGCAGCATTCATCGGCGCCGCATAGAATCGAGCGCACTTTCCCCCGGAACCGGACATGGACCCGACAGGCACGATCCTCATCGGCAAGGCCGTCACCACGCCCACCTCCCTGCCCGAGAGCCGCGGCCAGGTGTATCTGCTGCCGAAGTTCGGCAACCGCCATGGCCTGGTGGCCGGCGCCACCGGCACCGGCAAGACCGTGACCCTGATGACGCTGGCCGAAGGCTTCTCGCGCCTGGGCGTGCCGGTGTTCCTGGCCGACGTGAAGGGCGACGTCGCCGGCCTGGCGCTGGCCGGCACCAGCAACGACAAACTGCAGGCCCGGGTCGCCGAAATCGGCATCGGCGACTACGCCAGCCAGGCCAGCCCGGTGGTGTTCTGGGACCTGTTCGGCAAGCTCGGCCACCCGGTGCGCACCACCGTCAGCGAGATGGGCCCGACCCTGCTGGCGCGCGTGCTCGAACTCAACGACACCCAGTCGGGCGTGCTCGACATCGTGTTCAAGCTCGCCGACGACCGCGGCTTGTTGCTGCTCGACCTGGAAGACCTGCGCGCCCTGCTCGGCCTGGTCGCGGCCGAGCGCAAGGACATCTCCACCAGCTACGGTCTGGTCAGTGCGCAGTCGATCGGCGCGATCCAGCGCTCGCTGCTGCGCCTGGAACAGGAAGGCGGCGAGATGTTCTTCGGCGAGCCGGCGCTGGAACTGACCGACCTGATGCGCACGCACACCGACGGTCGCGGCGTGATCAACATCCTCGCTTCCGACCAGCTGGTGCTCAAGCCGCGGCTGTATTCGAGCTTCCTGCTGTGGCTGCTGTCGGAGCTGTTCGAGAACCTGCCCGAGGTCGGCGACCTCGACAAGCCCAAGCTGGTGTTCGTGTTCGACGAGGCGCACCTGCTGTTCGACGATGCGCCGCCCGCGCTGCAGCAGCGCGTGGAGCAGGTGGTGCGCCTGATCCGCTCCAAGGGCGTGGGCGTGTACTTCTGCTCGCAGTTCCCGGACGACGTGCCCGACAACATCCTCGGCCAGCTCGGCAATCGCGTGCAGCATGCGCTGCGTGCGTTCACGCCGCGCGACCAGAAGGCGGTGAAGACCGCGGCGCAGACGTTCGTTGCCAATCCGGCGCTCGATGTCGCCACCGCGATCTCGCAGCTCGGCACGGGCGAAGCGCTGGTGTCCACGCTGCAGGACACATCGTCCGGGAGCGGGGGCGTGCCGATGCCGGTCGAGAAGACCCTGGTGGCGCCGCCGCGCTGCCGCATGGGCGCGATCACCGACGCCGAACGCGCGCAGGTCCGCGCCGGCAGTCCGGTGGGACCCAAGTACGACACCCGCATCGACCGCGACTCGGCCGCCGAACTCCTGGCGCAGAAAGCCACTGCAGCGACCGAACAGGCCAAGGCGCCGCCGGCACGCACGCGCGAGCAGGACGACGCCGATGAGGGCGGTGGTTTCAGCCAGTCGGTCAAGGACGCGGTGTTCGGCACCAAGCGCCGCCAGGGCATGGTCGAGACCATGGCCAAGCAGACCGCGCGAACGGTCGGCAACCAGATCGGCCAGCAGATCCTGCGGGGTTTGCTGGGCGGTATTTTCGGCGGCAAGAGTCGCCGTTGATTCATTCCCCCAACGCAAGGAGCACCCACGAATGCAGCACCACCTTCTACGCAAGCGCGCCCTCGTTCTAGCCTGCCTGGCCACGGTGGCCCTCGCCGGCTGCCAGCCCCAGAAGGCGGCCGACACCGCCGCCGCCCCTCAACCTGCTGCAGTCGAACCCGCGGCGACGACGGCTCCCGCGGTGGCCACGGCATTCGACGCCAAGGCCTTCGCTGGCACGTTCAGCGGCACCCTGCCCTGCGCCAGCTGCGCCGGTATCGATACCCGGATCGAGCTGGCTGCCGACGGCACCTATCGCCTGCAGGAGACCTACCAGGACCAGAAGGACGGCACCACCAGCGGCGATGGCACCTGGACCGCCGAGCAGGACGGCAAGCGCATCCGCCTCGACCCGAACAGCAAGAGCGACGACGACCGTCTGTTCGAGGTGCTGTCCAACGACGAGATCCGCCAGCTTGATCGCGAAGGCAATGCAATCACCAGCGACCTGCCCTACAACCTGAAGCGTGCGGCGGCCGGCTGAGGCAACCGCACCGCTGGATCGCGAACGGGCGGCCTTCGGGTCGCCCGTTTCGTTTGCCCCCTTCAGTACTGCGGGCCGGCAAGGCCGCAGGCCCATGCAGTCCGGCTCGCCGACGTTCGACTTGAGCGGCGCCGGCGGCTCTGCGATAACGTTTGCCCGTCTTATCCGGCTGCACGATGTCCCGCTGGCGCCCCCCTGCTGAAAAAAGCACCGCCCTGATCACCCGGGGCGGGCACGACCGCCTGAAGGCCGAGCTCGACGAACTGTGGCGCGTGAAGCGTCCGGAGGTGGTCAAGGCGCTGGCCGCCGCCGCGGCCGAGGGCGATCGCTCCGAGAACGCCGAGTACACCTACCGCAAGAAGCAGCTCGGCGAGATCGACCGCCGCGTGCGCTACCTCAGCAAGCGCCTGCCATCGCTGCGCGTCGTCGACACCGTGCCGACCGATCCGGAGGCGGTGTTCTTCGGGGCGCGCGTGGAAGTCGAGAACATCGCCAGCGGCGAAAGCCAGCGCTATCGCATCGTCGGACCGGACGAGACCGACGCGCGCGCCGGATGGATCAGCATCGATTCACCGCTGGCGCGGGCCATGCTCAAGAAGCGCCTCGACGATGAGTTTGAAGCGATGCTGCCGGGCGGTCCGGCGCGCTTCGTCATCGTGGACGTCGACTATGGCAATGACGACGCCTGAGCCGGTCGCGCAGCGCATCGTATTGCGCCAGGCCACGACCGCGGACGCGGATGCGATCAGCGCGCTGGTGTGCGGACTCACCGGACGCTGGATCGCAGTGGACTGCACGCCCGAAGGCGCGGCCCGGCTGCTGCAGCTGCTGGCGCCGGGACCCACCGCCGGGCGCCTGGCGGTGGGCTATCGTTACGCCCTCGCAGAGCGTGGCCAGACGCTCGTTGGCGTCGCTGCGCTGCGACTGCCAACGCACCTGTATCACCTGTTCGTTGCCGAAGCGGTCCAGCGACAGGGACTCGCGCGGCACTTGTGGCAAACCGTGCAGGCGTGGGTGGATCCGCCCGCACCCGTCACCGTCAACGCTTCGCGCTACGCGTTGGAGGTCTATCGCAAGCTGGGGTTCGAGGCGACTGGCCCGGAACGGTCCGAGCACGGCATCGTCTTCACGCCCATGCGGTGGCGACCGCCTGGCTGACCAGGTGGCCGCCGTTGCGGCACCTCAGTCGTCGAACGCGACTTCGCCGAACAGATCGTGCTCGTCGCTGCCCATGATCTCGACGTCGACGAACTCGCCCGGCTTGAGGCCGGCCATGAAGCCGTTCTGGATCTGCACCAGGCCGTCGATCTCGGGCGCATCGGCCATCGAGCGGGCGATCGCCAGCTCGCCGTCGAGCGCGTCGACCAGGCAGCGCTGCATCGTGCCGACCTTGGCCTCGAGCTTGGCCGCGGAAATTTCCGCCTGCCGCTCCATGAAGCGCGCAAGGCGCTCGGCCTTGACCTCTTCCGGCACCGGATCGGGCAGCGCATTGGCACTGGCACCGTCGACCGGCGAATAGGCGAAAGCACCGACGCGGTCGAGCTGGGCCTCGTCGAGGAAGTCGAGCAGTTCCTCGAACTCGGCCTCGGTCTCGCCGGGGAAACCGACGATGAAGGTCGAGCGGATGGTGATGTCCGGAGCGATCGAGCGCCAGCGCTGGATCCGCTCGAGCGTCTTGTCGACCGCGCCCGGGCGCTTCATCAGCTTGAGCACGCGCGGGCTGGCGTGCTGGAACGGGATGTCCAGGTACGGCAGCAGCTTGCGCATGCCGTTGGCGCCGGTTTCGGCCATCAGCGGAATGATGTCGTCGACGTGCGGATACGGGTAGACGTAGTGCAGGCGGGTCCAGATGCCCAGCTCGCCCAGTCCCTCGCACAGCGCCTTCATCCGCGTCTGGTAGGACTTGCCGCGCCATTCGTGCTGCGCGTACTTGACGTCGACGCCGTAGGCCGAGGTGTCCTGCGAGATCACCAGCAGTTCCTTGACGCCGCCCATGGCCAGCTTCTCGGCCTCGCGCAGCACCTGGTCGACCGGACGGCTGACCAGATCGCCGCGCATCGACGGGATGATGCAGAAGCTGCAGCGGTGATTGCAGCCTTCTGAGATCTTCAGGTAGGCGTAGTGCTTCGGCG
>DATDBK010000030.1:0-7958 GCA_036524935.1 Lysobacter sp. | reverse complement strand
CATCGTCCGCTCTGGTTGATGAGGGCGCCATGAGGTTTTGCCGATGAATCCGAACGGGATGGCAGGCCAGGGCGGGCTAACCACCGAAAGTTACCGATTCGACGACATCGTGGTCGACGCGACCGCGCATACCTTGTCGCGTGCCGGCTCCCCCCAGACGGTCGAACCGAAGGCCTTCGCCGTGCTGCTGATGCTGCTCCGGCGCGCCGGCGAGCTGGTCGGTCGCGACGAATTGCTGGACCAGGTCTGGGGCCATCGCCACGTCACCCCGGGCGTGTTGACCCGGGTCATCGCCCAGCTTCGTCACGCCCTTGGCGACGACTCGCAGCGGCCGCGCTACATCCAGACCCAGCACGCGCTCGGCTACCGCTTCATCGGCGAGCTCAGGGCCGCCCCAGGGATCGAGCCCGAAGCCGTGGCGGAACCGGCCGCGCGGACGGAGTCGGCGCCGGATCCGCTCGAAGGCGTCGCCGCAGTCAGGCAATCGCTGCCGCCGTCGCTGAACGTGGCGGCCAACGAGGCCGAAGCGCCGCCGACCGGCGACGACGCGCCCGGCGAAGTCACCTACCGTGCCGCCAGCGCCGGGACACTGGCCGACGAGGCCGGTTTCGCACAGACGCACCGGGATGGGGGCCAGCTTGCCGTGCCTGCGCCATTCCGCACGCGTCGCAGGGTGCTCGCGCGGCGGCGCTGGTGGCTGGCTGCGGCCGCGCTGCTGGTCATCGCCGCCGGCGGCTACTGGTTCGGACAACATGACCGCGTGGCGGCGCCGGTATCGGAGGCCTCGATCGCGGTCCTGCCGTTCGTCAGCCTCAGCGCCGACAGTGGCGACAGCTACTTTGCCGAGGGCCTCGGCGTGGAAATGCACGATGCGCTGGCCGGCGTGCCCGGGCTGCGCGTGGTCGCCGCGCCCGGGCGTGGCAAGCAGCAGGTCGACATCAAGGCCCTGGGAAGCCAGCTAGGGGTGGCGACGCTGCTCGACGCCAGCGTCCGCCGCGAGGGCCCCAGGGTGCGGGTCAGCGCGAGGTTGTCCGATACGCGCACGGGTTTCACGTTGTGGGCCCATAGCTACGATCGCGAGACCGGTGACGTGTTCGCACTGCAAAGCGACATTGCCAACGAAGTGGTGCAGGCGCTGGTGGGCGTCCTGCCGGGCACCGGCATGGATTCGGCGCGGCAGGCGTTGGCACGGCGTTTGACGCCGACCCGCAACGTCGCCGCGTACGACGCCTACCTCAAGGGCCAGCAGAAGATGCGCGTGCGCGGCAACAAGGCCAATCCCGACAGCGCGATCAACTACTTCCGCGGCGCGCTGGCGATCGATCCCGGCTTCGCCCGCGCCCAGGCCGGCATCTGCCGTGCCGAGATCGACCGTTTCGAGGGCGCGCGCGACAGCGCCGCGCTCGAACGCGCGCAGGCGGCGTGCAAGCGCGCGGCGGACATGGATCCGTCGTTGCGCGAAGTGAGCCTGGCGCTGGGTGACCTGCATCGCGCGCGTGGCGAATCCGACGCCGCCGTCGAGCAGTACACGCATGCGCTCGAGGATCCGGCGCTGCGTGCCGATGCCTATCTCGGCCTGGCCGGCGTCGCCAGCGCGCAGGGCCGCGGCGATCTCGCCGTCGACTATTTCGGTCGTGCACGCAAGCTGCGTCCGCGCGATGCGGGCGTGTTCCAACAGCTTGGTTACCACCAGTACACCAGCGGCGACGTGCCCGCGGCGATCGCGTCGTACCGCACCGCGGTGACGCTGCAGCCCGACGATGACAACCTGTGGAGCAGCCTCGGCGGCCTGTACCAGGCCAATGGCAACGCCGCGCAGGCCATCGCCGCGTACGAGCGCTCGCTGGAAATCCGGCCGAACTACGCGGCACTGAGCAACCTGGGTTCGGTCAAGTACGACAGCGGCGCCTACGAGGAAGCCGCTGCGTTGTACCGGCACGCGGCCGAGCTCGACGGCAGCGATTTCCGCATCTGGGGCAACCTCGGCGACGCATTGTCGGCTTCGGCCGATACCGCCGCGCAGGCGCGCGAACCGTACCTGCGCGCGGCGCAGATGGCCGACCGCTATCTCAAGCTGAAGTCCGACGACGCGCAGGGCTTCGCCCAACTCTCCTGGTACCTGGCCAACCTCGGTGAAGGCGACAAGGCCCGGTCGATGCTGGCCAAGGCCGAGTCGATCTCCACGGAGCGTGGCGAGGTCGCCTTCTGGGGTGCCCAGACGATGGCCGCGCTCGATGACCTCCCCGCCGCGCAGAAACAGCTCGATGCCGCGCGCAAGGAAGGCATTCCCGAAGTGCGGATCGCAGCCACGCCGGTACTGCGGCGACTGGCCGCGCAGGACATGACGGCATCGCGCGCCCCCTGAGCGGGGCAGTGATATCCAAGCCCGTTCCCCCGCGGGCAACAACCGAGGAGAAGACGAATGAAGGCGATACCCCGTTTGGTGGCGGCTGCGGCCGTCACCTGCCTGATGCTTGCTGCCTGCGGCCACCGCGGCGTGGCCGGCGAGCCGGTGCTGTGCGGTACGCAGAGTGGCACGGCCCCGGTGTTCATCAACATCACCTACGGTGCCGACGGCATGCCCAAGGCGAGTCCCGATACCTGCACGGTGACTGCCGGCACGGCGATCTCCTGGCGCGACACGCCGGGCACGGTGCCGTTCACGCTGGTGTTCAAGCGCTCCAACCCGGGCGGCGCGAACCAGCCATTGCGGGTTCCGGCGCAACAGGTGTCAGGCAACTACCAGGTCAACATCGCGACCGCCACGACCAGCGACGGCACCTACCAGTACGGCATCACCGCCAACGGCAAGACGCTCGACCCGGCGATCATCATCCGGCGGGCGCAATAGCTCGCACCGGTCCATGAGGCCGATCGAGTACAGGGCCCGCAGGATGCGGGCCTGTTTTTTTCGCTCTTCAGCGTTTGCCGGCTAGACCGGCAATGCCGCCAGCGCCTCGCGCACCGGCGCGAAGCTGCGGCGATGTTCCGGGCACGGCCCGTGTCGCGTCAGCGCGGCCAGATGCTCAGGCGTGCTGTAGCCCTTGTGCTGATCGAAACCGTACTGCGGCCACTGCGCATGCAACTGCCGCATGTGGCGATCGCGTGCGACCTTGGCCAGGATCGACGCGGCCATGATCGTGCGATCGCGCGCATCGCCGCCGATCCAGGCCTCCGCCAGGCAGGGCAGTGAACGCGGCAGCGCGTTGCCGTCGATGCGCGCCAGGTCGGCGACGTGGCTTACCGCGAACAGGGCGCGGCTCATGCCGATCATCGTCGCCTGGTAAATGTTGATGCGGTCGATCTCCTCGACCGCGACGAACTCGATGTGCCACGCCAGGGCGCGCTCGACGATGCGTTCGTAAAGAGCTTCGCGCCGAGCCGCGGTCAGCTGCTTGGAATCGTCCAGTCCGTTGACCGGCGTGCGTCCGGGCGCGAACACCACCGCGGCCACGACTACGGGCCCGGCCAGCGGTCCGCGACCGGCTTCGTCGACACCGGCGATGCGCGGCGGCGACGGGTCGCTGCGTGCGCTCAGGTCCAGCGGCATCTGCCCGTCATTGGCCATGGCCGGCCTCGATCAGTTCCGACACGGCATCGGCGGCGCGGGAGGATGCATCGCGACGCAACTGCAGGTGCAATTCGCGGAAGCGCGGCTGCAGTGCGGCGGTTGCGGCCGGATCGTGCAGCCACGTCGATACTGCCGCGGCGAGATTCTCCGGCGTGCAGTCAGCCTGCATGAGTTCCGGCACGACGCGCTCGCCCGCCAGGACATTGGGCAGCGCGAAGTTGTCGACCTTGAGCATGCCCAGGCCCTTGACCAGCGCGTAGGTGCTGGCCGCGACCTTGTACGCCACCACCATCGGCCGCTTGGCCAGCATCGCTTCGAGCGTGGCCGTGCCCGATGCCAGTAGCACCACGTCGCTGGCGATCATCAGCGTGCGCGCCTGGCCGCGGATCACGCGCAGCGCCGACGTCAGCGCGATGCTGTCGGGGTGCGCGGCAAGCACGCGTTGGAAGGCGCTGCTGGCGTGTTCGTTGGCCATGGGCACCACGACCTGCAGCTGCGGTTCCTGAGCGAGCAGCAGCGCCGCCGCGGCGAGGAAGTCGGCACCCAGGCGCTCGATCTCGCCGACGCGCGAGCCCGGCAGCAGGGCCAGCACTGGCCGCGCCAGGTCGAGCCCAAGCTGGCGCCGGGCCGCGTCGCGATCGGGTTCCAGCGGCATTTCGTCGGCGAGCGGATGGCCGACGAAGCGCGCGTCGACGCCATGGCGTGCATAGATCGCAGGTTCCATCGGGAACAGGCACAACACGCGGTCGGCACTGCGCCCGATTTTCGCGGCGCGCTTCTCGCGCCACGCCCACACCGACGGGCTGACGTAGTGCACGGTGCGCAGGCCGCGCTGCCGCAGCCACTTCTCCACGCCGAGGTTGAAGTCGGGGGCGTCGATGCCGATGAACACGTCCGGTCGCCACTCGAGCAGGTGTTCGCGGAATCCACGCCGCAGGCGCAGCAGTCGGGGCAGGTGGCGTAGCACTTCGGCCAGGCCCATCACCGCGAGCTCCGAAGCGTCGTGCCAGGCATCGAGGCCGGCATCGCGCATCTGCTCGCCACCGATGCCGGCGAACTCGGCATGGGGATAGCGCTTGCGCAGTGCTTCGATCAGGCCGGCGCCGAGCAGGTCGCCGGAGGCCTCACCGGCGCAAAGCGCTATGCGCAGGGGAGGGCTCGGAGAGGGACTGGCGGAAATGGTCAAAGCCGGCTCGCGTGGTGGCTCGCGGCAGGGCCGCGATGTCAGGGCGATGATAGCTCGGCGCGCTCAGCGCAACAGCGGGCGCTCACCTGCGTCGACGAACTCCAGCACCGCGCGCACATCCTCGCTGTCGCCGGCCAGTTCGACGAGCCTGGCGCGCGCCTCCTCCAGCGAGCTGCCGGACATGTACAGCGCCCGGTACGCCCGCTTGATCGCGCTGATGCGTCCGGCATCGAAGCCCCGGCGCTTGAGGCCTTCGCTGTTGATGCCGCGCGGGCGGCCGTAGCCATCCTGGGCGACCATCACGAACGGTGGCACGTCGCCATTGACCAGCGCGCCCATGCCGATGAAGGCGTGCGCGCCGATACGGCAGAACTGGTGGATGCCGGCGAAGCCGCTGAGGATGACGTGATCGCCGATTTCGACGTGGCCGGCGAGCGTGGCGTTGTTGGAAAACACACAGCTGTTGCCGACGATGCAGTCGTGGGCGATGTGGGTGTAGGCCAGCAGCCAGTTGTCGTCGCCGATGCGGGTGACGCCGCCGCCGGTGCCGGTGCCGCGGTTGACGGTGATGAACTCGCGGAACAGGTTGCGGTCGCCGATCACCAGTTCGACGCGCTCGCCTGCGTACTTCTTGTCCTGCGGATCGCCACCGATCGCGCAGTGGGCAACGAAGCGGTTGTCACGACCGATGCGGGTCGGGCCGTGGACGCTGCAATGCGGGCCGAAAGTGGTGTTCTCGCCGACATCGACGTCCGCACCGATGTAGCATAGCGCACCCACCTGCACGCCCGCAGCCAGGCGTGCACCGGGTTCGACCACGGCGCTGGCGTGGATGCTGGCGCTGGGATGGATGTGCGATTCGGCCATGGCTCAGGCCTTCGCTTCGGCGCAGACGATCTCCGCGCAGGCAACCTGCTCGCCACCCACGCTGGCCACGCCGGAGTAGATCGCAACGTTGCGGATCACGCGCTTGAGCGTCACGTCCAGGTCGAGGCGATCGCCCGGCACGACCATCTTCGAGAACTTGGCGTTGTCGATCTTCACCAGGTAGAACAGGCGGCCGTCGGCGGTGGTCTGGCTCGACAGCTGGGTCAGGATGCCGCCGGCCTGGGCCAGCGCCTCCACCACCAGCACGCCCGGCATCACCGGGTGGCCGGGAAAATGACCTTGGAAATAGGGCTCGTTGCAGGTGACGTTCTTGTACGCGAGCACGCGCTTGTGCGCCTCGAACTCGACCACGCGATCGACCAGCAGGAACGGATAACGATGCGGCAGCAGCGTGTGGATGGTGTTGACGTCGATCGGTAGTTGCACGTTGTGGCTCATCATGGGTCCTTTCGGCCGGTCCATCGCCGCCGGATGGTGTCCGCCGCGGGGTTCCAGCATTGCAGTAATCGGGGGCAATCCGGGTGAAGGTGTGCCCTGGTCAAGGGTCGACGGTCAAAGGCTCGACGCCGGCTCGCTCCGGCGCGGGCGCCGGGTCAGTCCTCGCGTCGGCCCGGCAGCCGCCGCACGAAGGCGTCGAGCTGCTTGAAGCGCGCGGCATTCTTGCGCCAGCTGCGATTGTCCATCAAGGGTGTGCCTGAGGAGTACTCGCCCGGTTCGCGGATCGAGCTGGTGACCAGGCTCATCGCGGTGATGACCACCTTGTCGCAGATCTCCAGATGGCCCAGCACCCCGGCGCCGCCGCCGATCAGGCAATAGCGACCAATGCGCGCGCTGCCGGCGGCGGCCGAACATCCGGCCATTGCCGTATGGGCGCCGATGAAGACGTTGTGGCCGATCTGGATCTGGTTGTCGAGGCGGACGTCCTCTTCCAGCACCGTGTCCTCGATCGCGCCGCGGTCGATCGTGGTGTTGGCGCCGATCTCGCAATCGTCGCCGATGACCACGCCGCCGAGCTGCGGCACGTTGAGCCAGCGCCCGGCTTCCATCGCCAGGCCGAAACCGGCGGCGCCGATCACCGCGCCCGGATGGATGACGGCGCGCTGGCCGACGCGGACACGGGTGACCAGGGTGACGCGTGCGATCAGTTCGGTGCCGGCGCCGACCACGCAGTCGTCGCCGATGACGCAACCGGGACCGATGATCGCGCCAGCCTCGACACGACTGCGCGCGCCGATGCTGACGAACGGACCGATGTGCGCCTGCGGATCGACAGAAGCGGTCGGATCGACTGCCGCCAACGGGTGCACGCCGGGATCGCGGACCGGCCTGGGTTCGAACAATGCCGACAGCTTGGCGAAGGCGGCGTACGGATCACGGGCGAGCAGGGCGGTGCCGTTGAATCCGGCAGCATCGTCCTCGCGCATCACCACCACGCCAGCCTGGCTCTCGCCCAGCTGGCTGCGGTACTTCGGGTTGGCCAGGAACGCCAGCTGCGTGGCGCCGGCCTTGGCCAGCGTGCCCACGCCCTCGACACGGACCGCGCCATCGCCCTGCAAGCGCAGGGCGAAGCGTTGTGCCAGTTCGGCGGCGCTGAACGACGGGCTGTGCATGCTCGGCACCCGCTGTCGGTTACTTAGAACGTGCCGCCGAAGGTGAACTGCAGGCGCTCGATCTCGTCTTGCTCTTCCTTCTTGATCGGGTACGCGTAGCTGATCGAGATCGGACCCATCGGCGAACGCCACATCAGCGCGATACCGCTGGAGACACGAAGTTCCTGCGCGTCGAACGCGTCGTAATCCTTGAACACGTTACCGAAGTCGACGAACGCGGAGACGCGCGCCGCTGGCGTGTCGAGCAGGGTCGGGAAGTACATTTCCATCGAGCCGACCGTCTTGAAGGCGCCACCGATCGGCTGATCGAAGGTGCTGCCCGGGAACGGAACGTCGCGCGGACCCAGCGTGTTGTCGGTGAAGCCGCGGACCGAGCGCACGCCACCGGCGTAGAAGTTCTCGAAGAACGGCAGGCCGTCGGCGGTGATGGTGCGCAGGTAGTCCGGGTCGCCCGGCTGGCAGCTGTAGTTGCCCGGCGTGAAGCAGAGGTTGCGCGAGGTCGCATCGCCGTAGCTGTCGCCATAGCCCAGCTCGGCGCGCGTGTTGAGCACCAGGTGGCGGCTGAGCGGCCAGAACTTGGAGATGTTGTAGTTGAGCTTGTAGTACTCGACGGTCGAGCCGGGCAGGGTCGTTTCCAGCCAGACGCGCTGCTGCATGCCGCGGGTCGGGGTCAGGAAGCTGTCGAGCGAGTTGCGGCCCCAGC
>DATDBK010000029.1:0-3427 GCA_036524935.1 Lysobacter sp. | reverse complement strand
AGCAACATGATCACGTTCTTGCGGTTGAGGAAGATGCCGGCAACGCTGATGCAGAACAGCACCGCGCCAAGGGCGAGATAGTGGCCGAGCGCGAGGCCGGCGCCGAAGAATTCACTCACGGCTTGCTCTCCTCTGCGGGCGTTTCGACCGCAACGACCGGCTTGACGGCGTCCATCTTGACCATCCGCAGGCGGTCGCTGGCGCGCACGCGGGCCTGGGCCGACGGGCTCTGGTGCTTGGCACCGACGCGGCGGCGCAGGGTCAGCATGACCGCGGCGATCACCGCCACCGTCAGGATCACCGCGGCGACCTCGAATGGCAGCAGGAACTGGGTGAACAGTGCGCGCGCCAGCCAGGCGGTGTTGCCGCCGGTGGCGACCTCGGCGGCGAATGGCGTGGCGACTTTGGCCTTGACCCCGATCAGGGTCAGCATCTCGACCAGCATCACCACTGCGACCACCAGGCCAACCGGCAGGTAGCGCACGTAGCCCTCGCGCAGGGGGGCGGTGTCAATGTCGAGCATCATCACCACGAACAGCAGCAGCACCATCACCGCGCCGACGTAGACCAGGATCAGGGCCACGCCGAGGAACTCGGCACCGGCGATGATCCAGGTGCACGCGACCGAGAAGAAGGTCAGCACCAGCAGCAGCACCGCGTGCACCGGGTTGCGCGCGCTGATGACGCCGACCGCGGCAGCGGTGGCCACGGCGGCGAATACGAAAAAGGAGATCTGGGCGAGATCCATGCTTCAGGCCTCAGCGGAAAGGTGCGTCGGCGGCGCGGCGCTCGGCGATCTCGGCTTCGAGACGGTCGCCGATGGCCAGCAGCTGCTGCTTGGTGACGATGTTCTGTCCGCGCTTGTCGAAGTGGTACTCGTGGATGTGCGTCTCCACGATCGAGTCGACCGGGCAGGACTCTTCGCAGAAACCGCAGAAGATGCACTTGAACAGGTCGATGTCGTAACGCGTGGTGCGGCGGGTGCCGTCCTCGCGCTTCTCCGAGTCGATGGTGATCGCCAGCGCCGGGCACACCGCCTCGCACAGCTTGCAGGCGATGCAGCGCTCTTCACCGTTGGGATAACGGCGCAGCGCATGCACGCCGCGGAAGCGCGGCGACTGCGGCGTCTTCTCCATCGGGTACATCAGCGTGTACTTCGGCTTGAACAGGTACTTGCCGGTGAGGGCAAGCCCTTGCACAAGCTCGATGAGCAGCAGGCTCTTGAAATAGTGGACGATGCGATTCATGCCTGTTGACCCTTACACGCCGGGTTCGAAGATTTTGAAGTAGGCCATCAACGCGACCACGCAGATCCAGGCGATGGTGATCGGGATGAAGACCTTCCAGCCCAGGCGCATGATCTGGTCGTAGCGATAGCGCGGGAACGACGCACGGAACCAGATGAAGCAGCTGGCGAAGAACGCCACCTTGAGCAGCAGCCACCACCAGCCGTCGACCGACAGGAACGGAATGCCCAGGCCATGCAGCGGGCTGAGCCAGCCGCCGACGAAGAAGATCGAGACCAGGAAGCTGATCAGGATCATATTGGCGTATTCGGCAAGGAAGAACAGCGCGAACGCCGAACCCGAGTACTCGACCATGTGGCCGGCGACGATTTCCGACTCGCCCTCGACCACGTCGAACGGTGCGCGGTTGGTTTCGGCCACGCCGGAGATGAAGTAGACGACGAACAGCGGCAGCATCGGCACCCAGAACCATTCCAGCGCGCCGGCATTGCCGGCCTGCGCCATCACGATGTCGGTGAGGTTGAGGCTGCCGGCGCCGACCATCACGCCGACCATGGCAAAGCCCATGGCGATTTCGTACGAGACCATCTGGGCCGCGGCGCGCATCGCACCGAGGAAGGCGTACTTCGAGTTCGACGCCCAGCCGGCGAGGATGATGCCGTACACACCCAGCGAGGTCATCGCCAGCAGGTACAGCAGGCCGGCGTTGGCGTTCGACAGCACCACCTGGTAGTCAAACGGCACCACCGCCCACGCCGCGAAGGCCGGGGCCAGCGCGATCAACGGCGCCAGCAGGAACAGGAAGGGATCGGCCTTGGTCGGCTGGATCACTTCCTTGAACAGGAGCTTGAAGACGTCGGCAAACGCCTGGAGGATGCCGCGGCCCACATACATGGGCCCGTGGCGCACGTGCATCCAGCCGATCAGCTTGCGCTCCCAGACCACGTAGAACGCAACCGTGATGATCACCGGCATGGCGATCGCGAGGACCTTCAGCACGATCCAGAGGACGACACCGAGGTTGCCGAATGACAGCAGCCAGTCGCGGAACGGATCAAACATTCTTATGCCCTCCCCGCCTGCACGCGACCCGACATCGGCGCGGTCGCGCCGTGTCCGCTTTCAACCCAGACCGTGCCGCGCGCGACCTTGTCGCTGACGGCGACCGGCAGCGTCGCGGTGCCTGCGGCCGTGGTGAACTTCGCGACCACGCCGTCGGCGAGGCCGAGGGCGGACGCGTCGTGCGGATTGATCGTGGCCTTCGGCTCGACGTTGAGCGGATGCGACTGCAGCGCGGGAGCGCGGCGCACGACCGCATCGCTGCGGTAGATGGCGATGCTGGCCGCGACTTCGAGACCGTCGCCGCCGGACTTCGGGGCCTTGCCCGCGACCACCTGGGTGTCGCGCATGTGCATGCTCGCGCGCAGGCCAGCGAGGTCGGTGAAACCGAAGCCGCGTGCCTCCAGCTCGCCGCCGAGTGCGCGCAGCACGCGCCAGCCCGGACGGGCCTGGCCCGGCAGCTTGCCGCCGGCAACGGCGACCTGCTGGCGACCGTCGAGGTTGGTCAGGGTGGCGTCGATTTCCGGCAACAGGCCGATCGGCAGGATCACGTCGGCGACGGCGCGGGTCGAGCGGCACGCGAAGGTGCTGAACGCCACGACCTGGGCCGCGTTCAGCGCCTTGAGCGCGACCGCGGTATCGGCGAAATCCATGCCCGGCTCGATCCCGTACAGGATGTAGGCGGTCCGCGGGTCGGCCAGCATCGACTGGGCATCGCGGCCGATCGGCAGCACACCGTAATCGGACAGGCCGACCGCGTTCGCGCCCTGCGGGATGCGGTTGAGCCCGGCACCGGTGCTGGCAGCGAAGGCGACGGCAGCCTTGCGGATGGCGGCAGCGTGCGCGCCGTTCTCGGCCAGGGCACCGACAATGATCACCGCGCGCGTTGCGTTCTTGGCGAGGTCGGTCAGGCTGGCATCGGCGAGGGCCGCGGCAATCTGCGACGGAGCCACGATCTGCTTGCCGGCGATGTCGAAGCTGAAGTCGAAATCGACCGGGTTGACCACGTGCACCTTGGCGCCGCGGTTCCAGGCCTTGCGCACGCGCTGGTGCACCAGCGGCAGCTCGTGGCGCAGGTTGGAACCGACGATGACGATCAGGTCGGCATGGTCGATGTCGTT
>DATDBK010000028.1:0-24146 GCA_036524935.1 Lysobacter sp. | reverse complement strand
TAGCAGTGCAGTCGCTGAGATGGGTTTGGCTTTCCGATCCGATTGTGGGGAGGCAGTCGTCGGAGTTGTCGTTTTGACGATCAGTTCAGCCGCATCCAGCCCGACGGAACGGGCCGCGTCGAGCAGTTCCGGGGCAGCGAGTCGCAACTTGGCACGCCACACCGGGGCGTCGACGACAAACACGAGCCTGCCTCGTTCGTAATTGGCCAGCCGCGCATGCGCGGCCAGTGACGGCGGCAGGTGTGGGCGTAACCGTAGGTCCAGTTGTTCGAGCCACAAGGCACGACGAATTGGGCCGCCAGCGGGCTCGGCCAGCAGCGCATCAAGCGCGGCTTGCGGAGTCGAAGGACCTCTCTTGGGGTTCCTGGGCTTGGAATCAGACATAAGACATGACCTATCCATCCATCGTAAACAAAACCCGCGCCCAGCTGTCGCATTGGTTGCAGCAGGCCGGATACTGGGGAGCGCAGCGTCCCGCCCTGGCCATCGCCCTTCTTCTCGGCGGCGGCGCGGCGATCGGTGCAGGTGCCGGCATTGCCGACAACTCCCTGCTGCGCAGCAAGGCTGACAACCAGGAAGCGGTGATCGCGGCCACCCGCCGTGACGCCCAGCGCGAGATCAATGCCCTGGCCGCCCGCATGGGCGAGCTGCAGGCCGAGGCCAACCGCCTCAACGCCCTCGGTGAGCGCCTGACCCGTATCGGCCAGCTCCAGGACGGCGAGTTCGATTTCGACAAGCCGGTGGGCGTCGGCGGCGTCGGTCCGGTCCGCGACATGACCAAGGCCGAGCTCGACGAAGGCATGGCCACCCTGGGCCAGCAGTTCAAAGCCTCTGGCGAGCAGCTCTCGGTGCTCGAGTCGCTGCTGTTCAACCGCCAGCTCGACATGAACGCCGTCCCCGGCCGCGAGCCGATCGCCGGCAGCTACATCACCTCCGGCTTCGGCGGTCGCGCCGATCCGTTCAACGGCGGTCACGCCAACCACAAGGGCCTGGACTTCAAGGCCAACGTGGGTGACCCGGTCCTGGCCGTGGCCGATGGCGTGGTCAGCTACTCGGGCGTGCGCTCGGGCTACGGCAACGTGATCGAGGTCGACCACGGCAACGGCTACGTCACCCGTTACGCCCACAACTCGCGCCTGACCCACAAGGTCGGTGAGCTGGTGCGTGCCGGCCAGGAAATCGCCAAGGCCGGTTCGACGGGCCGTTCCACCGGTGCCCACGTGCACTTCGAGGTGTGGGAGAACGGGCGCGTGGTCAATCCGCGCAACTTCCTCAGCCAGCAGTCGCCGCTGAAGGTCCAGATCAAGGGTTGATCCTTCCGCGCCCTTTCCCGCAAGCGGGCGAGGGCTGGGTGAGGCCGGCAGGCGCCTTGCAAGCACCGACCCTCGCCCCCACGGTACAATCGGACTGGCCACAGTTCAGGCTCGATGCGATCGGGGCGCAAGGCGCCCCGATTCCATTTCAAGCCGACTCCTTCCGGGGAACTTGCTGGCGGACGCGCACTCTGAGTGCGTCCTGCCTGCTGGTTCCCCTGTTCCGCTTTCCGGACCCGTACATGCTCAACAGCCTGCTTACCCGCGTTTTCGGTAGTCGCAACGATCGCCTGCTGCGTCAACTGCAACGCTCCGTCCTCAAGATCAATGCCCTCGAGCCGCAGATGGAGAAGCTCAGCGACGCTGAGCTGCAGGCCAAGACTGCCGAATTCCAGAAGCGCATCGCCGACGGCGAGTCGCTCGACAAGTTGCTGCCGGAGGCGTTCGCCGTCTGCCGCGAGGCCTCGCGCCGCGTCCTGGGCATGCGCCATTACGACGTCCAGCTGATCGGCGGCATGGTCCTGCACCTGGGCAAGATCGCCGAGATGCGCACCGGTGAAGGCAAGACCCTGGTGGCGACCCTGCCGGTCTACCTCAACGCACTGGAAGGCAAGGGCGTGCACGTCGTCACCGTCAACGACTACCTGGCCCGCCGCGACTCGGCGTGGATGGGTCGCGTCTACAACTGGCTCGGCCTGACGGTCGGCGTGGTCTACCCGGGCATGCCGCACGGCGACAAGCACGCCGCCTATGCCGCCGACATCACCTACGGCACCAACAACGAGTTCGGCTTCGACTACCTGCGCGACAACATGGCGCTGTCGAAGGAAGACCGTTTCCAGCGCAGCCTGAACTACGCGATCGTCGACGAGGTCGACTCGATCCTGATCGACGAGGCGCGCACGCCGCTGATCATTTCCGGCCCGGCCGACGAATCGCCGGAGCTGTACATCAAGGTCAACCGCCTGGTCCCGAACCTGGTCCGCCAGACCACGGAAGAAGGCGAGGGCGACTACTGGGTCGACGAGAAGAGCAAACAGGTGCACCTGTCCGAGTCGGGCCAGGAGCATGCCGAGGCGCTGCTGCGCCAGGCCGGCATCCTGCAGGACGAGGAAGACTCGTTGTACGGCGCGCAGAACCTGGGTGTCGTCCATCACCTCAATGCCGCCATGCGCGCGCACGCCATCTACCAGCGCGATGTCGATTACATCGTCCGCGACGGTGAAGTGGTGATCGTCGACGAATTCACCGGCCGCACCCTGGCCGGACGTCGCTGGTCCGATGGCCTGCACCAGGCGGTCGAGGCGAAGGAAGGCGTGCCGGTCCAGCGCGAGAACCAGACGCTGGCGAGCATCACCTTCCAGAACCTGTTCCGCATGTACAACAAGCTGTCCGGCATGACCGGCACGGCCGACACCGAAGCGTACGAGTTCCAGAGCATCTACGGCCTGGAAGTGATCGTGATCCCGACCCACCAGCCGGTGCAGCGAAAGGATCATCCCGATGCGGTGTTCCTCAACCGCGCCGGCAAGTACCGCGCGGTGGTGAACGAGATCAAGGACGCCAACGCACGCAAGCAGCCGGTGCTGGTCGGCACCACTTCGATCGAAGTGTCGGAAATGCTCAGCCAGCAGCTGCGCGACGCCGGCATCGCCCACGAGGTACTCAACGCCAAGCAGCACGAGCGCGAAGCGCAGATCGTCGCCCAGGCCGGTCGCCCGGGCGCGATCACGATCGCCACCAACATGGCCGGTCGCGGTACCGACATCGTGCTCGGCGGTTCGCTCGAGAACGAGGTCGCCCTGCTCGAAGCCAGCAGCGGCGGCGAGCTGGACGAAGTCAGCAAGGCGCGCCTGAAGTCCGAGTGGCTGGCACGCCACGAGGCGGTCAAGGCCGCCGGCGGCCTGCACATCGTCGGCACCGAGCGCCACGAGAGCCGCCGCATCGACAACCAGCTGCGTGGTCGCGCCGGCCGCCAGGGGGACCCGGGTTCGAGCCGCTTCTACCTGTCGCTCGAAGACAACCTGATGCGCATCTTCGCCGCCGACTGGGTGCAGCGCGTGATGGCGCGCATGGGCCTTAAAGAAGACGACATCATCGAAAGCCCGCTGGTGACCAAGCAGATCGCCAACGCGCAGCGCAAGGTCGAAGCCCACAACTTCGACATCCGCAAGAACCTGCTCGATTTCGACGACGTCAACAACGACCAGCGCAAGGTGATCTATTCCCAGCGCGACGAGCTGCTTGAAGCCGACACCGTCGAGGAGAACATCGAGGGTCTGCGCAGCGACGTCGTCGCCGATACCGTGGCGCGTTTCGTGCCGCTCAACTCGATCGACGAGCAGTGGGACCTGCCGGGCCTGGAGGCAACGCTGGAGCAGGACTTCGGCGTGGCGGTGCCGCTGGTGGCGATGGCGAAGGCGAGCGACGAGCTCGACGCCGAGACCATCGAAGAGCGCGTGCAGCAGGCCGTGCTGGGACATTTCTCCGAGCGGGAGACCCAGCTTGGCGCCGAGACGATGCGCATGCTGGAAAAGCACATCATGCTCAACGTGCTTGACCAGAACTGGAAGGAACACCTTGCGCGCATGGACTACCTGCGCCAGGGCATCCATCTGCGCGGCTACGCCCAGAAGCAGCCGAAGCAGGAGTACAAGAAGGAAGCCTTCGAGCTGTTCAGCGAAATGCTGGAGAAGGTCAAGCGCGAAGTCGTCACCCTGCTGGCGCGCGTGCGCATCCGCAGCGAGGACGAAGTCGCCCAGCTGGAAGCGCAGGAACGTGCGGCCGCCGAAGCGCAGGCGCGGCAGATGCAGTTCCAGCACGCCGATGTCGGCGGCTACGGTGCCGACGAGGAAGCGCAGCAGGCCCTGGCGCAGGCCGGCGGCAACGATGCCTTCGCCAACACCGGCCGCAATGATCCGTGCCCGTGCGGCAGCGGCAAGAAGTACAAGCACTGCCATGGGCAGATTGCCTGAGCTTCAGTCGCCCCGTTTGAAGCCCCTCTCCCTGCGGGAGAGGGGTAGGGGTGAGGGCAGGGCGCCGAGAGTGCTCCCGTCATGACGGTGCAGCCTCCCCCAACAATCTCTCAGGACCGGCCCCAACCGGGCTTGACGACACCAACCCGCGTGGTCGAGGTCGTCGCAGGCGTCATCCGCGATGCTCGTGGCCGCGTGCTGCTGGCGCGCAGGACCGAAGGCCGCGACCTGGCCGGTCTGTGGGAATTCCCCGGCGGCAAGCATGAACCCGGCGAATCGGCCGAGGCCGCACTGGCGCGCGAACTGCACGAAGAGCTCGGTATCGACGTCGACCTGGGCGCACCGCTGATCTCCGTGCCGCAGATCTATCCGGACAAGCACCTGCGCCTGGACGTGCGCCTGATCGCCCACTGGCGCGGCAGCGCGCGCGGTCGCGAAGGGCAGGCGCTGGTGTGGGTGCCACCGCACAAGCTCGCCAGCTACGCGATGCCACCGGCGGACCGGCCGGTGGTGGCGGCCCTGCTGCAGCCATCACACTACCTGGTGACGCCGACTCCGGACGATGACGCGCAATGGTTGCTGCAGCTCGAAGCAGCGCTGGCGGCCGGTGTTCGCCGGGTACAACTACGCGCACCGGGCATCGACCCTGTGCGCTGGCGCCTGCTCGTGGACCAGGCGGTGCAGCGTTGCCGCCGTGCCGGTGCCGAGGTCCTGATCAATGGCGACATCGCGCTGGCGTGCGAACTAGGGACCGGACTGCACCTGCCTGCGCTGGCGCTGCACGCGCAACGCGAGCGGCCGTTGCCACCCGAGCTCACGTTGGCTGCGTCCTGCCACGGCATCGAAGACCTGATCGCGGCCCAGCAACTGGGCTGCGATTTCGTCGTGCTGGGAAGCGTGAAGCCGACGCCCAGCCATCCGGGTGTGGCCGGCATCGGCTGGGACGGTTTCGCTGCATTGCGTGAGCGGGTGTCGCTGCCGATCTACGCCATCGGCGGCCTCGGTCCCGCCGATCTCGACGAAGCCCGCGCCCACGGCGCCCAGGGAATCGCCGCGATCCGCAGCCTCTGGCAGTGCCTCGGCCCGTAGCCCGCATAAGCAACGCGCACCCGGGAAGCGTTACATCGGAGGCTGCAGGCTCAGCCCCCGACCGCAGCCAACGCCCGATACCTGCGATCCAGCGCCGCAATCGGTGCATCGAGCGCCTCCAGCGCACCGTCATTGACCAGCACATCGTCGGCGACGCCCAGGCGCGCAGTCCGGGTGGCCTGGGCCGCGATCATCCTGTCCGCCAAGGCGGCATCGGCACCGTCGCGCGCCATCAGCCGTGCACGCTGCACCGCGACCGGGACATCGACCACCAGGATCCGCGCCAGCCACGGATAGGCGTCGCGACCCCCGCCCTCGGCCAGCAACGGAATCGCCGCGATGGCGTAGGGGCCGGACGCCCCGAGGCAGGCCTCATGCAGTGCGATGCGCACGCGCGGGTGGATGATGGCTTCAAGCTGCCGGCGCGCCGCGTCATCGCCAAACACCCGCCGGCGCATTGCGGCGCGATCGAGGCCGCCATCGGCAGCCAGCACTTCCTTGCCGAACATCGCCACGACTTCGGCCAGACCATCGGAACCGGGCGCCACCGCGGCGCGGGCGGCCACGTCGGCATCGGCCACGACGATCCCGAGTTCCCCGAAGCGGCGCGTGACCACGCTCTTGCCCGAGGCCACGCCGCCGGTGACACCGATGATGAAGTCGCTCATGCGCGGATCATATAAGCCATGGCCCCCCGGAGGCTTGCGGTGGGGGGCGTTCTGGACCCGGGCGTCAGCGCAGCCCGGATACCCGCATGTAAGTCCCGACGATCTGGTCGCCCCAGAAGAAGGCGATCCAGCCGGCAACGGCCAAGTAGGGGCCGAACGGGATGGGCGTCGCGCGATCGCGGCCCTTCATCGCCAGCCAGACCGAGCCGATGATCGCCCCGACCACCGACGACAGCAGGATCGTCGGCAGGATGCCCTTGAGGCCGGTCCAGGCACCAATCGCGGCCAGCAGCTTGAAGTCGCCGTGGCCCATGCCTTCCTTGCCGGTGAGCTGCTTGAACAGCCACCACACTATCCACAGGCTCAGATAACCCGCCACAGCGCCGAGCAGCGCCGGCTTGGCCGGGAAGTAAAGGTTGTCGGACGCGGCGATCAATCCCAGCCACATCAAGGGCAGGGTCAACTGGTCAGGCAGCAATTGCGTGCGCAGGTCGATGCCGGACAGCACGATCAGGAAGCAGGTGAAGACGATCGCACCGAAGCCCTGCCAGCCGAAGCCGAAACGCCAGACGCAGGCGACCATCAGCAACATCGTCAGCAGTTCGACCAGCGGGTACTGCGGCGAAATCGGCGTCTTGCAATTGCGGCAGCGTCCGCGCAGCGCCAGGTAACTGAACACCGGAATGTTCTCGTACCACGCCAGCTGATGCTTGCAATGCGGGCAGTGCGAACGCTCGATCACGATCCCTGGCGGAGGCGGATCGTAGGTCTCCGGCTCGCCAAGGACCTCGCGGCTGTCGCGACGCCACTGCCACTCCAGCCGCTTGGGCAGGCGCAGGATGACCACGTTGAGGAAGCTGCCGACCAACAGGCCGAGCCCGGCCGCCAGCGGAAAACCGATGGCGGGGTTCTGATCTAGGAATGCCATGCGTCGGATTGTGGCCTAAGTATCGATGCTCTGGCGATCAACCGACCGTGGCGGCCAGCTTGAAGATCGGCAGGTACATGGCGACCACCATGCCGCCGACGATCACGCCCAGGAACACCATGATCAGCGGTTCCAGCAGGCTGGCCAGCGCATCGACGGCGTTGTTGACCTCCTGCTCGTAGAACTCGGCGACCTTGAACAGCATGGTGTCGAGCGCGCCAGCCTCTTCGCCGATCGCGGTCATCTGGACGACCATGTGCGGGAACAGGTTGACCTGCTTCATCGCCACGTTGACCGGGTAGCCCACGGAGACGTCATCTCGGATGTTGCGCACGGCATCCTCGTATACGACGTTGCCGGTAGCGCCGGCTACAGTATCCAGCGCCTCGACCAGCGGCACGCCGGCCTTGAAGGTCACCGCCAGCGTGCGCGAGAAGCGGGCAATCGCCGAGTTGTGCATGATCTGGCCGATGACCGGCAACTTCAGGATCATGCGGTCAAGGAACCTGGAGAATGCAACCGACCGGTTCTTGGCCATGACGAAGGCCACGATGGCTCCGATCAAGCCGATCAGGATCACGAGCCAGTAGGACACCATGAACCGGCTCATGGCCACGATGAGCTTGGTGAAGGCCGGCAAGTCGGCACCGAAGCCCTTGAAGACTTCTTCGAACTGCGGCACGACGAACACCAGCAGGATCGAGCTGACGATCAGGGCGACCGCGATGACCATCGCCGGGTAGAACATCGCCTTCTTGATCTTGCCCTTGAGAGCCTCGAGGTTCTCCTTGTAGGTGGCGACGGTGTCGAGCACTACTTCGAGGACACCGGCCGATTCGCCGGCCTTGACCAGATTGCGGTACAGCTCGTCGAACTGGACCGGATGCTTGCTCAGGGACTCGTACAGCGACGAGCCGCTTTCGATGTCGGCGCGTACGGCGTTGACCAGCTTCACCATGCGCGGGTTCTTGTTGCCGTTGGCGATGATTTCCATCGCCCCGACGATCGGCACACCCGACTTCATCATGGTCGCGATCTGACGGCTGAACACCGCGATGTCGAGCGGGGTGATGCGCTTGCCGGCGGCACCGAACAGCGGCTTGCCCTTGGGCTTGACCACCTTGGGCTGAATGCCCTGCTTGCGAAGTTCGGCGCGCAGGGCATTGGCGTTCTTTGCCTGCTGTTCGCCCTTCATCACCTTGCCGCGCTTGTCGGTGCCCTGCCAGGTGAAAACAGGCAGGGCGTCGGCGCGGCGAACGGTGGTGGGTTTGGTGGCAATGCGGGTCGCGGACATGGTTTAGTCCTTGGTTACACGGTTGATTTCGGCGAGGCTGGTAACGCCGTTCCTGACTTTCTGCATCGCCGACTGGCGAAGATCGTTGACGCCGGATTTCTGTGCGGCTTCGGCAATCTGCATGGCGTTGCCGCCGGCCAGCACGATGGCCTGGATCTCATCGGTCATCGGCATCACCTGGTAAATGCCGGTACGGCCCTTGTAACCCTCGGTGCAGTCGGCGCAACCGACGGCCTCGTAGATCTTCAGGCCCTCGGCGATTTCCTCGGGCTTGAAACCCTCGGCCAGCAGCGCGTGCTCTGGCAGCTGCACTTCGCGCTTGCAGTCGTGCAGGCGCCGCGCCAGGCGCTGGGCGATGACCAGGGTCACCGACGAGGTGATGTTGAACGGCGCCACGCCCATGTTCATCAGGCGGGCGATGGTCTGCGGCGCGTCGTTGGTGTGCAGCGTGGACAGCACCATGTGGCCGGTCTGCGCAGCCTTGATGGCGATCTCGGCCGTTTCCAGGTCGCGGATTTCGCCGACCATGATCACGTCCGGGTCCTGGCGCAGGAAGCTGCGCAGCGCGGCGGCAAACGTCATGCCGCGCTTGACGTTCATCTGCACCTGGTTGATGCCCGGCACGCGTATTTCGACCGGGTCCTCGACCGTGGAGATGTTGCGCTGCTCGTCGTTGAGGATGTTCAGGCCGGTGTACAGAGACACCGTCTTGCCCGAGCCGGTCGGGCCGGTCACCAGGACCATGCCGTAGGGTTTGGCCAGCGCCTGCTCGTAAAGCGCGCGCTGGACGTCCTCATAACCGAGCTTGTCGATGCCGAGCTTGGCGGCGCTGCCGTCGAGGATACGCATCACCACTTTCTCGCCGAACAGGGTCGGCAGGGTGCTGACGCGGAAGTCGATCTGCTTGGTCTTGGAGATGTTGAGCTTGATGCGGCCGTCCTGCGGCACGCGCTTTTCGGCGATATCGAGCTGCGCCATCACCTTCACGCGCGCCGCGATCCGGGCCTGCAGGCTCGGTGGCACCTTGGCGACCTGCTTGAGCAGGCCGTCGATGCGCAGGCGCACGCGGTATTCGGTTTCGTAGGGCTCGAAATGGATGTCCGACGCGCCCTTGCGGATCGCATCCACCAGCACCTTGTTGACGAACTTCACGACCGGCGTGTCGTCGGTCTTGACGTCGACGCCGCTGTCGTTGCTCAGGTCGGCGTCGCCGGCGGAGACGTCCAGCGACTCCAGGCCCTCGTGGTCACCGACCGAATCGGCCAGGGCGTCGCTGGCTTCCAGCCAGGTTTCGATGCAGCGCTTGATCCGGTCCTCGTCGACCAGGATCGGCTCGATCGCCAGGTTGGTCTGGAACTTGATCTCTTCCAGGGCCTGGTTGTTGGTCGGATCTGCGATGCCGATGAACAGGCGGTTGCCGCGCTTGAACAGCGGTAGCACCGAGTGCTTCCGGATCAGGGCCTCGTTGACGACCTTGATCGCGGACATCTTGGGGTCGAACGCCGAGGCGTCGAGCAGCGGCACGCCGAACTCGACCGAGTTCGCAGCGGCCATCTGCGCCGGGGTCACCAGGCGCTTTTCCGCCAGATAGGCGGCAATCGGTTGTTTCTGGCTGGTCGCCGTCGCCAATGCCTGGCGGGCGGCGGTGTCATCCAGCGCTCCATCCAGCACGAGGCGCCGGGCAATGCCGGTGATCCCCACCAGATTGGCAGTGGCAACGGTGCTCATGGAGCCCCCTGTAATTCCCCGATCGGACTGTACCGCAATCCTGTTGCCTGGGGAGCGGACCGTGCGCACGTTTGTGCAGTCCGGCGGCCGCAGCCCCATTTAGAAAACGGGGACGCCTGCACCTTCTCGGGGGAACCCCTATCGCCTACTCTGTGAGGGCAAAAGGGGAAGGGGATGCGCGTTTCCGTAGTACTACCTGCAAAGAACGAAGCCGAGGGCCTGGCCAGGACACTGCCTGCCCTGCGCGAGCAATGGCCCCAGGCCGAACTCATCGTGGTCGACGACGGCTCCAGCGACGGCACGGCCGCGGTGGCTGCTGAGCACGGAGCCCGGGTGCTGTCCTCCCCGTATTCCATGGGCAATGGCGCCGCGATCAAGCGCGGCGCCAGGGCGGCCACGGGCGACGTGATCGTGTTCATGGACGCCGACGGCCAGCACAGCGCGGCCCATATCGGACGCCTGCTGGAGAAGCTCGACGAGGGCTATGACATGGTCGTGGGCGCGCGTGACGGGTCTGGTCAGGCGAATTTCCACCGGGGGCTGGCAAACGCCTTCTACAACCAGTTGGCGAGCTGGATGACCGGACACACCATCCTTGACCTGACCTCCGGCTTCAGGGCGGTACGCGCTGAGCGATTCCGCGAGTTCCTTCATCTGTTGCCAAATGGATTCAGCTACCCGACCACCAGCACGATGGCGTTCTTTCGTAGCGCCTATCCGGTGGCCTACGTATCGATTCCGGTTGCCAAGCGAGTCGGCAACGGCAGTCATATCAGACCGGTCAAGGATGGCATCCGCTTCCTGTTGATCATCTTCAAGATCGCCACGCTGTATTCGCCGGTGAAGCTGTTCGCGCCGGTCGGAGGCTTGTTCCTGCTGATGGGGCTCGGATACTACGCATACACGTTCACCGCGTTCGGCCGCTTCACCAACATGAGCGTGCTGCTCCTGAGCGCGTCCGTTATCATCTTCCTGGTCGGCCTGGTTTCCGAACAGATTACGTCGCTGACCTACCGAAAAGACCATGGGGCATAGCTCGCACGCTTCATTGGACCTGCAGGGCCGGTGGCCCAAGGCGGAGAAGATCAGGCGGCTGCTCGACCTCGATCCCGCCGCACTGCCCCAGGTGGTCCGACTGCTCGAAATTGGTGCCGGCAGTGGTGCAATTGCACACTATTTCTCCGCTCACGCGTCCGGTCGCTACGTGGTCTCGGCAGTCGACGTGGCAGATCAGCGGCAGGTTCGTGAGGGCTATGACTTCCAGACCTATGACGGCAGCAGGTTGCCGTTCGCCGATGTCTCATTCGATGCGGTGATCAGCAATCACGTCATCGAGCACGTGGGGACGCGTGCCGAACAGGCCCAGCACCTTCGTGAGATCGCCCGCGTGCTTGCGCCTGCCGGCAGAGCTTACCTTTGCACCCCAAGCCGCTGGCAACTCGTGGAGCCGCACTTTGGTTTGCCGTTCCTCAGCTGGATACCGCAGCGATGGCGTGATGGCTATGTCCGACTGGCGGGGCGCGGAGCGAACTACGACTGCGATCCGTTGAGCCATGCTGGTCTGGAGCGCTTGCTCATCGCCGGCGGCATCGGTTTTCGCAACATCAATGTGCCGGCGCTGGTGGCCACACTCGATATCGAGGCGGATCGCCACACAGTTGTCCGATCGCTTCTGGCATTCCTGAGCTGGTTGTCTCCGCGCACGCTTGAACTTTTGCGACGCGCTTCCCCGACCATGGTCTACTTGTTGGACAGGGTCCCGGTCCCGGCCAAAGGAAGGTAGGTGCGTGGAACGATTGCGTTTGCTGGTGCTGGCGTCCACGTACCCGCGCTGGTCGGGTGACCCGGAGCCGGGCTTTGTTCACCAGCTGTGCCGGCGACTCGCGTCAACGTTCGACGTCGTTGCCCTCGTCCCGCATGCAACCGGCGCGGCGCAGCAGGAGGTGCTCGATGGCGTGGACGTTCGACGCTATCGCTACGCGCCGGCGCGCTGGGAGACGCTGGTCAACGACGGCGGAATCGTCAACAACCTGAAGCGTCAGCCCTTGAAGTGGCTGATGGTGCCAGGGTTCCTGCTGATGCAGATGTATGCCACGTGGCGGACGATCCGGCGCGTGCGACCCGACGTCGTGCATGCCCACTGGCTGGTGCCGCAAGGGTTGGTGGTTGCCCTGTTGAGTGTCATCGATCCGAGGACGCCACCTTTTCTGGTGACGTCGCACGGTGCCGACCTGTTCGCGCTTCGCTCACTGCCCATGCGACTCATCAAGCGCTTCGTGGCGTCGCGGGCCAAGGCTGCAACCGTGGTCAGCGCGGCCATGGCGACTGAGTTGATCAACCTGCGCGTGCCGCCGGCCAAGATTTCCGTGCTGTCGATGGGCGTGGACCTGAGCCATCTGTTCACACCCGACTCGTCCGCCCCGCGCTCGCGCAACGAAGTGCTCTTCGTGGGGCGGCTGGTGGAGAAGAAGGGCCTGCGCCATCTGCTCTCAGCGATGCCGATGATCCTCTCGGCGTGCCCCGATACCGTCCTCAGCATCGTGGGGTTTGGGCCGGAGGAAGCTGCATTGCGGGAACAGGTCCGGTCCTTGGGCTTGCAGGATCAAGTGAAGTTCAAGGGCCCAGTCACCCAGTCCGGGCTGCCTGCGCTGTATCGCGGCGCAGCAGTATTCGTGGCGCCTTTCGTGCGGGCCGAATCGGGGGACCAGGAAGGCCTGGGACTCGTGCTGGTCGAGGCACTGGGATGTGGCTGCCCAGCCGTGGTTTCGGATCTGCCCGCAACGAAAGAGGTGCTTCCGGGCAGCTCGCAGCCGTTGCGGGTAACGCCAGCAGACGCAGAAGCGCTTGGCAGGGCAGTCATCGAGTTGCTTGCATGGGGTCGCGAACCAGCCCTGAGGGCGATCGAAGATGCCTCAGGCGATCTTCGCGCCCGCTTCGACTGGAGTAACGTTTCGGCGGCCTACGCGGACGTGATCCAGGGAATCGCGATCCGCTGACTCAGCGATCCCGGTCGATGCCGGCGTCGCTCAAAGCCAGTCGGGTTCCGTGCATGTAACTGAGTCCATAGATAGCTCGTGCGCCGATGGAGCGGAGGCGGAAAGGCAACCATCGCCACTCCAGCCAGGCATCCGGGATTGTGCAGAATCCATGGGCGATGGGGGCCGTGAACGTGTCAACCGGGATCAGCCAGGGGTGCAGGCCGCAGTCCAGGCGACTTAGCGCCATGCGTCCATAGACCCCGGGGTGGCGGTCGTGGAAACGCCGCGCTCCGTGCCTTCCTGCTTCGCACTGCTTCTTAGCCACTCCTTTGAGAGTGAGGCGGTCCATGTGGATGACGGTAGCGTCGGACGCGTGCTCGACGCGGGCGCCGGGCGAAGCGACTCGGGCGAAGAAGTCGCGATCCTCGAAGCCATAGCGGTCAAAAGAAGGATCAAAGCCGCCATGGTCGAACATCAGGGACCGGCGCACCGAGAAGTTCGCCGTGGTGAAAACCCACTGGTCCCCTGCCGCATACCGCGTCCTGCGGGCCGCAGCCACGTCCTGCTGCAGCTTGCTCCAGAAGTCATTGCCTTCCGCGGTGACATCGCCAAAAACCAGGTCCGCGCCTGCTTCGATGCGGGCAATGTGCGCGGAAATGAAACGCTTGTCGGTCGGGATGCAATCGGAGTCGACGAAAACCAGCAGATCGATATCGTCCCGGGTCGACCACGCTGCCGAGTTCCTTGCAAACGATCGCCCTTTGTTTTCCCCCAGCCTGACCAGTTGGACGGAATTGCCGTACTGCGCTTCGAGCATCTGCACCGAATCGTCAGTGGAGCCGTCATCAACAATGATGACCTCGAAGTGGTGCGGTTGCGGGATCGACTGGGCGAGCAGTGCGCCAACGACCGCCAGGACGGAATCGGAACCGTTGTGGTTAGGAACGAGCGCGGCGACTTTCATCGATCAACTCGCTGAAGAGCGATATGTACTTGCCGGAGGTGGAGCGAATATCGAAATCCTGTTCGATCAACCTCCGGCATGCGGCGCCCATCTGGCGCAAATGCTCACGCGACCGCTGGCTTGCCTGATCCAGCGCTGCAGACAGGCTGCCGACATCCTCGACAGGCACGATCCAGGCCATGTCGTCATCGAGGTAGGTGTCGATACCTCCACAGCGAGTCAATACCATTGGCAGCCCTGCCTCCATCGCTTCCAGGGCGGCATTGGACATGCCTTCGTAGCGGGACGGCAGCAGGAACACGTCTGCGGACACCAGGCGCCTCCTGACCTCATGCGGTTGCAGTTCGCCGGTGAAGGAGAAGGTGCTGGCGACGCCATGGTCCTGTGCCATCTGGATCAACTTCTCGCGATCAGGTCCGTCGCCAATTACTTCGATGGTCATCCTTCCGCCGAGACCACCAGCGGCGCTTGCCGCGAGAATGAGAGTGTCGATGGCCTTCTGGTGCACCAGCCGGCCTACGCAGATGCCACGGATGCTGCCATTGCCAGGGTTGGCCTGCAGAGGAAGGACGGTCACCCCGTTAGGGATCGTCGTGACCCTTGCATGCTCGAAACCGGCCTCAAGCAGATCTTCCTTCATTCGCGGGGCGATGAGGTTGATGGCATCGCAGTGTCGGTCCAATAGTCGCGTGAGAGCCGCCGAGAACGGAACAGTCCGGAGAAATGCGACGTCACCGCTAGGTCCGGCACCCGCAGGCGTGGCGACCAGCGGCCCGTCCAGCAGGCCGAGCTGCTTCAGGACGGCGGCCGTTGCCGCAGCTTCGCCGAGGAAGCGCGTGTAGATGATGTCGGCCCAGCGCCCGTGCACAAGCAGCAGGTACGCGAGCGAAGCGAAGTAGGTGGTGGCGCGAACCATGCGGCCCGCGCGCTGGATGGTGCGGATCCGATGGCACTGGACCTTGTGTCCCGCAATCTCGACCTCGTCGGCGCGCATGCGACGTCCGAGGCAGACCACCTCGTGACCCTGCTCGAGCCAGTTGCCGATCAGCCGGGTGGCTTGGGCTTCGGCACCGCCCGTGACGAAGTGCGACAGGTCGGAAATCACGAGGATTCGCATCAGGCGTGGGCCCCCGCTTTCTTCCGCCATGCAGAAAGCATGAGCACGTTCCACAGCGGGCCGCTGCCATCGGTCCGTCGTTGCTGGTGGTCTTGCCACAGCCGGCGTACGCCGGCCGCATCGAGCATTGGCAGCTGTTCCAGGTTTCGTTGAGACAGGGTTTCCTCGGCCCAGTCGCGCAACGGCCCCCTCAGCCATTCGCCGACGGGTGGCGTGAAGCCCTTCTTCGGGCGATCCACCAGTTCGCGAGGTACGTGCTTGAACAGGACACGACGGAGCAAGGTCTTGCGCTCGCTGCCGGAATGAAGCGCGGACGTGGGAAGTTGCCACGAGAACTCGACGATGCGGTGGTCGAGCAGCGGCGTGCGTGCTTCCAGCGCGTATCGCATCGAAGCCCTGTCCACCTTCGTCAGGATGTTGTCGGGCAGGTAATCGAGCTGGTCCGCGAGCATCAGCCTGCGCAGTGGCCCGATCTCCACCTCCTGGTGGGAGGCGTGGTGGCTCGCACTCTGTGGTGCACGCGCAACGACACGCGATACTCCGCCGCCGGCAATGAATGACAACCGCAGACTCTCCAAGTCCGGCGCGCGCATCCGTTCGCCAAGGCGGGCAAGCCGGAACGACAGAGAACGGCCGCCTGCTGTCGTTGGAAGAGCCTGCATCAATGATGCCGCGGCTGCCAGTACGTCCGGTGCCAAAGCCGACACCGCGGCCGGGGTCCGTTCAAGCAAACGCAGCAGGCGGAGAATCGAAAAATACCGGCCGTAGCCCGCGAACAACTCGTCTCCACCGTCGCCGGAAAGCGCAACAGTCACCCGCTTTCGTGCCAGTTGCGAAACCATCAGGGTCGGAATCTGGGATTGATCCGAGAACGGCTCGTCGAAGATGTCCGCCAGGTCCGGGACCATTGAGGCGGCATCGTTGCCATCCACATAAAGCTCGTGATGTTCGGTTCCGAGATGGCGTGCAACTCCTGCGGCATGGGGAGCCTCGTCGAACCCCTTCTCGAAGAACCCCAGGCTGAAAGTCTGGATCGGGCGCGAGGATTGGCGCTGCATCAGCGCCACCACGAGACTCGAATCGATGCCCCCCGACAGGAATGCGCCCACCGGGACATCCGAGAGCATGCGCATCCTCACCGAGTCCGAGAGCAGCGCCTCCAGCCTGTCGGTCAGCTCGGGGATGTCACAGGTTGCCTGGTGGCCGGCCGAAAGCGCCGCCTGCTCCAGGGACCAGTACTGCCGGAGGCGATCGCGGAGGTATGACCATTCACGCGGTTGCCGGATATCAGCCAGCGACAGAGTAATGAACGAACCTGCCGGCAGGCGGAACACACCTTCGATCGCGGACTGCGGTCCGCGCACATAGCCCGTGCCAAGGAAGCTGGCGATGGCGGAGTCGGAAATCCTCGCCTGCCAGCCGGGCACTTGCCGCAACGCCGACAACTCGGACGCAAATGCGAAGTGGTGGCCTGCCCAGCCGAAGTAGAGGGGCTTTTCGCCCATCCGGTCGCGAGCGAACGTGATCTCGCGACGTTGTCCGTCCCACACCGCCAAGGCAAACATTCCGTTGGTCCGTGCGAGTGTTGCTTCGATTCCCCATGCATCGAAACAGGCCAGCAGGACTTCCGTATCCGAGTGCCCACGCCATTGCGGCGTACCGTCGGATTGGCCGAGTTCCAGTCGCAACTCGGCGAAGTTGTAGATCTCGCCATTGAAGCAAATGACATAGCGGCCGGCGGCGGACAGCATCGGCTGGTGCCCGCACGAGCTCAGGTCCACGACCGAGAGGCGGCGATGGCTCAATGCCAGGCCCGTTTCCGGGTCCGACCAGACGCCAAAGTCATCGGGGCCACGGTGCGCCAGCCGCAATGCGATTGCGGATGCGATTGCAGCAGCGCCTTCGGCGCTATCGGAAAGGGCGCCCGCTATGCCGCACATTGGAGCTGGATGGACATGGGGCGGCCGCTATCTGGATTGGAGGCGAACGAGGACAAGGTCGGGGAGGACCTTTCCGTTGGCACGAGGGTGCTGGTGTTGCCGCAAAGCGTTGACGAAAAGTCGCGAAGGATGCGCGATCAGGGAGCCAGCAAGCCGCAGCGCCTTCTTCCACCGCGGAAGCGATTCGAATGGTGAAACGCATTGAAGGAGCAGGGCGCGCGCCAGGCGGATGAAGTATCCATCAGCAGCCGGCAGGAGCAGCTCCAGCGACATGTCCAGCTTGGCCGAGAGTCGTTTGAGCGATGCAACGTTCCAGCGGGTCAGGTGGTGCGGCGGCTGATTGAGCGGATCGGTCCACGATGCTTCGTAGCTGGGTGGCGACAAGGGGACCGAGAAGTAGATCGCCCCGTTTTTGGCAAGCAGCGCCTTTGCCTGGCCAAGCAGGCCAATGGGGTCGGCCACGTGTTCGACGACGTGCCACAGCGTTACGACGTCAACGCCTTGCGGAAGGCTGGTCATTGCCGTCGCCAGGTTGCCGTGGATAACGGTCAGGCCTTCTGCCCTGCACTTGCTCGCACTCGCCAGGCTCACCTCGACGCCTATGCCCTCAAGCTTGCGGGAGCTTTCGAGGAGCTTGAGGAACTGGCCCCCACCGCAGCCAACGTCGAGGACAACCCGCTTCCTGCCGGTGCCATCGTTCGTGCTTTCCAGGTCACGAATGCTCTCTTCCCACTCCCACCGTCGCTCGGGATAGTAGCGATGGGACTGTGTCAGCCATTCGTAGAAACCCGGGTCAGGCTCACGCATCGGGTCCGAGAACTCGAGGCGACAGTCATCGCACTGGAACATTCGGTAGTCGTGGATGGTGCAGTCTTGGATCCCGGGATCTTTCACGAACGCTTCAAGCTGCTGCACGATGGACGCACGCGCGAGCTCGCGCGTCAGGGTCGCGCTGGAATTGCAGCACGGGCAGCGAGCGAGCATCTGCGCCTCTGGGCCTGCGGAATTCAATTGCGGGAGGTCTTGACGAACTGGCGGGCACTGTAGTCGATGCGATGCAGCAGGCATCGAATACCATGGTTCTCTATGTACTCGTCCACGGCTTTCCGGGAGCCGGCCCAATGCCCGTAGTCGTCGATCACGATGAGCCCGTGTTCCGTGACACGCGGATACAGATGCTCCAGTTCATGCCGGGTCGATGCGTACCAGTCGGTATCGAGGCGAAGCAGTGCGATCTCGGCTGGCGCCTGCCCGGGTACTGTCACCTCGACGGTGCCCTCGACCAGGTGTGTCAGGTGTGCCGGATGCTGGGTGGACTGCATGTTCTTCCGGACCTCGTCGATCCGTGCTTCGCACCACTGGGCTTTTTCTGGCTGCTCGCGGATGCGCGAGTACGTCGCCAGGGCCGCTTCGCCATGGATATCCACATCGACCGTCGCCGGCTGCGTCATCCCTTCGAAAGTGTCGAAGAGATAGATCGGCCGTTCCGCACCGAGGTGCTTCAGGGTCAGTGCTGCAGCCATCATGCTTCCCCCTTTCCACACGCCGCATTCGACGATGGCTCCGGGAACATCGTGCTGCACGATGTATTCAACCGCATTGATGGTTGCGTGGATGCACTCGGGGCTGGTCATCGTGAAGGACTGCACTTTCGAGATGATCTCGAGTTGCCAGTCACTTGCGTCGGGCAGCGCCCAGTCGGGGCGCCTGCGAGACAGTTTGCGCAGTAGGCTTCTGATCATGGTGCCCTGAGATGCTTGGAATGGGGGGCCGTAGGACTGGCTGCCGTGCTGTTGTGCCAAAGCAGCATCGCCCACATGGCGGCCGCCGCCGTGGCCTCGGACGCGGTGACGACGATGGCCATCCCATGGAGTCCGTGTCGGGGCACCAGCAGCGCCGCCAGTACCAGCATAAGGCCTAGGGCACCTGACTCCACAAGCGCGCGGGTCAATCTGTGATCGCGTGCGACCAGTGCATTGCCTCCCAGATTCCGCAGGCAATAGAAGGGCACCAGCAGGCACAGCCAGCGAGTGGCTTCGACGGTCGGCCGGAAGGCTTCGCCCAGCACCAGCGGGAGGAGGTCGGCGAGAAAGTACAGTGCCGCAGCGGCCACGACTCCGTAAAGGACGACCACGCGCAGCAGAATCTTGAGCAGGCCCGACTGACCGCCTGCTTCGGCGGACGAGCGGAAGAGGCGAGGCAGTGCCGCCTGGGTTATTGCTTCCACCGGCATGGCAGCCAGCACGGCCAGTCGATAGCTCGCGCCATAGACACCGGCGGCTTCGGGGCCTGCATATCGCAGTGCAAGTGTCTTGTCCACGGAGGTCAGCGCGGTGCCGGATGCCCACCCAGCGGAAAACTCAAGCCCGTCCTTCAGGTCTTTTCCGTTCAGGGCCGTATCGTCGAGTCGTGGCTTCAGCAGGCACTGGACCAGAATCAGCGAGGAGACGGCTGCCAGGGCCGTCGATGTGAAATGGAATACGACGTACGACTCCATGCTGCTCGCGGCCGTCCAGCCAAAGACCGCTGCGCCGCCCAATCGGCACAGTGCAAGCACGGCAGGAAGCGCGGCGGCCCACGCCGTCCGCTCGTGGGCGGCGAATGCGAACGCCGAGTTGGTGAGGAGCGGAGCCAGCACGGTTTCCGAAAGGCAGATCAGTACCAAGGACAGTAGACTGGTGTGGTGCTCCACGACGGCAGGGGCAAAGGCGACAACTGCTGCGCTGAGCACCACGCTCGAGATGGCGGTAATGCGTAGGCTGGATCGCCAGTACGTGCCGAACGACAGTGGGCGGATTGCCGTTCTCTGGTACATCACCAGACCCAGGCCGAGGCCGCTGAGGCCACCCGCCGCGGTAGCGAGCCCGGCCACGCCGACAAACCTGCCGTATTCCATTGGCCCCAGCAGCCGCGCCATGACCACGACGGTTGCCGCAAGCACGCCCAGCCGCACCGAGTTCCAGGCAATCGCGGCCGAGACGTTGCGAGCCAGGCGGCCAAATGTCATGAACTGAGGAAGGCGAATCGACACTGGCGAAGATTACTTGAAGGCGGCGGGGGTTCGAGCTGGTGATGGGGCGTCGCGCCATCATGCCGGGTTTCGGCCCATTGCGACGCGCGCAATGGCCTAGGGTGCCGGGGATTTGGCGCCCGCTGCGGTGCTGTCCATCAGGCCCAGCGCCTGCGCGCGGTCGATCGCCTTGATAGAAACCTGGATATGCCCCTCGGAAACCAGCTTGGCCACAAGCGCCTGAACATAGGCGGGGTGTTCCCGTCCTTGCTCCACGGCGGTCACGAACATACGTTCCGCCAGCGCGTCGTCCTGGAGGTATTTGAGTGCGAACTCACCGTACTGGACGCACAGGTCCGTCGGATAGCCGGAGCGGCGCAGGTAGGTTGCGTACGCGCCAGAGAGCATCTGGTCGTCCATCGCCATGCCCTCGAAGCGCCTCGCCATCAGGCTTGTCATGGCGCTTCGCTCCTGCGCGCCGATTGGTCGCGTTTCGAGTTTCTTGATCAGGCTCAGCCACCAGGAGCGATCCGCGCTCTCGCCAGCCATGGCCGCCATCAGGATCAGGCCCTGCTCGGCAAGCGGCGAGGAATTGGGCAGTCTCGATCCGCGTTCGAACTCGGCGAGTGCAAAGGCATAGAGCGGCGAGTGCGCGTCGTTGTCCGCCAGGCCTGCATAGCGACTTGCCAGGTCCACGCTGGCGCGAGGCGATTGCTGGTTGCTGGCCACCATGTCGGTGGCGAGCAGGAGCGGGTCGCCCCAAGTCGCCGAGCGAATCCAGCCCAACGCCAGGTAGAACGCGATGAGGATGCAGCACACCGCATGCTTCAGGTCTGCTTCTCGCTTCGATGATTCGCGCCATAGCAGGGCGGCGACCGTCAGGCCAATCCCGAACAGGGCGAAATAGTTGCGGTGCTCGAACACAAGTTCAAGCGGGACAATCGTGCTGGTAAGCAGATGCGCGGCGAAGAACCATAGTAGCCCCAGTGATGCGAGCGGGTTCGATCTGCGAAGCGCGATCGCCGCGGCCAACAGTGCCGAGATAATGCAGGCCCCGAGCAACGTGGTGATGGGATTGAACAGTGACCTCGAAAGCGGGAAGTCGTCATAGTAAAAATGGACGCTGGACGGGAACGGCACCAGCATCTGGCCGAGGTACATGGGCAGTACGCGCAGCTGCGTCAGCAGGCGCTCGCCCAGTGTGAAACTCCTGTGCGCGTACAGCGCCGGGTCCAGGTGGGCGGGCAGCACGACGAACAGGAAAAGCGCGCCGGCACAGGTCACTGCCAGGGAATATGCGACCTTCCAGTTTCTGGCTGCAGCCGGACTGCTGGCGCGGAAACGGAACACCGTCGCTTCCAGTGCGAGCGCATAGACCGGGAACAGCACCGCGGACTCCTTGCAGAGCAATCCAAGCAGGGCCAGCGGCGGTATTGCGAGCAACCAGGGCCATGCCCTAAGTCCGGCGATCTGGCGCGTCCGGCCATGGATGTACGCCAGCAGTGCGAGCAGGACAAAGGTCAGCGACATCGTCTCCATTCGCTGCACGATGTACAGGACGGAGGAAATCTGGATCGGGTGGACTGCCCAGAACAGGGCGAGGGCAAGCGCGGTTCCCTTGCCCCACTTCGCACCGGCAGCTGGCAGTGCGCCCAGGCGGAGGGCGAGGGCGAAGATCAGCAGTGCGTTGACGAGGTGGACTGCCAGGCCCGTTACTTTGTAGCCCCACGGGTTCTTGCCATGCACGGCGTGATCGATTGCGAAGCTGATCGTGGCCAACGGGCGGCCGACAGCGCTGCGGTAAGTCTTTGCGGCGCCAAGCAGCGATTCCGCATTGAGCTCACTGATCTGGATGTCCCGGTTATTGACAATGTTCGGATAATCGTCGAGCAGGAAACCGCCGCTGAGCCCGGGCCAATAGATAATCGCGGTTACCAGCAACAGCATTGCCGCCAGAAGCGGCGTATGCCCCCAGGATGGAATCCGCTCCATCGCGGCAGGCCAATGGAATACCTTCCGCGGGGGTGCAGCCGTTGAATCCGTCATTGCAATTTGCTGCTCAGGTAGTGCCGAAAGGATATATCAGCTGCATGATTCGGGCCGGTGCTTCGGCGCGATGCTGTCGTCGATGTCGCATGTCCATCCGCCAGTCGCCGCGCGCCTGAGCACGAGATTCTTCTCGGCAATCAGCGGGTTGCCCTTCATCCGGCAGGTAATGGAGCCTGTAGCGCCGGCCACCATGCTTGTTTCGCAGCGTGCGGTCGACTGTTGCAGGCCAAGGTCCGTAACCTGGAAAGCGGTCAAACCTTCTGCGATGAGCTTTGATTCGAAGGTGGATTTTCCGGGAGAAATTTCTGACAGCGCGCCGGTGGTTTGTGCCCGGATTGCATAGTCCTGGTAGGCAGGTATTGCGATCGCTGCAAGGATCGAGATGATCGCAACCACGATCATCAGTTCGATCAGTGTGAATCCTTTCGAATACCGCATCTGGCACTCTCCCCTGAAGAGTCAACTGCAGTAACGATACGCACGATTCGTGCCAAGACTTCCAGTCGCCAAAAAACAAAAGGGGCGGTTGCCCGCCCCTTTTGGTTAAAGCGTTGCGCGACCTATCAGGAGCAGCCGGTCGGCATGTACTTGGCTTCGAGGTTCGGAATCGTGCAGACCCATGCGCCGGTGGCGGCGGTGCGGGTCAGGGTCACGACCTTGCCAACAACCTTCGGGTTGCCCGCGAGGGTGCAGGTGATGGTGCCCGAGGCGCTGCCGGTGACGGCGATCGCCGAGCAACGGGTCGTGAAGGTCTGCAGACCGACCGACGGACCGGTCGAGAAGGTGGTCGAACCGCGGTTGACCTTCTCTTCATACGCCGTCACGCCACCACGGATGTCGGCCAGGCCGGCGGTGACCTGCGAGCGGGCCACGTAGTCCTGGTAAGCCGGCAGCGCGATGGCGGCCAGGATGGCGATGATCGCAACGACGATCATCAGTTCGATCAGGGTGAAGCCTTGCTGGTTGTTCTTCATGTGTTTCCCCTAGGAGTGTTTTTTTACTTCACGTGCCATTGGGTCGGGCCTTCCGATCCTCGGGCAGCCGTGCGCCACGGCACGTGCGCTGAAAATACACGCATAAGCCGTGCCAAGGGTGGTTTTACCCGTCTTCGTTACCAATCTGGGTATGCGTTCACGCAAAATGTCAGAAGCCGCCGGGGGCGGTGTGACGATATTTGTCAGTTTCTTCGACGCGGTGACGCTGGGCGTCAGCGTGGCGGCCGGGCCGGCGCTGGGGCGGGTTTGGACCCGAAAGGCTGCCGAACGACTGCCATGGGCACTTGCTGCCGATGTGTGTGCGGTGCGTCAGCTTTTTATCCCAAGCGCTTCGGAACGACAAGCGACTGCGGGGGGGTGCACGGGATTCGTTCACCGCGCGTTGGGCGAGTCTGCGCGCGCGGGTGAATTGTGGCAGCGGCGCTGACGGGCAGTCGGCGCAAGATGGATCCCGGCTTTCGCCGGGATGACGGCACGCGGATCAGTCGATCCCGAGCTTCTTCAGCTTGTAGCGCAGCGCGCGGAAGGTAATGCCGAGCGCGGCCGCGGTGCGGGTCTTGTTGTAGCGGTTTTCCTGCAGCGCCTGCTGGATCGCCGCGCGCTCGATCTCCTCTATATAGGAGGGGAGCGGGCTGCTGGCGGTGTCGCGCGGATTGAGCGTGCGCGGATCGATGGCCATCATCGGCTGGCCACCCACGGCGATCGGGGCGGGCGAGGGCGATGCGGACGTCGTGGAATTGCCCGTGCTCGGAAACACAGTGCTCTGGGCTTGTGGCGCCTGCGGCAAGCGCAGGTCCTCGGCCGTCAGGATCTCGTCTTCGGCAAGTGCAAGCGCGCGCTCGAGGATGTTCTCCAGTTCGCGCACGTTGCCCGGGAATGCATAACTGCGCAGGACCTCGAGTGCATCGTCGCTCAGTGCCGGCACTGGTCGCGACTGCGCCGTGGCCAGGCGCTTGAGCACCATCAGCACCAGGCCGGGCAGGTCATCCTGGCGCTCGCGGAGCGGCGGTACGCGCAGCTCGATCACGTTGATGCGGTAATAAAGGTCCTGGCGGAAGCGGCCATCGGCGACGAGCGCAGCCAGGTCCTTGTGCGTGG
>DATDBK010000027.1:0-6034 GCA_036524935.1 Lysobacter sp. | reverse complement strand
AAGGCCTGGCCCTTGCCCGGCTTGACGTACTCGGTGTCGATGATGATGCACGGGTCGTTGTTGACCAGGATCTTCTGGCCGTTCTTGACGTCGTTCATGCCCAAGGTGGCCATGGGTGCAACTCCTGCTAGATGAATAAGTGCTAGGTGAATTAGTGCTGGCGCCGCCCCGCCGGAACCGCGGCGTGACCACCGGGACCAGGCGGAGGCTAGAATGTCGGGTTGTTGTGCCGGGCCCGAGGCCGCGGCGCAAGGAAAACCGGTCCGCCATGATACCTGCACCCCCCGCCCCAATGCAGCCCGCTGCCTCCCCGCACGTTCCCGTCGCACAGCGCTGGCAACAGCTTTGGCGCGAGGCGGTGCGCGATCCGCGCGAGCTGCTGGGAATGGTGGGCGTCGAGTACGGCCCGGAGCTCTCGGATGCGGCGGCCGCCCAGTTCCCGCTGCGGGTCCCGCGCGGATTCATTGCCCGCATGCGCCACGGTGACCGCAACGATCCGCTGCTGCGGCAGGTACTCCCGCTCGATGCCGAAATGCAGCCGATGCCCGGCTTCAGCCTCGATGCGGTCGGCGACGGCGCGGCCAAAGCCGGCCATGGCGTGATCCGCAAGTACCGTGGACGCGCCCTGCTGGTCACCACCGGCAGCTGCGCGATCCACTGCCGATACTGCTTCCGCCGCCACTTCCCCTATGCCGAGGAGACGGCCGCGGCTGACGGCTGGCGCGAGGCGGTGGCCGTGATCGCACAGGACCCCGGCATCGATGAGGTCATCCTCTCGGGCGGCGACCCGTGGTCATTGGCAACGCCCAAGCTGGTCGAGTTGACCGACGCCCTTGCGGCGATCCCGCACGTCAAGCGCCTGCGCGTGCATACCCGGCTGCCGGTGGTATTGCCGGAGCGGGTCGACGAGGGTCTGCTGGCCTGGCTGCGGGCCCTGCCCTGGCCGGTCACCGTGGTCCTGCACGCCAACCACGCCAATGAGTTCGATGCCCCGGTCGACGAGGCCGTGGCGCGACTGCGCGGCGCCGGCGCCACCCTGCTCAACCAGGCCGTGCTGCTGCGGGGCGTCAACGACTCGGTGGATGCCCTGGCCGACCTCAGCGAACGCGGGTTCGCCGCCGGCGTACTGCCCTACTACCTGCACCAGCTCGACCGGGTCCAGGGCTCGGCCCACTTCGAGATCGACGACGAGACCGCGCTGCGCCTGCACCGCGAGTTGGCCGCACGCCTGTCGGGCTACCTGGTGCCGCGGCTGGTGCGCGAAGTCGCCGGCGATACGGGCAAGCGTCCGCTGTAAGGCGTCTGCTGCAGGGCGTCTTCTGTAATCCGCGAGTCGCGCCCGGGCGTCAAAATGCCGACCCGGCCGGCAATGTTTTGTGCCCGACGCCTCAAAAATCCGTCGCCGGTGCCGTCAACGATGTCGTGCCCCCCGCGTTTGCCCGTTTTTTCATGCATGTCCTCGCGACTGGCCCTTGATGACCCTCTCAGCAAAACACCGTTGCCAATCCCGGTTCCGCCTCTGCCGCGTGGACTCATTCTCCGGTTCGTGTCATAAAACCGGCTTGGGGAGGTGACGCAATGCAATTCGGCAAAGATACGGCGCTGCGCCTGCTGATCGTCGACGACAGTGTCGAGGCAGCCGAGGCCATCGTCAGCGGGCTGCGCAACAGCGGTATCGCGGTGCGCCCGTCACGACCAGAAAACGAGGCCGAACTGGCCAGCATGATCGGCCAGCACCCGCCGGACCTCGTGCTGGCGGCGCGCGATTCGCGGATCGTGCCGATTACCAAGGTCATGCAGGCGGTCGACGCCAGCGGCAAGGACCTGCCCGTGTTGATGCTGATCGACAGCATCGACGACACGCGCCTGCTCGAGATGTTCACCCTCGGCGCCCGCGGCGTGATCCTGCGCGGCCACGCCGACCACGTCCAGAGCCGGGTCCGTCGCGAATGGGCCGACCTCGAGGCGCGCCGTGCATTGCGTCGCCTGGAGGCCCAGGTCCGCGAGACCGAGCGCCGCTGCGATGCGCTGATCGACTCCTCCCGCGAGCCGATCGCCTATATCCACGAAGGCATGCACATCCGCGCCAATCCGGCGTACCTGGAAATCTTCGGCTTCGAGACCTTCGAGGACATCGAGGGCATGTCGCTGCTCGACCTGATTGCGCCGGCACGGGTCGACGGGTTCAAGCAACTGCTCAAGCAGATCGGCAAGGGCGATGCCCCGCCGCGCCACGAGACCGAGGCGCGTGCGCTCGACGGCAGCAATTTCCCGGCGGTGATGGAGTTCACCCAGGCCAGTTACGAGGGCGAGTCCTGCTTGCAGGTGATCCTGCGCCGGCAGGAAATCGACCCCGAACTCGCCCGCGAAGTCGAGGAGCTGCGCCAGCGCGACCAGGTCACCGGCCTGCTCAACCGCGCCACGTTCCTGCGCGCGCTCGAGGACGCCGTCGCCGACGCCGCCCAGAACGCGACGCACCACGGCCTGCTGCTGGTCGAGCCGGACCATTTCAACCGCCTGCTCCAGGACATCGGCCTGGACGCGGCCGACTCGCTGGTCGCGGCAATGGCCGGGCGCCTGCGCGCCGCGCTGGGTCCGGACGACGTCGCCGCCCGCTTTGGCGAACACCAGTTCGCAGTACTCACCCGCAACAGCAACCACAAGCGCAGCGTCGGCCTGGCGGAATGCCTGCGCACGGCATTCGCCGACAACGTGCTGGAAACGGCCGATCGTTCGCTCAGCACCACCGTCAGCATCGGCGGCGTGCTCATCGGTGAAAAGATCGCCAGCGTCACTGCCGTGCTCGGCAAGGCCAGCCAGTGCATGCAGTCGGCCAGTGGCGTCGGCGGCAACCGCACCGACCTGTTCGATCCGGGCGCAGCCGATCGTGCCGAGGAAGAGCGCGTCGAGGCGTGGGTCGCCCGCATCCGCGACGCGCTCGACGCCGACCGTTTCGTGATGGACTACCAGCCGCTGATTGGCCTGCACGGCGAGCCGATCGAGATGTACGAAAGCTATCTGCGGCTGCGTGGCGAGCACGGCGAACTGGTCCCGCCGCTGACCTTCCTGCCGATCGCGGAAGAACACGGTCTGTTGTGGGAAATCGACCGCTGGGTGGTGGGCAGGGCGATCGCCGTGATCGGCGAGCGCATGCGCGCCGGCAAGCAGACGACAATCCTGGTCAAGATCACCCAGGCCTCATTGCAGGACAACACGCTGCAGCAGTTCATCCAGGAACAGCTGACGCGGCAAGGTGCTGACGGTGGCCTGCTGGTCCTGCAGTTGCCCGAGTCGAAGGTGTTCACGCATCTGCGGGCGGCGCAGGAGTTCCAGGCCAAGGTCGCGCAGTTCGGCGTACGCGTGGGGCTGGAGCAGTTCGGCGTCGGCCTCAATTCGTTCCAGCTGCTGAGCCATTTCGATGCGGCCCTGCTGAAGATCGACCGCAGCTACATGGAAGACCTCACCGGCAATCCCGACCATCAGCAGCGCATTCGCGAGATCGCCGACAAGGCACGCGAGCTGGGCAAGCTGACGATTGCGGAGTTCGTCCAGGATGCGGGCAGCATGAGCGTGCTGTTCGGCGCGGGGATCGACTACGCGCAGGGCAATTTCCTGGCCGCGCCGGGGCCGGTCATGGATTACGAGTTCTGATGCGTCGGCCCCGGGTGCGCTTCGCTTACCCGGGCTACGTGCCCCCGACTCCCGATTCGTGGCATTCGTAGCCCGGGTAAGCGAAGCGCACCCGGGATTGACTCGTGTCGGTCACCAAAAAAAGCCCGCCGGTTGGCGGGCTTTTTCATTCCAGTCAGGTGTAGCCCGGGTAAGCGAAGCGCACCCGGGGGCATGCGCGAGCGAGCCGCGATCAGCTCACCACGGTTCCGCGCACCTGCTCCAGCGGTGCATTGCGCAGGGTCTGGATGCGCTCTTCCAGCGGCGGGTGGCTCATCAGCAGCCGGCGCAGGCCGTGGCCGACGCCGCCGCTGATGCCGAACGCCTGCACCGTCTTGGGCAGCGTGCTTTCGCCGTAGGTCTGCGACAGGCGCTGCAGCGCCGCGATCATCTTGTCGCGACCGGCCAGGCGGGCGCCGCCGGCATCGGCGCGGAACTCGCGGTGACGCGAGAACCACATCGCGATCATGCTGGCGAACAGGCCGAAGATCATGTCGAGCACGAACACGATCACGAAGTAGCCGATGCCCGGGCCGCCTTCGCGGTTGCCGCTGATGAAACTGTCGATGACGCGGCCGACCACGCGCGACAGGACGATGACGAAGGTGTTGAGCACACCCTGGATCAGCGCCATCGTCACCATGTCGCCATTGGCGACGTGGCTGACTTCGTGGCCCAGAACGGCTTCCGCTTCGTCGCGATTCATCGCGCGCAGCAGGCCGGTCGACACGGCAACCAGCGAGTTGTTGCGGCTCGGGCCGGTGGCGAAGGCGTTGATCTCCGGGCCGTCGTAGATGGCCACTTCCGGCATCTTGATGCCGGCCGCTTCGGCCTGTCGACGCACGGTGTCGACCAGCCACTGCTCGGACTCGTTGCGCGGCTGCTCGATCACGTGGGCACCGGTGCTGCGCTTGGCGATCCACTTGGAGGTCATCAGCGAGATCAGCGAGCCGCCGAAGCCGAACACGGCAGCCATGACCAGCAGGCCAGCCTGGCCCTGCACGTTGAAGCCCATGCGCGTCAGCACGGCCATGACGATACTGAGCAGGGCCAGGACCGCCAGGTTGGTGGCGAGGAACAGGGCGATGCGTTTGAACATGACAGGAACCTTTCGCGCACCATGCGCGTTACCAGGGAAAAATGTGGCACGCTGGCGTTGAATTCAAGTGAAACCCCGTGAAATCCCGCGTTCTCGCTTTGCCAGACGAGTCTGCAGTGTCCCCACCACCTGCCACTTACCGCGGCCGATTCGCCCCGTCGCCGACCGGCGATCTGCATTCCGGCTCTTTGCTGGCAGCGTTCGGCAGCTGGCTGCTGGCGCGCCAGGCCGGCGGGCGCTGGCTGGTCCGGGTGGAGGACCTGGACCCCCCGCGTGAAGTCGCAGGCGCCGTCCGCGGCCAGCTCGACGCCCTGGCCGCGTTAGGCCTCCATGCCGACGAGGAGATCGTCTGGCAGAGCCGGCGTGGCGACCTTTACCAGGCCGCGCTGGACCGCCTGCTGGCGCAGGGGCGCGCCTTCCACTGCCACTGCAGCCGGACCGACCTGATCGTCACCGCCGGCGTACACCGCTCTTGTGTGGCGCGCCCGCCGCGGCCCGACCCGGCCGTACGCCTGCGCGTCGCCGACGGCAGCGTGGTCGGGTTCGAGGATCTCATCGTGGGTCACTACAGCCAGGACGTGGCCGGCAGCGTCGGCGACTTCGTGCTGCGGCGTGCCGACGGCTTCTGGGCCTACCAGCTGGCCGTGGTCGTCGACGATGCCGACCAGGGCATCACCGACGTCGTGCGCGGCGCAGACCTGCTCGACTCGACCCCGCGCCAGATCCTGCTGCAGCGCGCGCTCGGACTGCCGACCCCGCGCCATGCCCACCTGCCGCTGGTGCTCGGGCCGGACGGGCGCAAGCTCTCCAAATCCGACGCATCACAGCCAGTCGACCCGGCCAACCCGCTGCCGGCCCTGCGCGCGGCCTGGGTGCGACTGGGCCAGGACCCTGCCGTGCTCGCCGATGCCGCCACCCTCCCCGACCTGCTCGCCCGCGCAGTCGCCGCCTTCCAGCCGGCGTCGATCCCGGCACAGCCCGCGCTTCCGCGCGAGTTGTCATTCGCGTCGGCGACCATGGCGGAGGCAGGCAATGGCGACTGAGGGTCATCACGTTCGGCCAACACCTTCGCACTACACATTGCCACTGCCATCATCCCCCTAGAATCCCATCGACCGGCCGCGCCCCGAGCGGTCGGCAATCCAAGGAGACGTCCCCATGCAGTCACGCGTAGCCATGGTCACCGGCGGTACCGGTGGCATCGGCAGTTCGATCGTCCAGCGCCTGGCGCAGGCGGGTCATCGGGTCGCCACCAACTACCGTGAC
>DATDBK010000026.1:0-10886 GCA_036524935.1 Lysobacter sp. | reverse complement strand
CGTCGGCGAGAACAAGGAGTTCGAACGCCAGTTCCTGTCAGGCGAGCTCGAGCTCGAGTTCAACCCGCAGGGCACGCTGGCCGAACGCCTGCGCGCGGGCGGCGCCGGCATTCCGGCCTTCTTCACCCGCACCGGCTACGGCACGATCGTCGCCGAGGGCAAGGAAACGCGCGAGTTCGACGGCCAGCACTACGTGATGGAAACAGCGCTCAAGGCCGACGTGTCGCTGGTCAAGGCGTGGAAGGCCGACAAGTCGGGCAACCTGGTGTTCCGCAAGACCGCGCGCAATTTCAACCCGGCCTGCGCCATGGCCGGCACAGTGTGCATCGTCGAGGTTGAGGAGCTGGTCGAAGTCGGCGCGATCGACCCGGACCAGGTGCACCTGCCGGGCATCTACGTGGACCGCATCGTCCACAATCCGACGCCCGAGAAGCGAATCGAGCAGCGCACCGTGCGCGCCGGCTGACCCACGAAAACAAAGGACACAAACCCATGGCCTGGACCCGCGACCAGATGGCGCAGCGCGCCGCGCAGGAACTCACCGACGGTGCATACGTCAACCTCGGCATCGGCCTGCCGACGCTGGTGGCCAACTTCATCCCCGATGGGATGGACGTGTGGCTGCAGAGCGAAAACGGCTTGCTCGGTATCGGCCCGTTCCCGACCGAGGCCGAGGTCGACGCCGACCTCATCAATGCAGGCAAGCAGACCGTGACCGCGCGTCCGGGCGCGAGCTATTTCGGCAGCCACGACTCGTTCGCGATGATCCGCGGGGGCCACATCGATCTGGCCATCCTCGGCGCAATGCAGGTGACCGACCAGGGCGACCTCGCCAACTGGATGGTGCCGGGCAAGATGGTCAAGGGCATGGGCGGGGCGATGGACCTGGTGGCCGGCGTCAAGCGCGTGGTCGTGCTGATGGAGCACACCGCCAAGAGCGGCGAGCACAAGATCCTGCCGCAGTGCACGCTGCCGTTGACCGGCGTGGGCGTGGTCAATCGAATCATCACCGAGCTGGCAGTGATGGACGTGACGTCGCAGGGCCTGAAGCTGGTCGAGCTGGCGCCGGACGTCAGCGAAGACGAGCTGCGCGAGAAGACCGGCGTAGCGCTGGCCTGATCGAACGGGCCTCAACGAAAAAGGCCGCCTTTGGGGCGGCCTTTTCTCGTTCCGTCACAGATTCTGGTAATTCGGCCCCGACCCACCTTCCGGCGTTACCCAGTCGATGATCTCGTACGGGTCCTTGATGTCGCAGGTCTTGCAGTGCACGCAGTTGGCCGCGTTGATCTGCAGGCGCTTGCCTGCGCTCCCATCGGCATGCACGTCCTGCACGATCTCGTAGACATTGGCCGGGCAGAAGCGCGTGCACGGGTTGTCGTACTCCTCCACGCAGCGGGTGACGCAGATCGAGGTGTCGCGCACCTTCAGGTGCACCGGCTGGTCCTCGTCGTGCTCGGTGGCGGAGTAGTACACGGACTGCAGGCGATCGCGCGGGGCCAGGTCGCGGTTGATGTAGTCGCGCCCGCCGTGAACGGTACGGGGCGACTCGTGATCGGCAACCTTGTCCAGTGTCGACCAGTCGGCCTTGACCTTCAGCGTCCACGGCGACAGGCCGGCGGTGATCGTCTCCCAGGCGGAATTGAGGATGCCGAACCACAGGCCGCGCTTGAAACCGGGCTTGATGTTGCGGACCTTCTTCAGCTCCGCCATCGCCTCGGATGCGCGCAGCTTCGCATCGAATCCCTGCGGCGCCAGCTGCGAGGCCACCAGGTGTTCGGCGGCGAGCATGCCCGAGCGGATCGCCTGGTGCGTGCCCTTGATCTTGGGCACGTTGAGCAGGCCGGCGGTATCGCCGATCAGCAGGGCGCCCGGCATCTCGACCTTTGGCAGCGATTGCCAGCCGCCGCAGACGATCGCGCGCGCGCCGGCCGACAGGATGCTGCCGCCTTCCAGCAGCGGCTTCACCGAGGGGTGGTTCTTCCATTGCTGGAAGGCTTCCCACGGCTTGTATTCCGGGTCCTGGTAGTCGAGGCCGCTGACGTAGCCCAGGGCGATGCGGCCCTTGTCCAGGTGGTACAGGAAGCTGCCGCCGTAGGTGTGGTTGTCGGCAGGCCAGCCGAAGCTGTGGACGATCTTGCCCGGCTCGACACGGTCTTCCGGAACCTGCCAGAGCTCCTTCAGGCCGATCGAGTAGCACTGCGGGTCGCTGTCGGCGTCGAGGTTGAACTGCTTGACCAGGCGTTTGGTGAGATGCCCCCGCGCACCTTCGGCAAGCACCGTGACCTTGGCGCGGATGTCGATGCCGGCGGTATAGCCGGGCTTGTGCGAACCGTCCCTGGCCACGCCCATGTCGCCAATGCGTACGCCGACGACGGTGCCGTCGGCATCGTGCAGGGTCTCGGAGGCGGCGAAGCCGGGGTAGATCTCCACGCCCAGTGCTTCGGCCTGCGGCGCCAGCCAGGCGCACATCGCGCCGAGGCTGACGATGAAGTTGCCGCGGTTGTGCATGCCCGGCGGGATCGGCAGCGGGGTGTGGCCGGTCTTGCTCAGCAGCCAGAACTCGTCCTTGACCGCCGGCACGCAGATCGGCGGCGGGTTGTCGCGCCAGTTCGGCAGCAGGGCGTCGAGCGGGCCGGGTTCGATCACCGCGCCGGAGATGATCTGGGCGCCGATGGTCGAGGCCTTCTCGATCACGCATACCGAGATGTCGGGATTGAGTTGCTTGAGCCGGATCGCGAACGCCAGGCCGGACGGACCGGCGCCGACCGTGACGACGTCGTACTCCATCACATCGCGCTCCACGACAGGATGGTCGACCGCGTCGGCAGTGGTGTCGTGTTGGCTCATGCTGGCGGCTCCGCGGCGGGCTGGCGTTACAATCGTGGATTGTCGCGGTTTTGCGGGGGGGCGGGCAAATCGCCGTGCTAGCGTGATGGCATGTCTGAACGCTCTTCCCTGGCCCCGTTGCCCCTGGCCGATGGCGAAGTACAGCTGGACCGGCACTGGCTGGACCCGGTGCAGGCCGACGAACTGTTCGCGGCACTGCGCGAGGAGGTCCCCTGGGAAGTGCACCGGATCCGCCTGTTCGGCCGCGAGGTCGATTCGCCGCGCCTGAGCTGCTGGATCGGCGATCGGGGCACTGGTTACCGCTATTCCGGCGTCCGTTTCGAGCCGCGACCATGGCCACGGGCGCTGCTACCGGTGCGCGATCGGCTGTGCGCCGAGCTGGGTGTCGGGTTCAACAGCGTGCTGGCCAATCTGTACCGCGATGGCCACGACGCGATGGGCTGGCACAGCGATGCCGAGCCCGAACTTGGACCCGCGCCCGTGATTGCGTCGGTCAGCTTGGGGGCGGTGCGGCGTTTTGCCCTCAAGCACCGCAGCGAGCCCTCGCACCGGCTTGCACTTGAACTGCCGCACGGCAGTCTCCTGGTGATGTCCGGGGCGACACAGCGCAACTATCGGCATGCCCTGCCGCGCACGGCGCGGCCGGTTGGCGCGCGCATCAACCTGACGTTCCGGCAGATCCTGGCTACCGCGTAGCGGGCGCCGCAGGAGCGCTGAGCGTCAGGATCGTGTCGCGGGCTGGTAGCTCTGGCCGCTGGTCAGCGTCCAGCCGGCGATATCGTGGCCAACGACCACCAGCGACTGCTCGAACGCACGGGCAACGTCGGCCACGTTCGTGCTCGCTGCCGGCTGCGCCTGCAGGAACGTACGCGAGGCGACGATCTTCTGGTCGCGCATGTGCAGCAGCTTCGCGGAGACCTCAATGGTCGCTGCCGGCACGGCCTGCCCGGCGTAATCGGACTCGAAGCGGCGTATCTCGAGCAACAGCCTGAAGTCGGCGGCAATGCCGCTGCCCTGGCGCGCGACGGCGCCGATACGTCCGGAATCCTCGAATGCCCGAAGCAGGGTGTCCTGCAGCATTTCCGACGGCGGACGGGCCCATTGCGCGCCGCTGTACACCTGGATCTCACCCGGTGTCGGCCGCACGGCGATGCGCAGGCTGTCGATCACGCGCGCGCCGGTAGGCGGCGTCAACGCCAGCTGCCAGGTCACCGTCGGCCAGCCGGGATCGGCTTGCACGTGCGGTTCGGGGGCGTAGATGGTCGCAGCGCTCTTGGGCTTGTCGCTCAGGATCGAGCAGCTGGAAAGCAGAACGGCCAGGGCCAGGCCGAGTCCGAGCCGCCATCCATGGGCAGGCAACGTGTTTGCTCGCGTCGTCATTTGGGTTCGAACTCCTTGGGCGCGTCGCGGCCAAGCAGGTAGCGGGTGGGGTTGCCGTCGAGGCGGTCGGAGATGCGACGCAGGTCGCGCACCAGCGAGCGCAGTTCCGACAGCGTCGGGCCGAGCTGGGCGAGGCCGTCATTGGCGAAGCTGTTGATCGCGGTGCGGTTGTCGGCGAGCACGCCGTTGGCGTTGTTCGCCGCCGAATCCAGGCGGCTGAGCGTGCTGTCGAGCTTGGCGATCAGGCCGGGCAATTTGGCGACGAGCTCGCGGTCGACGCTTTCGACGGCACGGTTGGTGGTGACCAGGGTCTTCGACAACTGCTCGCTGGACTGGCGCGCGCTGGTGATCAGCGTGCTCAGGTCTTCGCGCTGGTCGGCGATCGTGCCGGTCATCGCCTCGATGTTGGCCAGGGTGTTGGACACGCGCTTGACGTTCTCGTCGCTCAGTACCTGGTCCATGCGCGCGACCAGGCGGTTGGCGGTGTCGGCGATGTTCTGCAGGGCCGAGGCTTCGGTCTGGATCACCGGGGTCTCGCGGCGGTCGACGTCGGCCAGTGCCGGGCTGCCGGGATTGCCACCGGTCAGCTGGATGAACGGACTGCCGGTGATGCCCTGGATCGACAGCTTGGCGCGCGTGTCGGTCTTGATGGGCGCACTGGCCTGCAGGCGTAGCAGCGCGATCACCCGGCGCGGGTCGTCCGGGGCCAGTCGCAGGGTCTCGACCGTACCGACCGAAATGCCGTTGTACTGGACCGAACTGCCTTCGGTCAGGCCGGTCACCGGTTCGTTGAAGAGCACGGCGTAGTTGCGCCAGTCCTTCTCCGAGGTGTACTTGGCCGCCCACAAGGCGAACAGCAACAGCAGCAGCGTCACGACGATCGTGAACGCACCGATGAGGACGTAGTTGGCCTTGGTTTCCATGTCAGGACCGCCGGTCTTGGTTCGGGACGGGGGTTGCAGCCGGGGTGGTCATCGGGGTCGCCAGGTCGCGGTTCGGGGGCAAGGCATTCATCGGGCTCCGACCTCCAGGTCGCGGAGTCGGGTCTGCTGCGCGGCACGCGCACGCGGACCGTGGAAGTAGTCCTGCACCCACGGGTGGTCCAACTGTTCGACTTCGGCCAGTGGTGCGCAGGCGATCACCTTGCGGTCGGCGATCACCGCGATGCGGTCACAGATAGCGTAAAGGGTGTCGAGGTCGTGTGTGATCAGGAAGACCGTGAGGCCCAGCGCCTGCTGCAGCGTGCGGATCAGGCGGTCGAACGCGGCAGCGCCGATCGGATCCAGGCCGGCGGTGGGCTCGTCGAGGAACAGCAGCGGCGGGTCCAGCGCCAGCGCACGCGCCAGGCCGGCGCGCTTGCGCATGCCGCCCGACAGTTGCGACGGCAGCTTGTTGAGCGCATCGGCAGGCAGGCCGGCCAGCTTGACCTTGAGCAGTGCCAGCTCGTAGCGCAACGAATCGGGCAGGTCGCTGTGGTACTCCTTCAGCGGCACCTGCACGTTCTCGCCCACGGTCAGCGAGGAGAACAGCGCACCGTCCTGGAACAGAACGCCGGTATTGCGTTCGATGGCGCGGCGCACGTCGGGGTCGTCGCTGCGCGCGTCCAGGCCGAGCACCTCGATCTCCCCGGCATCGGGCCTGCGCAGGGCCAGGATCGACCGCATCAGCACCGACTTGCCGGTGCCCGAGCCACCGACCACACCCAGGATCTCGCCGGGCCGGACTTCCAGGTCCAGGTCCTCGTGCACGACCTGCTCGCCAAAGCGATTGCTCAGGCCTCGCACGCGCACGATCGGCTCTTTCTGGTCGGGGAGGCAGTGGATGGTCTGCGCCATGCTCAGATCCCCATTTCCATGAACCAGATCGCGAAGAATGCATCGAGGATGATCACCATCGAGATCGACTGCACGACGCTGGAGGTGGTGCGTTCGCCCACCGACTGCGCGGTGCCTTCGACCTGCAGGCCCTCCAGGCAACCGATCAGGCTGATCAGCAGCGCGAACACGGGCGCCTTGGCCAGTCCGACCAGGAAGTGCCGCAGTTCCATCGTCTCGTGCATGCGTGCCAGGTACTGCTGCGGCGGGATGTCGAGGTTGTAGGCGCCGACGGTAAGGCCGCCGAGCAGGCCGAAGACCATCGCGATGAAGGTCAGCAGCGGCAGCATCACCAGCAACGCCAGCATGCGCGGAATCACCAGCAGGTCGACGGGGTCCATGCCAAGCGTGCGGATCGCATCGACTTCCTCACGGCTGACCATCGCGCCGATCTGCGCGGTGAACGCGCTGGCGGTGCGGCCGGCGAGGACGATCGCGGTCAGCAGCACGCCGAACTCGCGCAGGAACGAGATGTTGACCAGTTCGACGACGTAGATCTGCGCTCCGAAGTCGGCAAGGATGTTGGCGCCGAGGAAGGCCACGACCGCGCCGACCAGGAAGCACAGCAACGCGATCAGCGGCACCGCATCGAGGCCGACCTGCTCCATGTGGAATACGGTCGCGGTGGGGCGAAAGCGCGAGGGCTCCTTGAACATGCGCAGCAGCTTCAGCTGGGTCTCGCCGAAGAAACCGATCAGCGCGCGCGCTTCGCGGTAGTTGTCGGTCACCGCGAAGCCGAGTCGTGCCAGCGCCGCGCTGACACCGTACTCGCGCTTGCGGCGCGGGCGGTCGTCGGCGACGTCCTCGATCGCCGTCACCAGTGCCTGGTGGTCGTCGTGGAAGGTGAAGGCATCGAACTCGATGCCGTGGCGCCGGGCGAAGCGCAACAGTTGCAGCACGCCCACCGAGTCCATGCGGTCGACCCCGGTCGCGTCGACCGCGTCGATCGCGTCGGGCGCCTCGGTCAGTGCCTCGCTGATCTGGATTGCATAGTCGAGGGTCCAACTGCCGCTCAAGCGCAGGCGCGACGGCGTTTGGCCATCGGCGGCGATCTGCGGCGGGTGCGCGGTCGTATCGGTCATGGAGCCTCGGCGCGAGGATACCTGAGTGTCGGCGAAGGGAGCAGCAGCGCTCATCCGCGACGATATCTGCTCCCCGATTCGCTCCTCGCATGCCATCCTTCGCGCCATGTCGACTCCGTCTCCCCTGAGCGCTGCCAGTTACGCTGCACGGATCACCTTCGTGATCGAGCTGGCCGAGCGCCTGCATGCCTACGGCACCACCGCGCAGCGGCTGGAGGGAGCCATCAGCGCGGTTGCACAGCAACTGCGCCTGGAGTGCGAACCCTGGTCGAATCCGACGGGGATGATCCTGACCTTCAGCGACCCCCAGCGGCCGCCGGGCGACAGCGACACCACGCGCGTGATCCGCCTGCCTCCGGGCGAGAACGATCTGTACCGGCTTGCCGAAACCGACCGCATCGCCGAGGACGTCGTCGCCGGCCGCCTGGGCCTGGCCGAGGCGCATGCGCAGATGAGCGCGCTCGATCGTCCGCCGAGCTGGCGCTCCCGCGCGATGCAGGTGCTGGCCTACGGCCTGGCCGCCACGGCCATCGCCGGCGTGCTGCGCCTGCCGTGGCTGGACATCGCCGTGGCCGGCATCAACGGCTTGCTGATCGGCTTGTTCGTGCAGGTGTCGGAAGCGCAGCCGCGTTTCAAGGAGCCACTCGAGGCGGTGGCCGCGATGTTCGCCGCGGGCGTGACCCTGCTGGTCGCCGCGTACGTGGCGCCGTTGAACCAGAACACCGTGATCATCGCTTCGCTGATCGTGCTCCTGCCGGGCATGTCGCTGACCAACGCAGTCAACGAACTGACCAGCCAGCACCTGGTGTCGGGCACGGCGCGCTTCGCGGGCGCGCTGACGACCGTGCTCAAGCTCGCGATAGGAACCGTCATCGCCCTTTACCTGGCCGAGATGCTCGGGCTGGACGCGCACGTGCGGGCGTCGCGGCCGCAGCCGGAATGGGTGGAATGGGCGGCACTGGCCGTGGCGTCGTTCGCCTTCGCCGTGCTGTTCCGGGCCAACCGCCGCGACTACCCCAAGGTGATGGCGGCCGCGGCCAGCGGCTACCTGATCTCGCGTTTCGGCGGCCAGGCATTTGGCAGCCCGGCCGGCATATTCCTGGCGGCGCTCGTGCTGACCGCCGCCGGTAATGCCTATGCCCGCTGGTGGAACCGCCCCGGCGCAATCGTGCGCGTTCCCGGCATCATCATGCTGGTGCCTGGCAGTGCCAGCCTTCGCGGCTTCCTGACCCTGATCCAGCAGCAGGACGTCGACGCCGGCCAGGCCGCCTTGCTGGCGGTCCTGAATATCCTGCTGGCGCTGGTCGCCGGCCTGCTGTTCGGAAACCTGTTGCTGCCGGCGCGGCGAAACCTGTAGGCAGCGAGCTTCGCAACCGCCGGGTTATCCGGGCGGGTTATCTGATCAGAAACTCGTCGAGTCTGCGCCCGGCCGCGGTGTGGGCGGCAAGCCAGCGCGGCTGCTTGCCACGGCCAGTCCAGGTTTCAGACGGGTCGGCCGGATTGCGGTACTTGGGGGCAACCTTGCCCATCGCCTTGCGCGCCTTCTTCGGGGCGGCTTTGGCTGCCGGCTTGGCACTGCGGACGGCCGCGCCGTTGCCGAACAGTTCGGCCACGGTGTAACCCTCGGCCTTCGCCAGCTGGGTGAGCTTGCTGCGGACGGTGGCGATTGGCTTGCGCTTGTTCAGCGTGGTCTTGCGCTTCTTGGCCTGGTTGATCAGGGCGTCGAGTTCTTTCGCGGAAAGCGAGGTGATATCGATCGACATGAAACCTCCGATAAGGGCGGATTGCGGTGGGAAACCATGCGCGTGGAAAACCACGCGTTGAATCTGCAGGCAGGATCGGGTCCTCGGACCAGTGCCATTGGAATGCGGGCGGTATACCGGACGGGCGGCCACCGCGATGGCCGCAGAAAATGCCCGAAGGTCACCAGACGGGGCGCCCTGCAAGGCAGCCGAAACCATTCGGGCAGCGCAGGATGATAATCCCGCACTGCCCGTCGAGTAAATCCGTCGAATATCAAGGATTATCCGGCGCGGTCGAATGGACCGCGCCGGAATTGCCGGACTACTTGCCGAATCTGGCGAAAATCGCGCTGCGGTCGAGATTCTCGGCCTCGCTGGCGCGACGGTGGCGGTATTCGAACGTCCCGGCCGCCAGGCCGCGCTCGGACACGACGATGCGGTGCGGGATGCCGATCAGTTCCATGTCGGCGAACATCGCGCCCGGGCGCAGGCCGCGGTCGTCGAGCGCGGTTTCGACGCCGGCGGCGTTGAGCTCGGCGTACAGGGCCTGGGCGGCCTCTGCGACGGCGGCGTCGGCCTTGGGATTGATCACGCATACCACCGCCTGCCACGGCGCCATCGCCTCGGGCCAGATGATGCCGTTGTCGTCGTTGTTCTGTTCGATCGCGGCGGCCACGATCCGCGACACGCCGATGCCGTAGCAGCCCATGGCCGGCGTCGCCGCCTTGCCGTTGGCGTCCAGCACGGTCAGCTTCATCGCTTCGGCGTACTTGCGGCCCAGCTGGAACACATGGCCGACTTCGATGCCGCGGGCCAAGCCGATCGTGCCCTGGCCGTCCGGCGCGATGTCGCCCTCGACGACGTTGCGGATGTCGGCAACGAGGTCGGGCTCGGGCAGGTCGCGTCCCCAGTTGACGCCGGCCAGGTGGTAACCGGCCTCGTTGGCGCCGACGACAAAGTCCGCCATCGCCGCGACGCTGCGATCGGCGATCACGCGGACGGCCTTGCGCGGGGCGACCGGTCCGAGGAAGCCCGGTTCGCTGCCCAGGTGCTCGACGATCTCGGCTTCGGTGGCGAGGCGGTACTCGCCCAGGCCGGCCAGCTTCGACAGCTTGATCTCATTGACGATGTGGTCGCCGCGCACCAGTGCCAGCACGAACGCGGAACCGCCGTCGGCATCGGTGCCGATGATCGCCACCGACTTGACCGTGCGCTGCAGTGCCACGCCCATCAGCGCGGCCACGTCCTCGCAGGTCTTCTGCGTCGGCGTGTCGACCTTGCGCATCGCCTCGGCGGCGGCTGCGCGCGGCCCGGGCGACGCGGCTTCGGCCAGTTCGACGTTGGCGGCATAGTCCGAGCCGCTATGGAACGCCAGTGCGTCCTCGCCCGATTCGGCCAGCACGTGGAACTCGTGCGAGACGGCGCCACCGATGGCGCCGGAGTCGGCCGAGACGGCGCGGAACTTCAGGCCCAGGCGGGTGAAGATGCGGCCGTAGGTGTCGTACATGTTGCGGTATTCGGCGCCGAGGTCGTCGTCGCTGAGGTGGAACGAGTAGGCGTCCTTCATCAGGAACTCGCGCGCACGCATGACGCCGAAACGCGGCCGGATCTCGTCGCGGAACTTGGTCTGGATCTGATAGAAGTTGACCGGCAGCTGCTTGTAGCTCGACAGCTCCTGGCGCGCGAAGTCGGTGATGACTTCCTCGTGCGTGGGGCCGTAGCAGTACCAGGCCTCCTTGCGGTCCTTGATCTTGAGCAGCTGGCCGCCGAACTTCTCCCAGCGACCGGTCTCCTCCCACAGCTCCTTCGGCTGCACGGCGGGCATGAGCACTTCGATGGCGCCGGCGGCGTTCATTTCCTCGCGCACGGCACGCTCGACCTTGCGCAGCACCCGCAGGCCCAGCGGCGACCAGGTGTACAGGCCGGCAGCGAGCTTGCGGATCATGCCGGCCTTCAGCATC
>DATDBK010000025.1:0-25929 GCA_036524935.1 Lysobacter sp. | reverse complement strand
GTTTCTTTTTCCTGGTACTTAGGGCCGGCGGCGCGAACGCCGCACGGGACGTGTTCATCACAGGTGGTTTGACCCACCGGGCGGGAACCGGTTCCGCCGGACCATCGCTGCTAACATGGCTACCCCGGGGGCAGTGGTTAGACGCGGACCGGAATCGCAGGACAGGGGCTTTCGGCCTTTTGAGTGCAAGTTCCTGCGAAATCAAAACCTTATCTCGCGTCGCGAGTGTATCAGATAACCTTCCCCGGATGACCCATTCAGCCTCCCCCAACCCCGCCCCGGCGCCTCGCCAGGACGCCAGCCAGGTTCGCACCGTCCGCGTCCCCGAAGATCGGGCCGGTCAGCGCCTGGACAATTTCCTGCTCGGACAGCTCAAGGGCGCGCCGCGATCACTGGTCTACAAGCTGGTGCGCTCCGGCCAGGTCCGGGTCAACGGCGGCCGCGCCAAGGCCGAGCGCAAGCTCGAGGCCGGCGATGAGGTCCGGATCCCGCCGGTTCGTCTCAGCGAAGTCGGCGACAAGCCGACGCCGCCGAAGGGGCTGCTCGACGCCCTGGAAGCGGCGATCGTGTTCGAAGACGCGCGCCTGCTGGCCCTGAACAAACCCTCGGGCCTGGCCAGTCATGGCGGCAGCGGCATCAGCCATGGCGCGATCGAATCGCTGCGGGCGCTGCGTCCGAACCAGAGCCTGGAACTGGTCCACCGCCTGGACCGGGACACCTCGGGCCTGCTGGTGGTCGCCAAGAAGCGCTCGGCCCTGACCGAGCTGCAGGCGCTGATGCGCGAGGACCGCGACTACGACGGGATCGGCATCCGCAAGCGCTACCTGGCGCTGCTGACCGGCCGCATGCCCGATGGCGTGATGACCGTCGATGCGCCGCTGCATGTCGGCCTGCGCCAGGGCGGCGAGCGCCATGTCCAGGTCAACCCGATGGGGAAGGCCTCGCTCAGCCACTTCAAGGTGCTCGAGCGTCGCGGCGGGCAGTCCTACTGCGAGGTGAGGATCGAGACCGGACGCACCCACCAGATCCGCGTCCACGCCCAGCACATCGGCCACGCCGTGGCCGGCGACGACAAGTACGGTGACCCCGAGGTCAACAAGCGCCTGCGCGACCAGGCCGGACTGAAGCGGATGTTCCTGCACGCTTCGACGCTGGAGTTCTCGCTGGACAACGGCAAGACGCCATACCTGCTGAATGCGCCGCTGGCGCCGGAGCTGATCGACGTCCTCGACCGGCTTGCCTGACCCTGGAACGTTCTGCGCGCTTCCCGGGTGCGCTGCGCTTACCCGGGCTACAAATGAACTTGGCAGGCTCCCGTAGCCCGGGTAAGCGCAGCGCACCCGGGACCCCTCGTGAGCGACAAGAAGCGACTATTTGCTGCCGGCGCGGCGACGCTGCTCGTCGAGCACGTAACACGCCTGCGGCCGCACTGCCGGCGGCTTGAAGTTCACCGGAACCTGCAGTTTCGAGGAATGCGCCACGCCGCCGCGCGTAGCCGGCTTGAAGAGCCAGTTGCGCACGCCTTCCTGCGCGGCCTTGTCGAGCGGCGCGATGCCGCTGCTGCGGAACACCTTGACCTCGGCCGGCTTGCCGTCGGCGCCCACGGTCATCAACAGCACCACCTGGCCACCGATCTTGTCGCAGGCCAGTTCCTCGGGATAGCCGGGTACCGGGGTATCGACCGCCAGCAGTTCCGTCCGCTCGACCGGTGCCGATGCCGCGTCGTCAGTCGCCTTGTGGCAGGCGCCCAGCAGCAACGGCAACGCCAGCGACGAGGCCAGCAGCGCGGACCGGTGGAGACGAAACGTGCTCAACATGCCCATGCTGTGTGCCTCGCAGGTTTGAAGATCGCCGGCGATCAGGCCGACAGGGCGTCGGCCTTGGCGGCGCAGATGAAGTCGTTCTCGCTCAGGCCACCGACGTCGTGGGTGGAATAGCGCACCACGCAGCGGTTGTAGTGCACGCCGAGGTCGGGGTGGTGGTCTTCGCGGTGAGCCATGAAAGCGAGGGCATTCACGAAGGCCATCGTTTCGTAGTAATTGGAGAACGGGTAGGTCCGGGTGAGCGCATGGCCGTCCTCGATCAACTCCCAGCCGGGGACCTCCGGCAGCAGTTCGCGGATACGCGCTGCGCTGAGCCGGTGCTCAGTGCCGCGACGGGCGAGGCAATGGGCCTGGGCGAGGGGGACGAGGTCGTTCATGGGCAGGGGTTCCTTTACGCTGGCCCGCCGACTGAACAGATACCATCGTCGGCGGTCATTACTAGACGGTGCGCCATCGTGCTGCGCGGACCCCGGTAGAATAGCCCCCATGATCAACATTTCCGAATCCGCCCAGCGCCACTTCCTCAAGCTGATCGAGCGTGAGGCCCTGCCGGGCCTGGGCGTTCGCCTGTCGGCGGTGCACGCCGGCACGCCGCGCGCGGACGTGCGCCTGGAGTTCGCCGAGCCCGGCGACCTGCAGGGTGACGAGTGGGCGGTCGACTGCGAAGGGTTCACGGTGTGGCTGGATGCCGCCAGCGTGAAGTTCCTCGACGGCGCGCAGATCGACTACGAAACACAGGCCACGGGCGGCCAGTTGCAGATCCGCGCGCCCAAGATCAAGGGCGAAGAGCCGGCCGACTCGGCCTCGCTGGTGGAACGCGTCCAGTGGGTAGTCGAGCACGAGATCAACCCGCAACTGGCATCGCATCGCGGTAATGTCGCGGTGCAGGAAGTCACCGCACAGGGCGTGGTCGTGCTGCGTTTCGGCGGCGGCTGCCACGGTTGCGGCATGGCCGACGTGACCCTCAAGCAGGGCATCGAGAAGACGCTGATGACGAAGGTGCCCGGCGTCACCGCGGTGCGTGACGCCACCGATCACGAGACCGGTGACGCGCCCTACATCCGCCGCGATTCGGCGGCCTGAGCAGGGCGCGGCGACGTAGATGTTCTCCGCCGCCGACCTCATCCACGCCCTGCAGCGACGGCTGCAGCTGGTTTCGCCACACCTGCGGCGTCCGCCCGGTGAGTTTCCGCCGGGCTGGCAGGCCTGGTTCGAGAGCATGCGCGAGCGCATCGGTGCGGTCCGCGGCGCGACCCCGGCGGCCATCGTCGAGGTGTTCCTCGCGCGTCCGCTGGCGGTGCCGCCGCCACGGCGCATCGGCGACCTCAGCCGCTGGCAATCCTTCAATACCTTGTGGCGGCAGGATTGGCAGGGCGACCACCGGCCAGACCGCGTCGACCGGCGCGTGCACTGGTTCGCCACCGCCTTCACCGTGTTCTGGCACGTGTTCTTCGCGGCGATCCTGCTGTACCTGATGTACATGCGTTTCCTCGCCGTCAGCGCGCTCCCGCCGCAGGGCGAGGAAGTGACGATGATCGAATACGTGGGCAAGGGCACGCCAGCCGAACCCGGCGGCGGCCCCGGCGAGCCCGGCGATCAGCCGCAGCAACAACCACGGCCGCAGCCGCAGCAACAGGCCCCGGCGGCGCCGACCCGGACCGATACGGCGCAGGCGTCACCCAGCGCCCAGCTGAGTCCGCCTGCCGTCGCGGTGCCGGCGCCGGCAGTGGATGCCCCCATTCCCGATGTCGCCCAGCGCGAGGTCCCCGAACCGACGTTGCCGACGCCGGCTCCGGTGGTCGAACAGCCGGTCGCGGTCAGCGAGCCGACGCCGAGCGAGCCGACCGTGTTCGTGCTGCCGCCGACCCGGCGCCGTCCGCCCGAACCGGTGCTGGCGGCGCCGCAGCTGAGCACGGAAGCGCCCGCTGTCCGCACGGCCGAAGTGGCCGAGCCGGTGCAACCGATCCGGCCGAACATCACACCGCGGGACATTGCCGCGCCATCGATCGAACAACGGCAGCGCGAAGTGACGGTGCGCGACGTGCCGGCTCCCGTGCAGTTGCCCAACACACCCGTGCGCGCACTGCCGGCACCGGCCTTGCCAGTGCCGGAGGTGCGTTCGACCACGCCGAGCATCCGCACGGCCGAGATCCCCACGCCTCCGACACGCACGCCTCCGTCACCGTCACCGGCCCCGCCGGCAGCGGCGCCTGCACAGGCAGCACCCGCGCCAGCCGCGGCCAGTGCGGCAGCGGCGCCGGCTTCAACTTCGTCGGCAACGACGGGAGCTGCGGCGGCGAGCACCGCGCCCGCGGCTGCCGCTACGCCGGGTGCAAGCCAGTCGCGCCCGACGACGCCTGCAGGCAGCGGCTCCCAGCCGGTGACCGGAGCGGGCGCCGGACCGAAACCCGCGCCCGCGGCCGGAACCTGGTCGACGCCGACGCGCGGCGACGACTGGGGCGAATCGACCCGCAATCGCCCCGGTGGCCAGCGCGGCGAACAGCCCGGCCTCTACAACAGCGACGGCAGCGTGCGGATCGCCGAGGCGCCCGGTTCGGCGTCGCCGGGACAACCGCCGGGCACGATCACCGAAGAGATAAAGGACCTGGACCGTGCCGGCACGTGGCTGCGGCGCAAGCCAAACGACTTCGAGCCGACCAGCTTCGACAAGTACTGGGTGCCGAACGAGTCGCTTATCGCCGAATGGGTGCGCAGGGGCGTGCGGAAAGTGGCGATTCCGATCCCCGGCACCGGCAAGAGCATCGAATGCGTGATCTCGATGCTCAGCCTGGGCGGTGGCTGCGGCATCAGCGACCCGAACCTCAACGACCAGCCTGCCGAAGCGCGACCGCCGCCGCCGATTCCATTCAAGCCGGCGTTGCAGGAAGACAACGGGTCGGTGAAGCCGTAGCCCGGAAAATCTGATGCCTGACCCCGGGTGCGCTCCGCTTACCCGGGCTACGCGGCAGACACGTAGCCCGGGTAAGCAAAGTGCACCCGGGAAACCCGGGCGACGACAGGCACAAAAAAGCCCGCCGAAGCGGGCTTTTTCGTGAATCACGCGAGGTGATCAGTGTGCTTCGTGCAGGTCGCGCAGATTGCTCTGGCGCGAACCGAAGAACGCGGCGAGGTCGGCGATCTGCTGGTCGGTCAGGTCCTTGGCCTGGCTCGACATCAGCGCGTGCTGGCGGTCGCCGTCGCGGTAGGCCTGCAGCGAGTGGGCGATGTAGTCGTAGTACTGGCCGGCGAGCTTCGGGTAGGTCCCGTCGATCGGAGCGTTGCCTTCGGCGCCGTGGCAGTCAACGCAGGACTGGCCGGTGGCCTTGCCCTTGGTGCTGGCCAACTGTTCGCCGGCGGCGATGTGGCCGGCCGGCAGGCCGGCGGACGAAGTGGTGTGGCCTTCGCCGCGGTCGGCGGCGGAGTGCTCTGCCGGCGTGTCGGAGCTGGAGCAGCCGGCAACGACGAGCGAGGCAACGAGCACGATGAGGGCAGGGGCAATGGCGAGGATCTTGTTCGTCATGGTCTGCTCACTCACTTCAGGGACGAAAGGAAGGCGGCGATGTCGGCGATGTCCTGGTCGGAGAAGCTCTGCGACTGGGCCTGCATCGTCGGGTGCTTGCGCGCGCCCTTCTTGTATTCGGTCAGTGCATTGACCAGGTATTCCGCCGACTGCCCGCCGATCTTCGGCACGTGGTAGTTCGGGTAGGCGTTCTTGTAGCCGGTAATGCCATGGCAACCCTGGCAGGTGTAGGTCAGCTGGTGGCCCCTGGCGGTATCGCCCTTGAGCACGGCAGGCGCCGTGGTTGCGGTGGCGGTGGCTGCGGCCGGGGCAGCGGCGGGGGCCTGGGTTTCCTGGGCCGATGCGATGGACGCAGCGGTGGTCAGCAGGAAGCAGGCGGCGATCATCAGCGGTCGCATCATGTCGTAGTCCGCAATCTCGAATGGCTAGCGAAAGGTTCTGAAGCTGGCTGCGAGTGGCCGTCCATCGGGAGGGCCGCGCATAAGTGCGCAAGTATAGCCTGCGATATCGATGCAACGAAGTCGTGCCATTTTGCATCGATGGTTATTGCGGCTGTCGTGGACTGTCCCCACGCTACCGGCCGCGACATGGCTCCAGTCACCATGACCTTCGGCGGATGTTGGTGAACGGGGCAGGTGATATACCTATCTACAACACCGGCATACGGTCCGGTACACAGCCACCTTGGGGTTCAATTCATGCGTCATCTCTCCCGAAATCGCAGCCGTGGTTTTGACCGCGCCGCTCGTGTCCTGCTCCCCTGCCTGGCCCTGTCGAGCGTCCTGCTGCTGGCCTCCTGCAAGGGCGGCGGCGCTGGCGAGGCGCAGGCCAAGGACGGCGAAAAGGGGCCCGAAGCCGTTCCGGTCGAGGTGGCCAAGGCCTCCCGCCGCCCGGTCGCGGCCAGCTACACCGGCACCGCCGCGCTTGAGCCGGTGGCCGAGTCGCAGGTGGTGGCCAAGACCTCGGGCGTGGCATTGAATGTGCTTGTCGAGGAAGGCCAGCAGATCCGCGCCGGCCAGACCCTGGTCCGCCTGGATGCCGCGCGCTCGCAGCAGCAGCTCGCCCAGACCGACGCCCGCATGCGCAAGCTTGAGGCCAACTACGCCCGCGCCAAGCAGATGGCCGAGCAGAAGCTGCTCAGTGCCAATGACAACGACCAGCTGCGTTACGACCTGGAAGAAGCCCGCGCGGCCAACCGCATGGCCAACCTGGAGCTGTCCTACGCGAACGTGGAAGCGCCGATCTCCGGCGTGATCGCCTCGCGCTCGATCAAGACCGGCAACTTCGTCCAGATCAACACCCCGATCTTCCGCATCGTCGACACCTCGCGCCTGGAAGCCACCCTCAACGTGCCCGAGCGCGAGCTGGCCACGCTGAAGGCCGGCCTGCCGGTGCAGATGCAGGTCGATGCGCTGCCGGGCAAGACCTTCACCGGCACCGTCGATCGCGTTGCCCCGGTCGTCGACTCGGGCAGCGGCACGTTCCGCGTGGTCTGCGCGTTCGCCGGTGGCGGCGTGCTGCAGCCGGGCATGTTCGGACGCATCAAGATCGACTACGACCAGCGTGCCGACGCCCTCGTCGTGCCGCGCGTGGCCCTGCTCGAAGACGACGGTGACCCGGCGGTGTTCGTCGTCACCGGCGACAAGACCAAGCGCGTGCCGGTCAAGCTGGGCTACATGGACGGCTCCTGGGCGGAAATCCGCACCGGTGTGAAGGTGGGCGACCAGGTCGTCGTCGCCGGCAAGACCGCGCTGCGTGACGGAACCGTCGTGCAGGTGCTCGGCCAGCCCGCGAAAAAGGTTGCCGCCGCCAAATCCGAAGCCAAGAAGCAGTAATCGCGGAGAGCGAACGTGACGCAACCTGCGAACGAATCATCAGGCTTCAACCTGGTCGAGTTCTCCACGCGTCGCCGGGTAACGGTGATGATGGTGACGCTCACCTTTGTCATGTTCGGCTTGATCGCGCTGGGTGACCTCAAGGTCAACCTGCTGCCGGACCTGAGCTATCCGACCCTGACGGTCCGCACCGAGTACACCGGTGCGGCGCCGTCCGAAATCGAAACCCTGATCAGCGAACCGGTTGAAGAGGCCGTCGGCGTGGTCAAGGGCCTGCGCAAGCTCAAGTCGGTGTCGCGCACCGGCCAGAGCGACGTCGTGCTCGAGTTCGCCTGGGGCACCGACATGGACCAGGCCAGCCTCGAAGTGCGGGACAAGATGGAAGCACTGCAACTTCCGCTGGAGGCCAAGGCCCCGGTGCTGCTGCGCTTCAATCCGTCGACCGAACCGATTCTCCGCATCGCGCTGTCGTCCAAGGTCGCCGCAAGCAATGACACCGAGGCCATGCGCGAGCTCACCGGGCTGCGCCGCTATGCCGACGATGACCTGAAGAAGAAGCTCGAGCCGGTCGATGGCGTCGCCGCGGTGAAGGTCGGCGGTGGCCTCGAGGACGAGATCCAGGTCGACATCGACCAGCAGAAGCTGGCGCAGCTGAATCTGCCGATCGACAACGTCATCCAGCGCCTGCAGCAGGAGAACATCAACATCTCCGGCGGTCGCCTGGAAGAAGGCTCGCAGCGTTACCTGGTGCGTACGGTGAACCAGTTCGCCAGCGTGCCCGAGATCCGCGAGATGCTGGTCACCACCCGCAGTGGTGGCGACAACGCGGCTGCGAATGCAGCGGCGCAGATGGCCGCGATCGCGGCGCAGACCGGTTCGGCCGAGGCAATGGCCGCTGCGGCTTCGGTGCAGAGCGCCAATTCGGCCGGGGGCGGCGTCGTCGCCGGCGGCATGCCGGTGCGCCTGAAGGACATCGCCGATGTCCGCCAGGGCTACAAGGAACGCGAGGCGATCATCCGCCTGGCGGGCAAGGAAGCGGTCGAGCTGGCGATCTACAAAGAAGGCGACGCCAATACCGTTGCCACCGCCGACGCGATCACCAAGCGCCTGGACGAGATCAAGGAACAGATTCCGCCGGACATCGAACTGACCACGATCGACGACCAGTCGCAGTTCATCCGCCACGCCATCAGCGACGTCAAGAAGGACGCGGTGATCGGCGGCATGCTGGCCGTGCTGATCATCTTCCTGTTCCTGCGCGATGGCTGGAGCACGTTCGTGATCGGCCTGTCGCTGCCGGTGTCGATCATCGCCACGTTCTTCTTCATGGGCCAGATGGGCCTGAGCCTCAACGTGATGTCGCTTGGCGGCCTGGCACTGGCTACTGGCCTGGTCGTGGACGACTCGATCGTCGTGCTCGAAAGCATAGCCAAGGCACGGGAACGAGGGTTGGGCATACTCGAGGCGGCCATTGCCGGTACCCGCGAAGTGAGCATGGCGGTGGTCGCATCGACGCTGACCACCATCGCGGTGTTCCTGCCGCTGGTGTTCGTGCAGGGCATCGCCGGCCAGCTGTTCCGCGACCAGGCGCTGACCGTGGCGCTCGCGATCGGCATCTCGCTGATCGTCTCGATGACGCTGATCCCGATGCTCAGCGCACTCAAGGGGCGGCCGCCGATGGCGTTCCCGGAAGAAGCGCCGCACCCGCGCTGGGAGCCGACCTCGAAGCTGCAGAAGCCGCTGGCCGCGGTCGAACACGGCATCAGTGCCGGTGCCCGTGGCGCGTCCTTCGGTGTCTTCTGGCTGATCGTGCGTGCCTGGCGCGGCCTGGCCGCAGTGGTCGGCCCGGTGATGCGCAAGGCCAGCGACATCGCGATGGCGCCGTATGGCCGCGCCGAACGGGGTTACCTCAAGCTGCTGCCGAACGCACTGCGCAAGCCGTGGCTGGTGCTCGGCTTCGCCGGTGCCGCATTCGCGCTGACCCTTCTGGCGATTCCGATGCTGGGCGCGGACCTGATCCCGCAGCTGGCCCAGGACCGCTTCGAGATGACCGTGAAGCTGCCGCCGGGCACGCCGCTGCGTGAAACCGATGCGCTGGTGCGCGAGTTGCAGGGCAAGCACGCCAAGGACGACGGCATCCGCACGCTGTACGGCGTCAGCGGCAGTGGTACGCGCCTGGACGCCAACCCCACCGAGAGCGGCGAGAACATCGGCAAGCTCACCGTGGTGATGGCCGACGGCGGTAGCAAGGAAGTGGAAGCGCGCGAGACCGAGCGCCTGCGCACGACGATGCAGTCGCATCCCGGCGCACAGGTCGACTTCAGCCGTCCCGAGCTCTTCAGCTTCTCCACGCCGCTGGAGATCGAATTGCGCGGGCAGGACATGGAGAGCATCCAGGTCGCCGGCCAACGCATGGCGGCGATGCTGCGGGCCAATCCGCACTATGCCGACGTCAAGTCGACGGTCGAGGAAGGCTTCCCGGAGATCCAGATCCGCTTCGACCAGGACCGTGCCGGTGCCCTCGGCCTGACCACGCGCCAGATCGCCGACGTCGTGGTGAAGAAGGTGCGCGGCGACGTCGCCACGCGCTACAGCTTCCGCGATCGCAAGATCGACGTGCTGGTGCGTGCCCGCGAAACCGATCGCGCGTCGGTCGACAACATCCGTCGCCTCATCGTCAACCCGGGCAGCACCCGTCCGGTGACGCTGGACGCGGTCGCCGACGTCGTCTCGACCACCGGTCCGAGCGAGATCCACCGCGCCGACCAGGTACGCGTGGCGATCGTCTCGGCCAACCTGCGCGACATTGACCTGGGCGCCGCGGTGCAGGAAGTGCAGGACATGATCGCCGAGCAGCCGCTCGGTGCCGGTGTCGGCATGCACATCGGCGGCCAGGGCGAGGAGCTCGCCGAGTCGGTGCGTTCGCTGCTGTTCGCATTCGGCCTGGCGATCTTCCTGGTGTACCTGGTGATGGCCTCGCAGTTCGAGTCGCTGCTGCATCCGTTCGTGATCCTGTTCACCATCCCGCTGGCACTGGTCGGTGCGGTGCTTGCGCTGCTGCTGACCAATTCGCCGGTGTCGGTGGTGGTGTTCATCGGCCTGATCCTGCTGGTCGGACTGGTGGTGAAGAACGCGATCATCCTGGTCGACAAGGTCAACCAGCTGCGTGAGACCGGCATGGCCAAGCGCGAGGCCCTGATCGAGGGAGCGCGTTCGCGCCTGCGCCCGATCATCATGACCACGATGTGCACGCTGTTCGGCTTCCTGCCGCTGGCGCTGGCGATGGGCGAGGGCGCGGAAGTGCGTTCGCCGATGGCCATCACCGTGATCGGCGGCCTGCTCGTGTCCACGCTGCTGACGCTGGTCGTGATCCCGGTGGTCTATGACCTGCTGGACCGTCGCGCCGACGACTTCTACGTGGCCCGTGCGCGTCGCACCCGTGGCAAGGTCGCGTCGGACGACGACGGCCAGGTCGAGCCGGCTTGAACGGAGCGCTGACATGACGATTGCAGAGCTCAGCATCAAGCGGCCGGTCACGGCGATCATGTTCTTCGTGTCGCTGTTCGTGATCGGACTGATCGCGGCTGTGCGGCTGCCGCTCGAGGCCTTCCCGGAGGTCTCGCCACCGTTCATCTTCGTGCAGATTCCCTACGAGGGCTCCACGCCCGAGGAAGTGGAACGCACGCTGCTGCGGCCGGTGGAAGAAGCGCTGTCGACGATGACCGACATCAAGCGCATGGATGCCACCGCCCGTGCCAACGGGGCCGAGATTTTCATCCAGTTCTCGGACTGGGACCGCGATGTCGCCATCGCGGCCTCGGAGGCACGTGAGCGCATCGATGCCATCCGCGACGACCTGCCGGATGACCTGCAGCGTTACAGCGTGTTCAAGTTCTCGACCACCGATGAGCCGGTGTTGCGCGTGCGCCTGGCCAGCTCGACCGACCTGACCGGCGCGTACGACATGATCGACCGCGAGTTCAAGCGGCGGATCGAACGCATCCCGGGCGTGGCGAGGGTGGAAGTGACCGGCGCTGCGCCGAACGAGGTCGAGATCGCCATCGACCCCGATCGCCTGAACGCCCACAACCTCAGCATCAACGACCTCAACACGCGCCTGCAGGCCGTCAACTTCTCGGTCTCGGCCGGGCAGATCGACGATGGCGGACGGCGCCTGCGCGTGCAGCCGGTGGGCGAGATCACCGACCTGAAGGAACTGCGCGATCTCATCATCGACACCAAGGGCACGCGCCTGGGTGACATCGCCGATATCCGCCTGAAGCCGGCGCGCATGAACTACGGCCGCAGGCTCGACGGCAAGCCGGCGATCGGCCTGGACATCTTCAAGGAGCGCCAGGCCAACCTGGTGGAGGTCTCGGCCAACGCACTCAAGGAAGTCGAGGCGATCCGCAAGCAGCCGGAGATGAGCGGGATCCAGATCAAGATCATCGACAACCAGGGCGACAACGTCACCAGCTCGCTGCTGGAGCTGGCCGAGGCCGGTGGCATCGGCCTGCTGCTGTCGATCGCGGTGTTGTACTTCTTCCTGCGCCATTGGCCGTCGACGCTGATGGTGACCCTGGCGATCCCGATCTGTTTCGTGATGACCCTGGGCTTCATGTACTTCACCGGCGTCACGCTCAACATCCTGACGATGATGGGCCTGCTGCTGGCGGTGGGCATGCTGGTCGACAACGCCGTGGTCGTGGTGGAGAGCATCTACCAGGAACGCGAGCGGATGCCCGACCAGCCAGAAATGGCCTCGATCATCGGCACCCGCCACGTTGCCATCGCATTGTCGGCGGGCACGCTGTGCCACTGCATCGTGTTCCTGCCGAACCTGTTCGGCGACCGCAACTTCCTCAGCATCTACCTGTCGCAGATCGCGATCACGATTTCGGTGTCACTGCTGGCCTCGTGGCTGGTCGCGGTCAGCCTGATCCCGATGATCTCGGCGCGATTGAAGACGCCGCCGGCGGTGCGATCCGATCGCGGCGTGATCCCGCGCCTTCAGAACGGTTACGCCCGCTTGCTGCGCTGGACCCTGGAGCACCGTGGCAAGAGCGTGCTCGGCATCCTGCTGATCATCGCCGTCAGCTTCGTGCCGATGGTGCTGACCAAGAAGAACATGTTCGGTGGCGACGACGGCACCGAGACCAACATCTTCTACCAGTGGAAGGGCGCCTACACCAAGGAGCAGATGTCGGCCGAGATCCTCAAGATCGAGAAGTACCTCGACACCAACCGCAAGCGCTACAACATCACCCAGATCTACTCGTATTTCAGCGAGCAGGGCTGGGGTGGCACGCGGCTGACGTTCGACACCGACAAGATCGACGAGACCAAGGCGACGATCGAGAAACTTCGCGAAGAGCTGCCGAAGTCCGCACGGGCCAATATCGGCATCGGCAACCAGGGCGGCGGTGGCGGCGGTGGCGGACCGGGCCAGAACATCCAGGTGCAGCTGGTCGGCGATTCGACCGAAACCCTGGTGGAACTGGCCAACGACATCGTCCCGATCATGGCCAAGCGCAAGGAGCTGCGCGATGTCCGGGTCGACATCGGCGACCAGAACAGCGAGTTGTCGGTGCACGTCGATCGCGACCGTGCCGCCGCATTCGGGTTCAGCGCGAAGGAAGTAGCCAGCTTCGTCGGCCTGGCGCTGCGCGGTGCGCCCCTGCGCGAGTTCCGCCGCGGCGAAACCGAGGTGCCGGTGTGGGTGCGTTTCGCCGGCGCCGAGAACTTCGGCGTGGAGGATATCGACAGCTTCACAGTGCGTGCCCCGGATGGCCGTACCGTGCCGTTGCTGGCGATGGTCGATGTCGCGGTGAAGCCGTCGGCAACGCAGATCCAGCGTGCCAACCGCCAGACCACCGTCGCCATCCAGGCCAACCTGGCCGACAAGGCGACCGTGCCCGACGCACGCAAGGCCATGGAAGAGACGCTCAAGTCGGTGGCGTTCCCGGCTGGCTACAGCTTCAGCTTCGAGAGCGGCGCCTTCGAGGACGAGGCCGATGCCAACAAGCAGATGATGTTCAACCTGGTCATTGCCCTGGTCATGATCTACGTGGTGATGGCGGCGGTGTTCGAGTCGCTGCTGTTTCCCTCGGCGATCATGAGCGGCGTGCTGTTCTCGGTGTTCGGCGTGTTCTGGCTGTTCTGGCTCACCGGCACGGAGTTCAACATCATGGCCTTCATCGGCATCCTGGTGCTGATGGGCGTGGTGGTGAACAACGGCATCGTGATGATCGAGCACATCAACAACCTTCGCCGTCGTGGCCTGTCGCGCACCGACGCGCTGGTTGAAGGCAGCCGCGAGCGACTGCGACCGATCCTGATGACGATGGGCACGGCGATCCTGGCGATGGTGCCGATTTCGCTGACCAACACGCAGATGGGTGGCGACGGCCCGCCGTACTACCCGATGGCGCGGGCGATCGCCGGTGGCCTTGCGTTCTCGACGGTAGTCAGCCTGCTGTTCCTGCCGACGATCTACGCGATGCTCGATGACCTGCGCACCGGCACGGCCCGCCTGGCGCGGCGTGCCCGCGGCAAGGACGACAAGGTGCCGGCAGCGGCAGTGGCGGCACTGAAGGCGGAATAGCCTTACCGCCAGAAATAGAGAACGGGAAGGCTTGCCTTCCCGTTTTCTTATGGCGGGCGCCAGCCCAGGCTCCCTAATGTGACAGGGAAAGTCACAGGGGAAACGCGATGCACATCCACAGCGGAATCGCCGCCGGCGTTGCTCGCCGCCAATCTGGTGTGGGGCTGATCGAGGTCCTGATTGCAGTGCTGGTCCTGGCCATCGGCGTTCTCGGGATCGCGGCGCTGCAGGCGAAGTCGCTGCGTAACAGCCAGAGTGCACTGGAACGCAGCCAGGCGGTCGTGCAGACCTACAGCATCCTCGAAGCGATGCGCGCGAACGCGGTCGAAGCCAGGGCAGGGGGCTACACGATGGCGATGGCATGCAAAGCACCGCCGCCGCGGCGTGCGAGTTCCAACGCAGCCCGCCTGGCTGGCAATGACCAGGCGTTTTGGATCGGTGGCCTCCAAGCCGCACTCGGTGAAGAGGCCTGCGGAACAATCACCTGCGCGCCGGTCGCAGGTGGCGGAACTACCGACTGCACCGTGACGGTTCGTTGGGACGACTCGCGAGGTTCGGGCGGTAGCGAAGGCCAGGAAGTCACGACGGTGGTGCGGATTTGACCTGCTCGCGACGACAAGCTCGTGGCGCCCGGGCCCAGCATGGCTTCAGCCTGATCGAAGTGATGATTGCGCTGGTGCTCGGGCTGCTCGTCTCGATTGCCGCGGTCGGCCTGTTCCTGTCGAACCAGAAGACCTATCGCGCGACCGAGAGCCTGGCGCGCATCCAGGAAAGCGTCAGGGTGGCCTTCGAACTGATGGCCCGCGACATGCGCGAGGCCGCTGGGAACCCCTGCGGCAACAATTTGCCCGTGGCCAACGTGCTCAATGGCGCGGCCGGCGCCGGGGTTCCGTGGTGGATGAACTGGAACAGGGGAGTGTTCGGCTACGACGGCGGCGGCTTGCAGGGCTCCGCGGCAGGGACCGACGCGGTCGAGATCCTGTCATCCGGGGACGTCGTCGTCACGGTGACGCGCCAGGATCAGGTGCCCGGCATGCCGGGTGTTTTCACCCTCAACACAGGCAATCTCGGCCTGCGCGCCAAGGACATCATCCTTGTTTGCGACCACTCCCAGCTCAGCATCGTCCAGGTCAGCTCAGCCGGCGAGGGCGGTCGCACCGTCGCGTTCAACCAAGGTGGTACGGGACCGGGCAACTGCACTTCGGGGCTCGGCCTGCCGGTCGCCTGCACGCCATCGGGCAATGGCAAGTTCTATCGCGCCAATTCGTTGATCGCACCACTCGAGGCGGCGCAATGGTTCGTTGCCGACAACGGCCGCGGTGGGCGTTCGTTGTACCGCTTGCGAAGGGAGGGGAGCACCCCTCGCGACCAGGTTCGCGACGAAATCACCGAAGGCATTCGCGACATGCAGATCACCTACCTGGTGGCAGGCGCCGACGGCTACGTCAATGCCAGGCCGGGCCTCGACTGGTCGGCCGTGATCGCCGTGCGACTGGTGTTGTCGCTGGAGGGAACGGGACGCGTCGGCGTTGCGGGAACCCGCCTCGTCCGTTCCTTCAGCCATACCGTCACCTTGCGGAACAGGAACACGTGACTCCAGGGTCGCTTGCATCGCGTCGCCAGCGCGGCACGGTGCTGATTGTCGTGCTGATTCTGTTGATCGTGATGACGCTACTGGGCCTGGCCAGTCTTCGCGGAACCCTCCTGGAAGAGCGGATGAGCGCGGCCATGTTTGATCGCAGCCTCGCCTTCCAGGCGGCCGAGTCCGCGCTTCGCGTGGCGGAAGAGAAGGTGCGGCAAGCCAGTGTCGACGGGCAATCGATCGGCGTGGACTGCACCGCAGCCGGAGTGATCTGCCCGGCAACCCCGATGGATGCCGCAGTGGCAACTGCCGCCTGCACCCCGAATGCACCGCGCTGCTGGGTCAGCGTCACCGAGCCCTCGTCGTACTCCGGAAAGGTGGCAGGCGTGCCGCAGTACTACATCGAGTTCATGGGAAGCCTGTCGGTCAGCGCCGACGATGGCGGTGCGGGTCGCAGCGCGTCCGGCAACCAGTACGGCGCTCCGCCGCCGACTTACAGCAAGGCCATCTACAGGATTTCTGCACGCAGCCAGAATCCCGTGCGCGGTCGGGCGCTAGTCGCGCTGCAGGCGACCGTCGAGGTGCGTTGAACGTGGCAACAGAATCGATACGCCTGCTTGCCACAGTGTTCGTGCTGGCAGCCGCGATGGCGGTGGGTACGGCTGCCGCCCAGGTGGACATTGCCCAGGTGCCACTGCACGTAGGCGTACGCGTGCCCGGCAATCTCGCACTGGTTCCGTCCGTGGAGTATCCGACGATCAACAGCCAGGCAAACCTGGGCGACTATGACGCCTCCAAAGGTTACGTAGGCTACTTCGACTCCAAGAAGTGCTATCAGTACCACTTTTCCTCCGAGGAAGCCGAGCGGCACTTCTTTCCCGTCAGCACCGGTCGCGCGTGCAGTAGCTCGGCAAAGGAATGGAGCGGCAACTTCATGAACTGGGCGGCGACGCAGACAATCGATCCGTTTCGCTTGGCACTGACCGGCGGTTACCGTGTTCTCGATACGCCCACTGACACCCTGCTTGAGAAGGCGCGTCACGACAGGGGCAGCAGCTTTCGTCATGTGGCGGGCAGAAGCACGGTGAGTGCGGCAACATCCGCTTCCTGGAACTCAATGTCGGTCCGGGTTGCCGGCCTGGGCAACAAGATGCGCTTTACCGGCAGGAGTACCTGGGACGACACAGCAGTTGCCTACGATCCGTCGCTGCACAACCTGGTTCGGGACAGGCGCGGACGGGCGGTTCCGAACAATACGTTCGAGGTCAGCGTACGCGTCAAAGTCTGCGTGCCAGACTTGCTCGAAACCAACTGCCAGCAATACAGCGCGGGCTGGAAGCCGGAAGGTCTGATCCAGCAATACTCGGACCGGGTTCGCTACAGCATCTTTGGCTATCTGAATGACTCGGACACGCTACGCGACGGTGGCGTCTTGCGGGCCAACCAGAAGTTCGTCGGCCCGATGAGCCACCACCCGATGAACGGACCGGCATACAACCCCGCGAGCGAGTGGGATCCCGTGACGGGTGTGTTGTGGCCAAATCCCGATCCGGAAGCGGCGAGCGCGACGCCGGGAACCATCCGCGACAGCGGCGTCATCAATTATCTCAACAAGTTCGGGCAGCTGACCTCGAACTATCACAAGTCCATCGATCCAGTGAGCGAGCTGTACTACACAGCGATCCGCTACTTCAAGAACCAGGGCAATGTCGCCGCATACTCCGAGGTATCCGGCGACAAAGCCTACGCACAGGCGGACGGCTTTCCGATCGTCACCAACTGGAACGACCCGATCCAGTATCGGTGCCAGGCCAACGTCATTCTCGGCATCGGCGACGTCAATACCCATCGCGACAAAAATCTCCCGGGTAACGTCACCACCACCGATGAGCCAGCCAGGCCACCGGAAGTTTCGGCGGACAAAACCGTCAATGTCGTGACTGCAATGAAAAAGGTCGGCGAGCTCGAAGGCCTGCCGATTGCAACGCCCTTCAGCGGACGCGAAAACTCTGCCTACATCGCCGGGCTCGCCTACGATTCGCACACCGTCGACATCCGGCCGGACCTGGAGGGCAGGCAGTCCGTCTCGACGCATTGGGTCGACGTGCGTGAGGGCGGGATCCTGGAGCCCCGGAATCGCAATCAGTACTGGCTGGCGGCCAAGTACGGTGGCTTCCGCGTCCCCGAAGGCTTTCGTCCTTATCAACGGACGGTGCCGTTGCCCGAGGCGTGGTGGTACGCGTCCAACGACTTGCTGTCGGCCAATTACAAACGTCCCGACAATTTCTATGTCGCCAGCGACGCCGACAAGATGGTGGAGAGCCTGACGCGCGCGTTCAGTCGGATCGCGGCGGAGGTAACCGGCTCGGCGGCGGCGCTGACGTCCGACAGTTCGCAACTGAGCGCAGCCGGGAGGACGTTCCAGACCCGCTTCTTCAGCCCTTCGTGGCGCGGAGAAGTCAGTGCGTTCTCGCTGGACCCAAAGCGCACCACCGATGATCCGGTGTGGAGCTCCGGCGACCGGCTTGCTGCGGAGCCATGGGCAAAACGGAAGATCCATTTCCACAATCCGCATTCGCGGAGCGGACGCTACGGTCTGCTGACCTGGGACGCGTTGGGGGCCGCGCAGAGGACTGTGCTTGGCGACGAAGCTACGTTGAACTACCTGCGTGGCAATCGCAGCGACGAGGGGCGCCTGCGGGTGCGGCAGGGTCTGCTCGGCGACGTGGTGCACTCCGCGCCCGTATACGTAGGCCGTCCGGAGCCGCGGCTATACCCGGTTGCCACCTTCATGGGAGCCGCGTCGTATGCCGCGTTTGTGACGGCGCAGACGACCAGGCGCAAGGTCGTCTATGTCGGCGCGAACGACGGCATGTTGCACGGTTTCGACGCGGCCAATGGCGACGAAACCTACGCTTTCATGCCGGCGGCGGCGATCAACGAGCAGCTGAAGACGCTGGCCTCGCCGGACTACGAGCATCGCTTCTTCGTCGATGGCGAACTGGCCGTTGCCGACATCTACTCAACCCGTGACCGTCGCTGGAAAACCATTCTCGTGGGCAGCATGGGCCGCGGCGGGCGATCGGTGTTCGCCCTCGACATCACCGATCCGGACGATGTCGGCTTCCTCTGGGAGAAGGACGCCACGGATATTCCCGCGCTCGGGCACGTGCTCGGCAAGCCGATCATCGCCCAGGTCGGCAATGGCGACTGGCGCGTGCTACTCGGCAACGGCCCGAACAGTACGGGAGGCACTGCGCAACTAATCGTGATCGGAGTGGAAACAGGCGAGGTTCGGGCGATCAGCACCGGTGTGTCCGGCAACAATGCGCTCTCGGCCGTGGACGCGTGGGACAGCAACCGTGATGGCTTCTACGACACGGTGTATGGCGGCGACATGGCCGGCAACCTCTGGCGCATCTCGGGCATCGATCGCGCGGTCGCCAATGTCGGCCGGCTGTTCCTTGCCGTGCATTCCGGACGCACGCCCCAGCCCATCACTGCGGCCCCGCTGGTGATGGCAAACCCGGCGACGCGCGAGGTGTGGGTACTCTTCGGGACCGGCAGATACCTGGGCCGGACGGACGTCGCCGACAAGGGCGTGCAGAGCTGGTACGGAGTGGTGGACCGGGGGAGACAGATTGCAGGGCGAGCGGCAATGGTCGCGCGCACCATCGTGGCCGAGCCCACCAACGCGAAGGGTGTGACGTTGCGTGTGACCAGCCAGCAGGTTGCAGGCGACCTCGTCGGCAAGGACGGCTGGTTCCTCGACCTGGTATCGCCGGTCAGGGGCAGGGAAGGCGAGCGCATGATCGTCGCCAACCGGTTCGAGCGGCAGAAGCTGATCGGCACCAGTCGCATTCCCGATGCCAGCGACGTCTGCAATCCAGGAGGCAAGGGATTCGTGATGGCGCTGGAGCCGTTCACCGGCTCGCGGCCTTCCTCGACGTTCTTCGACTCCAACGGCGATGGACAGTTCAACCACCTGGACGGAATCGAGGTGGATGGCGTGATGGCGCCAGCATCGGGCGTGGGTTTCGAGAGCAGCCCAAATGGCCCGATCTTCGTCGGCGACGAAGTCCAGGTGAACCTCGATGACGGCAAGCAGAAGCGCGTGCTGACACGCAGCGTCGGCAGCAAGGTGGGCCGGATTTCGTGGCGCGAGCTACTGCTGGATTGATTGCGGATCCGGTGCCAGCAAACGCTGGCAACCGGTCAGAACGCCGCGCCTCAGCCGACCAGCTTGCCCAGCATCCGCAGGCCACCGGTCCACACACCGATCGCGGTGCCCAGGCTGGTGAGGAAGAAGTTGAGCAGCACCCGCGCAACGCGGTTGCGCCACCAGCCGCGCCAGCTCTGCACATCGTCGCGCAGCGCCATGAAGTCGGCATAGGTCGGCTTGCGCACCCATGCTTCGGTGAGGGCGCTGAGCGTGCCCGATGCGAGTGCCGGGTGAAGTGGCGTGATCGGCGATGCGACGAAGGCGACCAGGATGCTGAGCGGGTGGCCGCCGGCAAGGGCGCAACCGATCGCACCGAGCACACCTGTCGCGAGCACCCACTGCAGGAGGAGGTCGGAGCCGACGTCGATGCCGCCGCGCCAGAACCCCCACGCAAAGCCACCGAGCACGAACGCCGCCAGGACGATCGTGAACCACGGAATGCTGCTCTTCTTCGGCAGCGATTCGAGCTCCTCGCGGATGACCTCAGGCGTGCGGACTTCGTCCTTGAGGTGCCGCGCCAGTCCCTGCAGATGGCCGGCGCCAACGACCGCCAGCACCTCGCGCGCATCGCCGTGACTCTCACGCAGGCGCGCGGCCATGTAGCGGTCGCGCTCGGCGATCACGGTTTCGTAAAGCTCCGGGCTGTCGCTGGCGAACTCGCCGAAACTCGACTCGAGCATGTCGCCCTGCTTGAGCTTCTCGATTTCCTCCGCGCCGACCTCCTCGTCGACGAAGAGCGCCGCCATCAGGCCGCCGCCGAGCTTGGCGCGTGACCACCAGCCGAGCCGGTTGTTTGCGCGCTTGAAGGTCAGGCCGACATCGCGGTCGATCAGATGCACCGGCAACTCGCGCTGGCGAGCCTCCAGCACGGCGCGCTTGAGTTCTGCGCCTGGCTCGATGCCGAGTTGCTCGGCGAGCCGGCGCTGGTAAGCGGCGAGTGCAAGGTTGGCCGCGAACAGTGCGGTCTTGCCGGTGCGGATCACCTGGACCAGGTCCAGGCGTGCCAGTGCATCGGGGTCGGTCAGGGCCTGCAGGCGTTGCGGATCCAGCTCGACTGCGACCGCATCGAACGCGCCGCTGTCGATCGCATCGCGCACGGCTTCGACGCTGGCCTGCGAGACGTGGGCGGTGCCCAGCAACGTGTAGCGCACGCCGTCGCGCTCGACGATGGCGTGGGGCTGGGCAGCCAGCACGGCATCGAGTGCCGCCTGCGCGGAGGAATCGATCATGGCTGCACCCGGCGTTCGGACGGGGCGGTGAGAGCGGGTACTACCTGCATGCGGCGTTGCCTTTCGGGGTTTGCGCACGAAGACGGCGCCGGTCAGGCGCCGTCTTGTCGATGCGTGGGTTACTTGCACGCAGCTTAGGGCCAGACCACCCACGGGGCAACGCGAGCCGCCGGCTCAGAACGATCTGTTCAGGCGACGCCGAAGGGCAGGTTGGTGCTGGACACGATGCGGTCCCCGACGCTTTCCCCATGCAGGAAGCGCAGACTCGCGGCAATCACTTCGCCATCGTCGAGAACGTGGCGATGGCCCAGCCCGCGGGTCGTCAGCAGGTGCGAGTCGGGCCAGTAGCGTGCGTAGCGCTCGCCTTCTTCCCAGGGCACGTCGCGGTCTTCCAGGTCGTGGACGATCAGGGCCGGACGACCGATGGCCGGCGCGTTGAGATGCGCCTGCTGCTCCTGGAAGGTGATGCCGATTCGACCCTCGAAATAGGCAAACATCCGCTGGAACAGGCTGCGCCCGATCCACATCACATTGGCGAAGCGCTCTGCCGCTGCGACCGGATCGGCGGCGGGTGCAATCAGCACCGCGCGCGATGCCTGCAGGCCCTGCGCCATCGCAAGCAGGGTGGCGGCGCCGCCGAGCGAATGACCGATCACCGCAGCGGCCGGGCCGTAGTGCTCGCCCACGGCGAGCAGATGGTGGGTGAAGTCGGGCAGCGTTGCCTCCGTGCCCGGGCTGCGGCCATGTGCGGGCTGGTCGAATGCGACCACCGCATAGCCATCGGCGATGAGGCCCGGAAGCCATGGCGCGATGCGCGTGCCATGGCTCGACCAGCCATGGGCGAACAGCACATAGGGTTGCTTGACCGGGTCGCCCCAGACGTAAGCGGCGATGGTGTGGCCATCGACGTCGACCTGGTCCTCGCGTGCGCCCTGGGTGGACGCGGCGAGCGCGCGGCTGCGGCTGGTCGGCAGTGGCGTGGAGAAGAGCCGCGCGGCGCGCTGCACGGTCGCCCGCGGGGCGAGCGGAGCGCCAAGCGCGAATCCCAGGCGCAAGCCGTACAGTCGCATGATGTTACGAACGATCGTGCTAATTTTGGCGATGAGCGGGTACACGGAAGGCCTCCGGGTGGGGTGTCAGAGGGTGGGGGAATACGAGCGGAACAAACGCTCGAGTGCGCTGCGACCGCGGGCCGCGGCCGGTTCGAAACCAAACAGCCCGGCGTCGTGGTGCACGATCAGGGCCAGGCTGTAGACCTCGAATGCCAGCTGTTCCGGCTCGGTGTCGACGGCAAGGTCGCCTGTCTCGACGGCCAGCGCAATGGCGCGTGCCAGCTCGCGACGCCAGCGCAACTCATGGGCGATTACGCGATCGCGGATTTCGCCGGGACGGTCGTCGTATTCGCTGGCGGCGCTGAGCAGCAGGCAGCCGCCCTCCGAGGATTGGCGGGCCCAGTCGAACCACGCTTCGACGATTGCGCGCAGGCGGGGCAGGCCGCGTGGCAGCTTCAGCGCCGGCAACAGCACATGGCCGACGAAGCGCTGGCCGGCGGCATCCAGGACGGCCAGTTGCAGATCCTCGCGAGAGCCGAAATGGGCGAACACGCCGCTCTTGGACATGCCGACGGCCTGCGCCAGCGGGCCGATGGAGAGCCCCTCCAGGCCGGCCGAGCAGGCAACGTCGTAGGCGCGATCGATGATCGCTTCGCGGGTGGCGGCGCCTTTGCTGGTAGCGGTGAGTGCGGACATGGACGGAAAATAGCACGTCCGTTCGTTTTAAATTCGACCGCTCGTCGGTAGTCCTGCATCTCGCATAGGCGTGAGACGGCAGCTGGCCGGGTCAGCTGTCTGGAGGTGTAGCCCGTCCGTCACCCAACTCGAGCTGCATCTGCACCGTGTCCAGCCAGCGCCCGTGCTTGCGCCCAAGTCCAGCGAATACACCGACGGTGCGGAACCCCAGCCGCTCGTGCAGCGCGATCGACGCGGCGTTGCTGACGTCGCCCACCACCGCGACCATCTGCCGGAAACCCAGCGCCGCGCAATCGTCGATCAGTCGTTGCAGCAGCGCCCGGCCGACGCCGCGGCCCTGCAGTTCGGGAACGATGTAGACCGTGTCCTCGACCGTCCAGCGATAGCCTTCGCGCGTGCGATAGCTACTTGCGTAGGCATAGCCGGAGAAGCGCCCGTCGAGCTCGGCGACGATGTACGGATAGCCCTGCGCGACGATCGCCTGCCAGCGCCGCGTCATCTCGGCCTGGTCGGGCGGGTCGTACTCGTATGTGGCGACGTGGTCGTCGACTTCGCGCGCGTACAACGCAGTAATCGCCGGCAGGTCGCCGGCGTCGGCTGTGCGGATCGTCAGCGTGCTGGCCAAGCGGCTCAGTCGCGGTAGCGCTTGAGCAGGTCGCCGTAGGCGTCGATTCGGCGATCGCGCAGGAACGGCCAGATCCGACGCACGTGCTCGCTGCGCTGCATGTCGATCTCGGCCATCAGGATCTCGGGCTCGGCGACGGTCGACTGCGCCAGGAATTCGCCTTGCGGACCCAGCACGTGGCTGGTGCCCCAGAAATCGATGCCGGCCGCATCCAGCGGCGACTGTTCGTGGCCGACGCGGTTGCAGCTCAGCACCGGGAGGCCGTTGGCGACGGCATGGCCGCGGTGGCTGAGCACCCAGGCATCACGCTGGCGATCCTTCTCGGCCTGCTCATCGGTCGGGTCCCAGCCGATCGCGGTCGGATACAACAGCAGCTCGGCGCCGGCCAGCGCCATCAGGCGCGCGCCTTCCGGGTACCACTGGTCCCAGCAGACCAGCACGCCCAGGCGACCGACCGAGGTCTGGATCGGCTCGAAGCCGATGTCGCCCGGAGTGAAGTAGAACTTCTCGTAGAAGCCCGGGTCGTCCGGGATGTGCATCTTGCGGTACTTGCCGGCGGTCGAACCGTCGGCATCGAAGACCACCGCGGTGTTGTGGTACAGGCCGGCCGCACGCTTCTCGAACAGCGAGCTCACCAGCACCACGCCGTGCTGCTTCGCCAGCGCACCCAGGCGTTCCGTGCTCGGGCCGGGAATGCGCTCGGCCAGGTCGAACTCATCGACCGATTCGTGCTGGCAAAAGTACGGACCGTTGTGCAGCTCCTGCAGCAGCACCAGCTTCGCGCCGTGCCCGGCCGCTTCTGCCACGCGCGCCTCGATGTTGGCCAGGTTGGCCTCGCGGCTGCCGTGGTCGCGGTCCTGGATCAGAGCGACGGGGAGGGTGGTCTTCTTCATGGGGAGTGAAGTCCGGAACTTGGCGGCTCTATTGTAGGCAGGCCCCTTGGCAAGGGGCGATTCGTGCCGCAGGCGCGAATGGGGCTCGGAGACAAGTGGCGCGGGGCCCAGAGTTTGCGCTGCAAACTCTGGGGCTTCCGGGCGTCAGCCCAGAAGCCCGACGGGCAACTGCATGGTGATGCAGTGCAGGCTGCCGTTCTGCCAGATCAGCGGGCGGCACGGCACCGGCACGATTTCGCGATCCGGAAACGCCTCGGCCAGCACGGCCTGGGCGCGGCTGTCGGCCTCGTCGCCGTAGGCGGGCATCAGGACGGCGCCGTTGACGATCAGGAAGTTGGCGTAGCTCGCAGCCAGTCGACGGCCTTCGTCGACGATGGGCTGTGCCCACGGCAGCGGGAACAGCCGGTACGGCTTGCCGTCGCTGGTACGCAGCGCGGCAAGTTCGGCGCCCATGGCCTGCAGCTCGGCGAAGTGCGAATCGGCCGGGTCGTCGCAGTCCTGGTAGACGATCGCGTCGCGCGCGGCAAAGCGGGCGAGGGTGTCGACGTGGGCGTCAGTGTCGTCGCCTTCCAGGTATCCGTGATCGAGCCAGAGCACGCGCTCCTGCTGCAGCCACTCGGACAGCTTCCGGGTCAGGTCCTCGCGGGAGGTCTCCGGATGGCGCTCGTGCAGGCACTGCCAGGTGGTCAGCAGGGTGCCCTCGCCATCGCTATCGATCGCGCCACCTTCCAGTGCAAAATCAACCGGATAGCGTGAACTGTTAACGAAGGTTCCGATGTCGTGCAGGCGCTCCACCAGGAGGTCGTCCTGGCTCGCGTCGAACTTGCCGCCCCAGCCGGTGAAGCGGAAGTCGAGCAGGCGGAAGCCGCCGTCGCGGCGCAGCGTGATCGGACCGGAATCGCGCAACCAGGTGTCGTCGTACGGAACCTCGACGAAACGAACGCGTGACATGTCGACGCGCGCCGAGGAAAGGCGCGCGCGCGCATACGCTTCGATGTCTTCGTCGGCCACGCAAATGATGGCCGGCTCGAAGCGGGTGATGGCCGCGACCAGCGCGATGTAGGTCTCTTCGACCTCGCCCAGGCGATCAGCCCAGTCGGTATCGGCGTTCGGCCAAGCGATCAGTACCGCGGACTGGGGTTCCCACTCCGCGGGGAAGCGCAATACAGGTTCGTTCATGGCCTCAGCGAATGGGGGGCTTCGGGCCGACTTCCTCGGCACTGGCCTTGTTGGCGACGACGTCGATCACCTTGCTCTTCTCGAAGTACACGGTGAAAGCGGGGTACACCCAACGGTTGATGGCCGGCCACTGGCGCTTCTGGCCGCCCTGGGATTCAAGCTTCTCGGCCGGTGCGCCATAGCTGGCTTCGACCTGGGCCATGGTCTGGCCACGGGCCGGCATGGCGGCGCGGTTTTCTTCCTGCACGCGCTCGACCAGCAGCGTGTCGGCAGCGGCCGTGCCGGCCAGGGCCAGCAGCGCGAACAGCGGAACAGCGGCGAAACGCTTCATGGCACGGTTGTTCACGGCGAGCCCCCTCGGTGGATGAACACGGTCTGATAAGGCCACGATTGTACGCACAACCCGTGAATCGGCGGCAGCGAGCGGCCGTCACGTTTTAACGAATCGGGTCGCCGCGCAGGCGCAAAAAGCGGGGCGCGACCACAGAAAAGGCCGCCTTCCGGCGGCCTTTCGATTTGCACGGCGTTGCCGGGCTTCTTAGCGCTGACGCGCCTTGAAACGCGGGTTCGACTTGCAGATCACGAAGACCTTGCCACGGCGGCGGACGACCTTGCAGTCGCGGTGACGGGCCTTCGCCGACTTCAGAGAGGACAGGACCTTCATGACAG